>NZ_JBFBFP010000039.1:0-76828 GCF_040684275.1 Streptomyces sp. NPDC091371
GAAGGCGATCGCGAAGCGACGCGACGACGAAGGAGGAGCGCCCTTTACAGGCCGGCCCGACACGGAAGGACTATGGGACTGACGGGAAACCCCCCGCGCCTTCTCTGATTCCGGTCAACACGGACCCCGCGGCAGTCCCGACCCCGCCCAACCGGAGCCGCCTGCCGCCTGCCGCCCGCCGTCAGGCCAGTTCGACCACCGCGCGCGACATGCCCAGGACCTTCTGGCCCGCGCTCATCGCCGTCAGGTCCACTCGGACCCGCTTGTCGTCCAGCTTTGCCGCGACCTTGGCCGTCACCTCGATCAGCCCGCCCTGGTCGTCGTTCGGGACCACCACCGGCTTCGTGAAGCGCACGCCGTACTCCACCACCGCGCCCGGGTCGCCCGCCCAGTCGGTGACCACGCGGATCGCTTCGGCCATGGTGAACATGCCGTGCGCGATCACGTCCGGCAGTCCGACCTCCTTGGCGAACTTCTCGTTCCAGTGGATCGGGTTGAAGTCACCGGAAGCGCCCGCGTACCGCACCAGCGTGGCGCGCGTCACGGGGAAGGACGCCGCCGGCAGTTCGGTGCCGACCTCGACGTCGTCGTACTTGATCTGCGCTGCCATGTCAGGCCTCCTCGGGGGCGCGGGAGACGAGCTTCGTCCACGCCGTCACCACGTGCTCGCCGGTCTCGTCGTGGACCTCGCCGCGGATGTCGATGATGTCGTTGCCCGCCAGCGACTTCACGGCCTCGATGGTGGAGGTCACCGAGAGGCGGTCACCCGCACGCACGGGACGGGAGTACGTGAACTTCTGGTCGCCGTGCACCACGCGGCTGTAGTCCAGCCCCAGCTGCGGGTCCTCGATCACCTGGCCCGCCGCGGCGAACGTGATGGCGAACACAAAAGTCGGCGGAGCGATCACATCGAGGTAGCCGTGCGCCTTGGCCGCTTCGGGGTCCGTGTAGACGGGATGGGCGTCACCCACCGCGACCGCGAATTCGCGGATCTTCTCCCGGCCGACCTCATACGGATCGGTGGGCGGGTAGCTCCGCCCCACGAAGGACTGGTCGAGAGCCATGACTCACTACCTCCACAAGAAACAGGTGCAATCACAAGGACAAGACAACGAACAGCGGCCAGGCACGTGGCCCATCAGACGCGCTGACGCTCGGACGCGTAAACGTCCGGGCAGTCAGTCCGCGCAGTCAGCCGGCCGCGGAAACGACACAAGGCCGCCCCCCGATGACGGGGACGACCTCATGACGGTGCCTGTATTCGAGACTTCGCTGGGGTCAGCGGGTCTCGCGGTGCGCGGTGTGCGAGTTGCAGCGCGGGCAGTGCTTCTTCATCTCCATGCGGTCCGGGTTGTTACGCCGGTTCTTCTTGGTGATGTAGTTCCGCTCCTTGCACTCCACGCAGGCCAGCGTGATCTTCGGGCGGACGTCGGTGGCAGCCACGTGAGTGCTCCTTGACGGAATATGGGACGGATGAACGCATAAAAGAGTAGCCGATCGGGAGACCGACCCCGCAATCGGCTACTGTGTGTAGCGGCGACCGGACTTGAACCGGTGACACAGCGATTATGAGCCGCTTGCTCTACCGACTGAGCTACGCCGCTTTGATGTGATCAGCTCCCCACCCGAGGGTGGGGAACCTCTCTCACCAGAGCCCCAATGCGGAATCGAACCGCAGACCTTCTCCTTACCATGGAGACGCTCTACCGACTGAGCTATTGGGGCGAGCGATGAAGACATTACACGGTTGCCCGCCCATCGCCCAAATCCTTTGGGGGGACCGGGCTCCGAGGGGGTTCCCCGGCCTTCCCGGATCACTGCCCGGGCCGCCCACACCCCCGTTCTCACCCGAAATGTGTCCGGGGTCACCACGCGGCTCCCTCCCCCGGCGCACTCCCCCCTCGACGCCGCCCCCGCGCGCCGGAGCGCATGGGCACCACACCGGTACGACTATTGCGCTCTTCCGCGAACCGGGGTGCGCCGCGCCCTAGGCTCTGAGCACGCTGCGTGATCTTGGGCCGCGGGCCGCGGCCGGGGGCCCAGGAACCGCCCGAGCCACCGCAGGAGCGCGATGTCCGACAGCCAGCCGCAGCAGCCGTTCCACTCCCCGCGCAACGGCCGTGGCGAGGGCGGCGGTCTCGGCAACGCAGCCGCCGCCGAAGCCACCACCCTGCTGCTCGCCGGGGCCCGCCTCACCGACGGCCGTACCGTCGACGTCCGCCTCAGCGGCGGCCGCATCCAGGCCGTCGGCACCGCGGGCAGCCTCCCCGCCCCCGCGCTCTCGCGGGTGGACCTGAGCGGGTACCTGCTGCTCCCCGCCCCGGCCGAGCCGCACGCCCACGGGGACACCGCTCTGACCGCCGACGGCGAGGGGCCCGTCTCCTACACCCCCGACGAGGTCCAGCGCCGCGCCACCGAGGCCGCCCTGCTCCAGCTGGGCCACGGAGCCACCGCCGTGCGCTCCCACGTGCGGATCGGCGACGTGCACGGCCTCGGCCCGCTGGAGGCCGTGCTCCAGGCCCGCCGCTCCCTGCGCGGGCTCGCCGACCTCACCACCGTGGCCGTCCCCCGGTTGCTGACCGGGGTGGCCGGCGTGGACGGACTCGCCATGCTGCGCGACGCGGTCAAGATGGGCGCCTCCGTGATCGGCGGCTGCCCCGACCTGGACCCCGACCCGACCGGCTTCCTCGAAGCCGTCCTGGAGCTCGCCGGCGAGCACGGCTGCCCCGTGGACCTGCACACGGACGGTGACGACCCCGCCCGCCTCGCCCGGCTCGCGGCCATGGCGGGGGGACTGCGCCCCGGGGTCACCATCGGCCCCTGCGGCGGTCTGGCCCGGCTCCCCCTGGACGTGGCGACCCGCGCCGCCGACCAGCTGGCCGCCGCCGGCGTACGGGTCACCTGCCTCCCGCAGGGCGACTGCGCGGCCCTGGAGCGCCGCGGGCTGCGCACCGCGCCCGTACGGCTGCTGCGGGCCGCCGGGGTGCGGGTCGCGGCCGGCAGCGGGGCGCTGCGGGACGCGGGGAACCCGGTCGGCCGCGGTGACCCGCTGGAGGCCGCGTACCTGCTGGCCTCCCAGGGCGGGCTGCGGGCGGGCGAGGCCTACGAGTCGGTCAGCGCCTGCGCCCGCGAGGCCATGGGCCTGCCGGAGGTGCGGGTGGAGGCCGGGTTCCCGGCGGAGCTGCTCGCCGTGCGCGGGGACCGGATCGCGGGCGTGCTCTCCCTCGCCTACAGCCGGATCGTGATCCACCGCGGGCGGGTGGTAGCCCGTACGAGTGCCGTACGGGAGTACTGCGACTCCGCCGTCGCCGTGGCCCTGGACCTGCCCCGGCAGGGCCGTACGGAGCCCGGTCCCTGAGGTTTCCCGTGCGTTCGCGGGCGGGGGCGCCCGGCTCGTCGTACGGTCGGGACATGCGCATCGTCATCGCGGGTGGACACGGTCAGATCGCGCTGCGGCTGGAGCGCCTGCTCTCCGCGCGCGGGTACGAGGTCGCGGGGATCATCCGCGACCGGGCACAGGGCGACGACCTCAGGGAGATGGACGCCGAACCGGTGCTGTGCGATCTGGAGTCGGCGTCGGTCGAGCACGTGGCGGGCATCCTGCACGGCGCGGACGTGGCGGTGTTCGCCGCCGGCGCCGGCCCGGGCAGCGGAATCGCGCGCAAGGACACCGTGGACCGGGGCGCGGCGGTGCTCTTCGCCGACGCGGCCGAACGGGCGGGAGTGCGCCGCTTCCTGATGGTCTCTTCGATGGGCGCCGACGCGCGGCATGAGGGCGACGACGTCTTCGACGCCTATCTGCGGGCCAAGGGCGAGGCCGACGACCACGTCCGTACCCGGCTGGGCCTGGAGTGGACGGTGCTGCGCCCCGGTTCGCTGGTGGACGACGCCGGTACGGGCCTGGTCCGCCTGGAGGCGCACACGGGGCGCGGAGCCGTGCCGCGGGACGACGTGGCGGCGGTGCTGGCCGAGCTGGTCGAGACCCCGGCGACGGCGGGGCTGACGCTGGAGCTGACGGCCGGCTCGACGCCGGTCCCGGTGGCCGTCAAGGACGTGGCGGGCAATTGACGGCCCGTCGGGGCCCCTCCGGGCGGCTCAGAACGCGGCGCTGACCTTGTCGTCCGACCGCCCGACCGAATCCTGCTGGTACTGCTTCTCGTACGCCCGCCGGATCCGCTCGACCCGTGCGTTCCGTTCGTCGGCCTCCTTCTCGGGGTACAGCAGCACCACCTCGTAGGAGGTCTCGCGGACGGTCTTGCCGTCGCTCCCCCGCCACTGGCCGTACCCGTCGTGGACGGTCAGTCCCTCAGGGAAGGCGGGGGTGATCTCCCGGTCCAGGAACCGCATGAACTCCCGCTCTCCGACCGGACCCCGGCCGCCGGGGCGCTCGGTGCCGAAGTAGAGCCTGGTCTCCTGGTACGGCTCGCCGACGTGCGGGTCGAGCGCCGCTCCCACCAGTGCGGGCAGGCCGGCCCCGAGCAGGGCGATGAGTACCCCGCCGCCGATCTTCCCCCGTGTGTCAGATGTCCATTTCACCCTTGGTGAACGAACGGGAGAGCGTGACGATGCGGTCGGTGAGCGGCCCCGTCGGGAATGCGAAGAAGACCCCCGTTACAAGTAACGGGGGTCTCTCTCGCGTGGCGGCGCCAGGGTTCGAACCTGGGTAGGCTGAGCCGGCAGATTTACAGTCTGCTCCCTTTGGCCACTCGGGCACACCGCCAAGATTTGCTGCCATTTTTTCCGCCTTGCGGCGGCGCTCCCTGGCAACGACGTAAACGATACCTGATGACTGGGGGTGCTTCGCCACCGGATTGATCAGCACCGGGGCTGGGCGCGGTGGCTAGGCTTTGCGGAGCGGGCCGGGAACGTCCGGCCGCGCCCTCCGGGGCCGCCACAACCGACTTCAAGGAGCCACAGCACATGGCCGACTCCAGTTTCGACATCGTCTCGAAGGTCGAGCGGCAGGAGGTCGACAACGCCCTCAACCAGGCCGCCAAGGAACTCTCGCAGCGCTACGACTTCAAGGGCACCGGCGCCACGATCGCCTGGTCCGGCGACAAGATCCTGATGGAGGCGAACTCCGAGGAGCGCGTCAAGGCCGTCCTGGACGTCTTCGAGACCAAGCTGGTCAAGCGCGGGATCTCGCTGAAGGCGCTGGACGCCGGCGAGCCGCAGCTGTCCGGCAAGGAGTACAAGATCTTCGCCACGATCGAGGAGGGCATCTCCCAGGAGAACGCCAAGAAGGTCGCGAAGATCATCCGGGACGAGGGTCCCAAGGGCGTCAAGGCCCAGGTCCAGGGCGACGAGCTGCGCGTCAGCTCCAAGAGCCGTGACGACCTGCAGGAGGTCCAGGCACTGCTCAAGGGCAAGGACCTGGACTTCGCGATCCAGTTCGTGAACTACCGCTGACCCAGTCGGCGGCCTGCCTCCACGCCGGCCCGGTGGTCCTCGCGGACTGCCGGGCCGCGGCGTTTGCGGGGCCCGCGGGAGTGTGTGCGGGGCGTGAGCGGCGCACGCGCCATCGAGGGCTTCCGTGGGCACTTGGGCGGCGGTGAGTGCGCCCACCACGCTGGGTGCCATCCATCACCGCGTGACAGGGGGTTCTCGCATGCCTGGGGCCGGCACGTTTCGCGAAGACTTCGGGGCGTCCGTGGTCGTCGCACTGGTCGCGCTGCCCCTCTGTGTGGGGGTGGCGGTCGCTTCCGGGGTGCCGGCCGAGTTGGGGATCGTCACCGGGGTGGTCGGCGGGCTGGTCACCGGGTGGTTCCGCGGGAGCTCGCTCCAGGTGAGCGGGCCCGCCGCGGGGCTCACGGTGCTGGTCTACGAGGCGGTGCGGTCCTACGGGCTGCCCGCGCTCGGGGTGCTGGTGCTGGCCGCCGGGGTGGTGCAGCTGGGCATGGGGGTGCTGCGGCTCGGGCGGTGGTTCCGGGCGATCTCGGTCGCCGTCGTGCACGGGATGCTGGCCGGGATCGGGCTCGTGCTCATCGCGGGGCAGCTGTACGCGCTGGGCGGGGTGGAGGCTCCGGGGCACACCCTCGCGAAGCTGGCGGGGGTGCACGAGCTCGGGGCGCGGGCCGACTGGGCGGCCGTGGCGCTGGGCGCGGGGACCATCGCCGTGATGGTCGCCTGGCGGCGGATGCCGGCCCGGTGGCGGCTCGTACCGGGGGCGCTCGTCGGGGCCGCGGCCGCCACCGCCGCGTCGGCGCTGCTGCGGCTGCCGGTCGAGCGGGTGCGGGTGACGGGAGTGCTGGAGGCCGTGGCGCTGCCCTCATCGGGCGACTTCGAGGTGCTGGCCTCGGCGGGGGCGCTGGGGACCGTGGCCGCGCTGGCGCTGATCGCCTCCGCCGAGACGCTGTTCAGCGCGGCCGCCGTCGACCGGATGCACGACGGCCCCAAGACGGACTACGACCGGGAACTGGTCGCCCAGGGCTTCGGGAACACCGTGTGCGGGCTGCTCGGGGCGCTGCCGATGACCGCGGTGATCGTGCGCAGCGCCGCGAACGTGGAGGCCGGGGCGCGGACCCGGGCGGCCCGGGTGCTCCACGGCGCCTGGCTGCTGCTCTTCGCGGTCGCCTTCCCGCAGGTACTGGAGGTCGTACCGCTCGCCGCGCTGGCCGGAGTGCTGCTGCATGCGGGCTGGAAGCTGCTGCCGGCCCGGGCGGTGTACGCGCTGTGGCGGACACACCGGGGTGAGGCGGTGGTGCTGCTCGCCACGGCCACGGCGATCGTGGTGACCAACCTCTTCGAGGGGGTGCTCGTGGGCCTGGGGCTCGCCGTCGCCAAGGCCGCCTGGGAAACCTCCCACGTGCACATCGAGGAGGTGCGGGAGGGAACGGGCCTGTACGTCCGGGTGGTGGGCAACGCCAGCTTCCTGCGCCTGCCCAAGCTGCTCGACGCGCTGGACGCGCTGCCGCCCGGACAGCCCGTACGGCTGGACCTGAGCGGGCTGCGCCACCTCGACCACGCCTGCCTGACGGCCCTCGAGGGCTGGGAGCGGGAGCGGACGCCACTCCCCGGACGTGAGGGCGTCATCTGGCCGGGCTAGCCTCCGCCCGTGACGGATGAGCTGAAACGCACCCTGGGGGTCTCCGACGCCGTCGTCGTCGGACTCGGCGCGATGGTCGGCGCCGGCATCTTCGCCGCGCTGGCCCCGGCGGCCGGCGCGGCGGGCGGCGCGCTCCTCGCCGCCCTCGCCCTGGCGGCCGTCGTCGCCTACTGCAACGCGCACTCCTCGGCGCGGCTCGCCGCCCGGTACCCGTCCTCCGGCGGCACGTACGTCTACGGGCGCGAGCGGCTGGGTCCCTTCTGGGGGTACCTGGCCGGCTGGGGGTTCGTGATCGGCAAGACGGCCTCCTGCGCGGCGATGGCGCTGACCGTCGGCGCGTACGTCTGGCCGGGGCAGCAGCATGCGGTGGCCGTCGCGGCGGTCGTGGCGCTGACCGCGGCGAGCTACGGCGGGGTGCAGAAGTCCGCCCGGCTGGCCCGGCTGATCGTGGCGGCGGTGCTGGCGGTGCTGGCCGGGGTGGTGGTCGGGTGCCTGTCTTCGGGCGCCGCCGACGCGGGGCGGCTGGGCGGCGCCGACTGGGAGGCCGCCGGGCTGCTGCAGGGTGCCGGGCTGCTGTTCTTCGCCTTCGCGGGATACGCCCGGATCACCACGCTGGGCGAGGAGGTGCGCGACCCGGAGCGGACGATCCCCCGGGCGGTGCCGCTCGCGCTGGGGATCGTGCTGCTGGTGTACGCCGCAGTGGCGGTGGCGGCGCTGTCGGTGCTCGGTGCCGACGGGCTGGCGCGGTCGGCGGCCCCGCTCGCCGACGCGGTCCGGGCGGCCGGGCTGCCGGGACTGGTCCCGGTCGTCCGGGTGGGTGCGGCCCTGGCCGCGCTGGGCTCGCTGCTGGCCCTCGTACTCGGGGTTTCGCGGACCGCGCTGGCGATGGCCCGGGACGGCCACCTCCCGCGCGCGCTGGCCGCCGTACATCCCCGGCATCAGGTGCCGCACCATGCGGAGCTGGCAGTGGGTGCGGTCGTGGCGGTGCTCGCGGCCACCGCCGATCTGCGGGGCGCGATCGGTTTCTCCTCCTTCGGAGTGCTGGTCTACTACGCGATCGCGAACGCTTCTGCCTGGACTCTCGATTCAGGTGTCAAGGGTCGGGCCGTGGCAGCCGTCGGGCTGTCCGGCTGTGTCGTGCTGGCCTGCACGCTGCCCCTCGCCTCGGCGGTCTCGGGGGCGGCCGTGCTGGCGCTGGGCGCCCTGGCGTACGGCGTACGCCGGGGCGTCAGATCCGGGCGCTGAACTCCGCCCAGGGGTGCAGCTCCAGGTCGAGCTCCTCCCCCAGCTCCGACTCCTCGCAGAACCAGGCGGTCCCGTCGAGCCAGCCGCGCAGCCAGTCGGCCAGGCTCGGGGTGTCCATGGACCAGGCGAGCTCGGGTTCCCCGGGATTCGGGTCGAACAGCAGGACTTGGGCGGTCTCGGACCGGCTGTCGACGCAGGCGTCCAGGCCGCAGCCGAAGTCGGCCACCGGCAGAACGCCCTCCGGCCAGCGCCAGCCGGATTCGCGCCGGGCCTCGTAGGCCGCCACGACCTGACGCAGGGGCAGGAAGCGCTGTTCCGGGCCGAATCCACCGTCCCCGACGCGCGCGTAGAGCGCGGCGAGCAGCGGGGGCAGGGCGAAGCCGAGTATGCCCTCGGCGCGGGCGATCTCCCCATCGCCCAGCGGCACGGGATGGGGCTTTCCGTGCCCGCGCGCGGAGTTGCGCGAACGGGCTGCGACTTGCTCCAGCAACTGCTCGGTCTCGTTCATGCGTTCATGGTGACGCACCCCACTGACAATCGCCCTGACCTGCACATTTCGGTCAGATGTCAGGTGAGGGTCCTCCGCCGTCCCGCACGGCGCCCACAGGGTTACCGAGAGGCGAACGGCGCGTCCGTCGGGACGATTTCGCGGCCCAGCGGGAGCAGCGAGAGCGGGACCATCTTGAAGTTGGCGATGCCGAACGGGATGCCGATGATCGTGATGCAGAGCGCGATGCCGGTGACGATGTGGCCGATGGCCAGCCACCAGCCGGCCAGGACCAGCCACAGGACGTTGCCGATGCAGGACGCGGCGCCCGCGTCGCGGCGCTCGACCGTGGTGTAGCCGAAGGGCCAGAGGGCGTACACCGCGATGCGGAAGGCGGCGATGCCGAAGGGGATGCCGATGATGGTGATGCAGAGGATCACGCCCGCGACGCAGTAGCCGAGGAACAGCCAGACGCCGCTGAGGACGAGCCAAATGATGTTCAGGATTGTCTTCACTGCGTGCGGCCTGCCATCTGTTCGAGCCGGGCGATGCGCTCGGCCATCGGAGGGTGTGTCGAGAACATCTTGGACAATCCCTGGCCGGGGCGGAAGGGATTGGCGATCATCATGTGGCTCGCCGTCTCGAGCCGGGGCTCAGGGGGCAGCGGGAGCTGCTTGGTGCCCGCGTCGAGCTTGCGCAGGGCGCTCGCCAGGGCGAGGGGATCCCCGGTGAGCTGGGCGCCGGAGGCGTCGGCCTCGTACTCGCGGGAGCGGCTGATGGCCAGCTGGATCACGGAGGCGGCCAGCGGGCCGAGGATCATGATGAGCAGCATGCCCAGGAGGCCCGGGCCCTCGTCGTCGTTCGAGCGGCCCACGGGTATGAGCCAGGCGAAGTTGACCAGGAACATGATCACCGAGGCCAGCGCGCCGGCCACCGACGAGATCAGGATGTCGCGGTTGTAGACGTGGCTGAGCTCGTGGCCGATGACTCCGCGCAGCTCGCGCTCGTCGAGGATGCGCAGGATTCCTTCGGTGCAGCAGACCGCGGCGTTGCGCGGATTACGGCCGGTCGCGAAGGCGTTGGGGGCCTCGGTGGGCGAGATGTAGAGGCGTGGCATGGGCTGGCGCGCGGACGTGGAGAGCTCGCGCACCATGCGGTAGAGCTGGGGGGCCTCGAACTCGCTGACGGGGCGGGCCCGCATCGCGCGTAGAGCCAGCTTGTCGCTGTTCCAGTACGCGTACGCGTTCGTCCCGAGGGCGATGACGACGGCGACGATCAGGCCGCCCCGCCCGAAGAAGCTGCCGATGAGGATGATGAGTGCGGACAGCCCGCCGAGGAGTACGGCGGTCTTCAGCCCGTTGTGCCGGCGGTGCACGGTACGCCCTCCTTGTGGTGCGGCAGGGAGCCCCCGTCCAGGACTGAGGGTCTACGGTCCAGTGGACCCTCCCTTCCTGGTCAACGCGAGGTGGGGGCGGCTGGTTCCCGGGGCATGCCGAGGCGGCCGCCGCCCCGTCGCCCCGGCGGTGGGGGCGAGGGGGCGGCGGCCGCGGGCGTTACTCCGTACGGGTTACAGCCGGGTGCCGGCTACTGCGGGAAGAGGCTGCCCGACGCGACGCGCAGGACCAGCTGCGGGGCGCCGGAGACGACGACGGCGGTGACCGCGGTGACGACGATGGCCGCCGTGACCGGCCAGGGGGCCTTCGTGGGCGGCTGCGCGCCCTCGGCGGCCTCCGCCCCCTCCGGAGCGCGGAACAGGAGCGCGGTCCAGCGCAGGTAGTAATAGAGGGCGATGACGACGTTGACCGCCATGACCACGGCCAGCCAGCCCAGGCCCGCGTCGACCGCGGACTGGAAGACGGCGACCTTGGCGAAGAGGCCGATGATGCCCGGCGGCAGGCCGGCCAGGCAGAGCAGGAAGAAGGCCATCGACAGGGCGACCATCGGCCGCTCGGCGTACAGGCCGCGGTAGTCGCTGATCCGGTGGAGCGGCTTCGTACGGGCGACGAGCGCGGCCACGGCGAAGGCGCCGAGGTTCACCGCGGCGTACATGAGGGCGTAGGCGAGGGTGGAGCCGATCTGGTCGCGGCCGGAGTACGCGGCGGCGGCGATCGGGACCAGGAGGTAGCCGGCCTGGCCGACGGAGGACCAGGCGAGCAGGCGTACGGCGCTGTTCGGGCGGTCCGCGGACTGGCGCAGGGCGGCGGCATTGCCCAGGGTCATGGTGAGCGCGGCGAGGACGGCGAGGGCCGGTCCCCAGATGTCGGAGTACGCCGGGAAGGCGATCACCGTCACGAGGATGAGGCCGGTGAAGCCGACGGCCTTGCCGATCACCGAGAGGTAGCCGGCGATGGGCAGCGGGGCGCCGACGTAGGTGTCGGGGACCCAGAAGTGGAACGGGACGGCCGCGGTCTTGAACGCGAAGCCGACGAGGGTGAGCGCGACGCCGACCATGGCGACGGTGTCGAGCTGCCCGGGGACGTCTTCGAGCCGGTCGGCGACCTGCGTGAGGTGCAGGGAGCCGGTGGCCGCGTAGACGAAGCTGATGCCCATCAGCGACACGGCGGTGGCGGTGACGGAGGAGAGGAAGAACTTGAGGGCGGCCTCGGAGGACAGCCGGTCGCCGCGGCGCATGCCGACGAGGGCGAAGGCGGGCAGCGAGGCGACTTCGAGGGCGACGATCAGGGTGGCCAGGTCGCGGGAGGCGGGCAGCAGGGCCGCGCCGGCCGCGGAGGAGAGCAGCAGGAACCAGTACTCGCCGGCGGGCATGCGCGTGTCGCGTACGGCGGTGACCGACAGCAGGGCGGTGACCAGGGCGCCGGCGAGCACCAGGAACTGGACGACGAGCGCGAAGTGGTCGGCGGTGTAGCTGCAGGCGGCCGGGTCCGCGGTGAGGCAGAACGTGGAGCGGTCGCCGGCGCGCAGGGGCAGCAGGAGGGCCGTCGAGACGGCCAGGCCCGCTACCGAGATCCAGCCGAGGAGCGGCTTGCGGTTCTCGGCGACGAACAGGTCGGCGATCAGCACCAGCAGGGCGACGGCGGCGGGGATGACGACGGGCGCGATGGCGAGCCAGTCGACGGACTGGACGAGGCTGGGGGCCTCCGCGGAAACGGCGGACAGGACCGTCATGAGTTGCCTCCTGCGAGGAGCTTCTGGACGGCCGGGTCGGTGAGGCCGAGGAGTACCGCGGGCCACAGGCCGGCGAGGACGGTGAGCGCGGCGAGCGGGGTCCAGGCGGCGAACTCGTAGCGCTGGACGTCCGCGAGGACGATCGCGGGGCCGGCCTTCGGGTCGCCCATGCAGACGCGCCGTACGACGATCAGCAGGTAGGCGGCGGTGAGCAGGGTGCCGAACGCGCCGAACGCCATGTAGGTGAGGAAGGCGGGCCGGGACAGGCCCTCGGCGGGGTCGAACGCGCCGAAGAGGGCCAGCATCTCGCCCCAGAAGCCGGCGAGGCCGGGCAGGCCGAGGGAGGCGACGGCGGCGAAGGCGAGGAACGCGCCGAAGCGGGGGGCGCGGCCGTAGAGGGCGGCGCCGGTGGCCCCGGCGAGGGTGTCGAGGTCGGCGGTGCCGTAGCGGTCCTTGAGGGCGCCGACCAGGAAGAAGAGGAGGCCGGTGATCAGGCCGTGGGCGATGTTGGCGAAGAGCGCGCCGTTGACGCCCGTGGGGGTCATGGACGCGATGCCGAGGAGCACGAAGCCCATGTGGCCGACGGAGGAGTACGCGATGAGGCGCTTGAGGTCGCCCTTGTTCCCCTTGCGGGCCAGCGCCAGGCAGGCGAGGGACCCGTAGACGATGCCGACGGCGGCGAAGGCGCCGAGGTAGGGGGCGAAGGTGGCCATGCCGTCGGGGGTGACGGGGAGCAGGATGCGGACGAACCCGTACGTGCCCATCTTGAGCAGGACGCCGGCCAGCACGACGGAGCCGACGGTGGGCGCGGCGGTGTGGGCGTCGGGCAGCCAGCTGTGCAGGGGCCACATCGGGGTCTTCACGGCGAGGCCGATTCCGATGGACAGGACGGCCAGGAGCTGGGTGGTGTGGGACAGTTCGCGGCCGTTGTCAGAGGCGAGTGCCACCATGTCGAACGTGCCGCTCGTCAGTCCGATCAGCAGCAGACCGAGCAGCATGACCACGGAGCCGAGGAGGGTGTAGAGGATGAACTTCCAGGCGGCGGCCTGCCGCTGAGCACCGCCCCAGCGGGCGATGAGGAAGTACATCGGGATGAGGACCATCTCGAAGGCGAGGAAGAAGAGCAGCAGGTCGAGGACGGCGAAGGTCGCGAGGGTGCCGGACTCCAGGACCAGGAGCAGCGCGACGAAGGCCTTCGGGGAGGGGCCTGCGGGGAGCTTGAAGTAGCTGTAGAGCGCGCAGAGGAAGAACAGCAGCGCGGTCATCAGGAGGAGGGGGAGCGAGATGCCGTCGATGCCGAGGTGGATCCGGACGTTCAGCGCCTGGATCCAGCTGATGTCCGTCGTCGCCTGGAAGCGGGACGGGGCGTCGTGGTCGAAACCCAGGGTGAGGGCGATCGCCGCGGCGAGGATCACTCCGGTCACGGTCACGCCGTGGCGGAGCACGGCCTGTTCGGGGCTCTTGCCCTTGAGCCCGGGCGGGGCCGGCAGGAGGGCCGCCACCGCACCGAGGAGCGGTGCGGCCACGACGAACGCCAGAAGGAACTGCATCACGGACGGGCTGATATCGATCACGGCTGACTCTCGGCTCACGATCCGGCGTTGACGTTGGCGAGGACGGCGGTGGCGATCGCCAGGACCACGGCGCCGGCGAGCAGGGCGCTCAGGTAGCTCTGCACGTTGCCGGTCTGGGCACGGCGGACGAGGCTGCCGAGCAGCCGGGGGCCGGTGCCCGCGCCGCGGACGTACGTGTCCACGACCTCGCGGTCGAGGAAGCGGACGAGGCTCGCGGACGCCCGGACGGGGCGGACGAAGATCCGGTCGTAGACGGCGTCGAGGTGGAAGCCGTTGGCGGCGTGCCGGTACAGGGGCCCGAGGAGCGCCTTACCGGGGTCGGGGGCGGGGCCGGCCGGGGCGGCGGGGTGGTCGTGGGTCACTTCGGCGACCTCGGGGGTCTCGGCCTCGGACTCGGCGACGGTGGCTGCGACGGCGGCGCGCGCGGCGAGGCCGTTGGCGGCCGTGGCCTTGGCAGCGACCGCGGCGGCCTTGACCGTGGCGCGCTGCCAGAGGGCGTAGGTGAGCATCGCGCCGATGACCGCCGCGCCCGTGCCGAGGACCGAGGTGGCCAAGGTCGGGGTGAGCTCCTTGCCGTCGAACCAGTCGGCGAGGGTGCCCGCGGCGAGGCCGAAGCCGATGGTCGGGATCGCGAGCAGCCACAGCACGCCGGTCATGGCGACGGGCTCCTTGCCGTGGTCGGGGGCGGCGGCGCCCCGGCCGCGGAAGGCCATCAGCCACAGCCGGGTGGCGTAGGCGGCGGTGAGCAGGGCGGTCAGCACGCCGGCGACCAGGACCAGCCAGCCGGCGGCGCTGGGCGCGAAGTCCGAGTGGCCGGTGGCGGTGTGCTCGGCGGCGACGAGGACGGCTTCCTTGGAGAAGAAGCCGGCGAAGGGCGGGATCGCGGCGAGCGCGAGGAGGCCGATCGACATCGTCCAGAAGGCGTCCGGGATGCGCTTGGTCAGGCCGTCCATACGGGACATGGCGGCCAGGGAGTTCGTACCGGCGGCGTGGATGATCACGCCCGCGCCGAGGAAGAGGAGCGCCTTGAAGAAGCCGTGGGACAGGAGGTGGAAGACGGCGGCGCCGCGGTCGCCGACGGCCAGGGCGCCGATCATGTAGCCGAGCTGGCCGACCGTGGAGTAGGCGAGGACCCGCTTGATGTCGTCCTGGGCGAGGGCGGCGAGGGCGGAGCCGGCCATCGTGACGGCCGCCATGACGGCCATGACCACCAGTGCGGCGCGGGAGGCCGCGAAGACGGGGAGGAGACGGGCGATGAAGTAGACACCGGCGGCGACCATCGTCGCAGCGTGGATCAGCGCGGAGACCGGGGTGGGGCCGGCCATGGCGTCCGGGAGCCAGGTGTGCAGCGGGAACTGCGCGGACTTGCCGGCGACTCCGGCGAGCAGGAGCAGCGCGATCAGCGTCGGCTGGTCGAGTCCGCCGGCGGCGACGGTGCCCAGGATCTTCGTGATCTGGAAGGAGCCGGCATCGACGGCGAGCGCGAACAGACCGATGAGGAAGGGGACGTCGCCGAGCTTGGTGACGAGGAAGGCCTTCAGCGAGGCGGAACGGGCCGCCTCGGTCTCCCAGTAGTGCCCGACCAGGAAGTACGAGCAGATACCCATGATCTCCCAGCCGACCAGCAGCAGCATCAGGTCGCCGGAGTAGACGACGAGCAGCATGGCGGAGGTGAACAGTGAGACCAGAGCGGCGTACGAGGGGTAGCGCGGGTCCTCGCGGAGGTAGGCCGTCGAGTAGAGCTGTACGCAGGTCGCGACGATCCCGACGAGGACGGCGACCAGAACGGCGAAGCCGTCCAGGTAGAGCGAGAGCTCGATCGGCACCGAGCCGGTCGGGGTCCACTCGGTCGAGGTGTCGATCGCCTTCCCGCCGCCCTGGCGGACGGCGACGAGCACCGCCAGTACGGCGGCGGCGAGCGTCGGCAGGATCGCGAGCGGCCGGACGAAGCCGGGGGCGGTGCGGCCGAGGAGGAGTCCCGCGACCGCGCCGAGGAAGGGCAGGAGGGGGACGAGTACGGCGAGGGTCGTCGTGCTCACGCGGTGACCTCGCTCTGGGTGTTCTGAGTGCTCGGGGTGTTCGGGGTGTGCGGGGCGGGCTCGTTGCCCTCGACGGTGTCGCGCAGCCGGTCGACGTCGGAGGTGCCCCGGTTGCGGTACACCATCAGCACGATCGAGAGGCCGATGCCGATCTCGGCGGCGGCGATCGCGATGGTGAAGAGGGTGAGGGCCTGGCCGGCGTGCAGGGTGTCGCGCAGCCAGACGTCGAAGGCCACCAGGTTCAGGTTGACGGCGTTGAGCATCAGCTCGACGGACATCAGGACCAGGATGGCGTTGCGGCGGGCGAGCACTCCGTACAGGCCCGTGCAGAAGATCAGTGCCGCGAGCACGGCGGGGTAGGCGAGGTGCATCAGCGCTGGCCCTTCTTCGCGCCGGGGGCGCCGTCTTCGGCGGGGTTGTCCTTGCGGGACAGCACGATGGCGCCGATCAGGGCCGCGAGGAGGAGCACGGAGAGGGCCTCGAAGGGCAGCACCCAGTGCTGGAAGAGGATCTCGCCGGAGACCTTCGTCGAGCCCTGGACCGGGCCGTCGAGGTCGATCCAGGTCGTGCGGAAGGCGTCGACGACGACCCATACGAGGGCGACGGCGGCGACGACCGCGACCGCGAGCGCGATCCACCGGTTGCCGGAGTCGGCGTCCGGGGAGCGGCCGATGGGCGCCTTGGTGAGCATCAGCCCGAAGAGGAGGAGGACGACCACGGAACCGAGGTAGATCAGCACCTGGACCCAGGCGATGAACTCCGCGGTCAGCAGCAGGTACTCGACGGCGATGCCGCCGAGCGCGACGACCAGCCAGAGGGCGGCGTGCACGAGCTGGCGGGTGGTGACCGTGACGAGGGCCGCGCCGAGGGTGGCGAGGCCGACGAGGACGAAGGCGATCTCGACGCCGGTCGGCGAGAGGAAGCCGTGGCTTTGGGCGGCGGCGAGGTGGGCGGCGTACATCAGGCGGTGCCTCCCGCCGGGTCGGTGCCGGTTCCCGTGCCGGGGGCGTCGGGGGTGCCGGTTTCCGTGCCGGAGGCCGGGGTGCCGGGGGTGGCCGGGGCGTCGGGGGTGGCCTCGGCTGCGGCGGCTTCGGCTGCGGCGGCTTCGGCCTTTTCCGCTGCCTTGCGGGCGGCCGCGATCTCCTTGGGCTCCTCGGCGGCGGGGTCCAGGGCGGGCGGGGCCGGGACGGTCCACATCCACTCGCGGAGCTTGTCGCGCTCGTGGGTCAGCTCGTGGATGTCGGTCTCCGCGTACTCGAACTCCGGCGACCAGAAGAGGGCGTCGAAGGGGCACACCTCGATGCAGATGCCGCAGTACATGCAGAGGGAGAAGTCGATGGCGAAGCGGTCGAGGACGTTGCGGCTGCGCTCACGGCCGCCGGGGGTGGCGGCCGGGACCGTCTCCTTGTGGGAGTCGATGTAGATGCACCAGTCGGGGCACTCACGGGCGCAGAGCATGCAGACCGTGCAGTTCTCCTCGAACAGGCCGATGACCCCGCGGGAGCGGGGCGGGAGCTGCGGCTGGACGTCGGGGTACTGGGCGGTGTGCGAGCGCTTCGTCATCGTGCGCAGCGTGACGGCCAGGCCCTTGGCGAGGCCGGATCCGGGGATGGGCATTACTGGATCGCCACCTTCACGATGCCGGTGAGCGCGATCTGGGCGAGCGCGAGCGGGATGAGTACGGTCCAGGCGAGCTTCTGGAGCTGGTCCTCGCGCAGGCGCGGGTAGCTCACGCGGAGCCAGATCACGACGAAGGCGAGGATGCCGGTCTTGAGCAGGGTCCAGACCCAGCCGAGGCCGTCGGCGCCGAAGGGGCCCTGCCAGCCGCCGAGGAAGAGGACGGTGGTGAGGAAGCAGAGGACGACGATGCCGGCGTACTCGGCGAGCAGGAACAGCGCGAAGCGCAGTCCGGTGTACTCGGTGTACGCGCCGAAGATGATCTCGGAGTCGGCGATGGGCATGTCGAAGGGGGGCCGCTGGAGTTCGGCGAGGCCGGCGGTGAAGAAGACGAGCGCGCCGACGATCTGCCAGGGCAGCCACCACCACTGGAAGCTCTCGACGATGCCGGGGAGGGAGACCGTCCCGGCCGCCATGGCCACCGAGGCGGCGGCGAGCAGCATCGGGAGCTCGTAGGCGAGCAGCTGGGCCGCGGTGCGGAGGCCGCCGAGCAGGGAGAACTTGTTCGCGGAGGCCCAGCCGGCCATGAGGGAGCCGAGGACTCCGACGCCCATGACGGCGAGCACGAAGAACAGGCCCGCGTCGATGACCTGCCCGACGGCGCCTTCGCCGGGGCCGATCGGGATGGCGAGGAGCACGAGGAGGTACGGCAGCAGGGCCACGGCGGGCGCGAGCTGGAAGATCCGCCGGTCGGCGTTGGCCGGGACGATGTCTTCCTTCTGCGCGAACTTCACGCCGTCGGCCACGAGCTGGGCCCAGCCGTGGAAGCCGCCGGCGTACATGGGGCCGAGTCGGCCCTGCATGTGGGCCATCACCTTGTGCTCGGTCTGCCCTACTACGAGCGGGAGCACGAGGAAGACGGCGAAGACGACGATCAGCCGCAGGGCGACGTCGAGGACGTCGTTCACGCGTCGCCTCCGTTGTCGGGGGTGGGGTCGGTCTCGGTCTTGGGCTTGGCCTGGTCGGCCGGCGGCGCCGGTGCCTCCGGCGGGGTGGCCGGGGTCGGGGGCTCCTCGAAGGCGGGCTTCGGGTCGTGCCAGGGCGCGTCCGCGCTGCGTGGGGCCGGGCGGCGGGTCGCCGCCGGCGGGGTGGCGGCGTCCGGGGCGTCGGGGGTCGCCTCCGGCGGGGTGGCTGCCTGGCTGGCCGAGCCGTCGCTCGCCGTGCGGGTGCGGCGGGCCGGCCGGGCCGGGGGCGCTGCCTCCGGCGCGGTGGCGTCCGAGGTGTCGGGGGTGGCCGGCGGGGTGGCCTGGCTGGCTGAGCCGTCGGCCACGGAGCGGGTGCGGCGGGCCGGGCGCGGGGCGTCCGGGGTCGCCGCGGACGCGGCTGCCGCCGGGGTTTCCGTGGCCTGGGTGGCCGAGCCGTCGGCGACCGAGCGGGTGCGGCGGGCCGGGGCACCCTCGCGGGGGGTGCGGGCGGCCGCGCCGGCTGCGCGGGGGGTGCGGGCCGGGCGGGCGGGGGCCGGGGGGAGCTGGCCCTTCAGCGGGCCCCAGTCGTTGGGGTCCGGGACGCCCGGCGGGAGCATCTGGCGGCGCTTCGGCGCGTCCGGGTCGTGCGCCTCGCCCGGCTCCTTGGCGCCGGGCCAGGCCTTGGCGACGCGCGCGGCGAGGACGAAGTCCTTGCGCAGCGGGTGCCCCTCGAACTCCTCCGGGAGGAGGAGGTGGACGAGGTGCGGGTGGTCGGTGAAGGTGACCCCGAACATCTCGAAGGTCTCGCGCTCGTGCCATTCCGCACCCGCGTACACGGCGACGGCGGAGGGCAGGGACGGCGAGGTGTGCGGGACCGTCGTGCGCAGGAGCAGCCGGCGTACGCGCCGGTTCTCGAGGGAGACGACGTGCGCGCAGATACGGAAGCCGGTGCCCGGCTCGTCGACCGCGCTCAGCCAGTCGAAGTAGGTGCAGCCCAGCTTGTCCCGGGCGATCTCCAGGGAGGAGATCCAGGAGCCGACGGGCACGTCGACCGTGAGGAGGTCGTACTCGTACGAGGCCACGGCCTCCTCGCCGAAGACCGTCGGTGCCGCGTCGGGCAGGGAGTCGTAGAGGTTCATGCGCCGGCCCCCGGGGTGGGCGGCGGCGTGACGAGACCGCTGGTGAGCTGGGCGACGGACGGGCCGTCGGCGTAGCGCTCGGCCAGCGACTCGCGGGCGATCTTCTCCTGGAGCTTGAGGATGCCCTGCAGCAGCGCCTCCGGGCGCGGCGGGCAGCCGGGCACGTAGACGTCGACCGGGATGATCTGGTCGACGCCCTTCGTGACCGAGTACGAGTCCCAGTACGGTCCGCCGCAGTTGGAGCAGGCGCCGAAGGAGATGACGTACTTCGGCTCCGGCATCTGCTCGTACAGCCGCTTCACGGCCGGGGCCATCTTGTCCGTCACCGTGCCCGAGACGATCATGAGGTCGGCCTGGCGGGGCCCCGGCGCGAAGGGGATCACGCCGAGCCGGATGAAGTCGTGCCGGGCCATGGAGGCGGCGATGAACTCGATCGCGCAGCATGCCAGGCCGAAGTTGAAGACCCAGAGGCTGTAGCGGCGGCCCCAGTTCAGGACCACCTTCATCGGTTCCGGGGCGAGGCGGGAGAGAACTCCGAGGCGCTTCGGCTCCGGGAGCAGCACCGCCTCGGTCGGCGTCACGGCCGGTGTCACGTCCATTCGAGGACGCCCTTCTTGTACGCATAGAGCAGGCCGACGGCCAGGAAGCCCAGGAAGATGAACATCTCGACCAGGGTCGTGGCGCCGTAACCGGCGGCGGCGAACACCGTCGCCCACGGGAACAGGAAGATCGAGTCGACGGCGAAGATGACGTAGAGGAACGCGTAGACGTAGTAGCGGACCTGGGTGTGCGCCCAGCCCTCGCCCACGGGGTCCACACCGCATTCGTACGTCAGCAGCTTCTCGTGGGTCGGGACCACGGGGCGCAGCAGGCGGCCGGCGCCGAAGGCCACGGCCACGAACAGCACACCGAGCGCGGCCATGAGACCCACGACCGAATAGCTTCGGAAGTAGTCCGCCGCGAGCACGGTTACGGTCGATACCGTCTGTTCAGGCACGTTCCGTTCCTCGCTCCTCGGCCACTGTCGACGATCTGTTACGGACGGGAGTCTAGGGCCTGCCTCACACAGGGTGGGGTTATCCCCCGTTCACAGCACCCCGGCCACCCCATGGCATCAGTGGGGCCCGCTTGGCAGGCTGTGGCCCATGACCACGAGCCATGACACCCCCGACAGCGATCAGCCTCCCCCGGTACGGGCCGTCTTCAGCGCCGTGACCTGGAAGGAGATCGCCCATCTGGTGAGCAATTTGCCGGTGGCGATCGTCGGATTCGTTTACACGGTTGTCATGGTCGCCGGGACGGGGGGGCTTTCCGTGACGGCGATCGGGATTCCGCTGCTCGCGGGCGGCCTCTTCTTGTCTCGGCAATTGGGACGGCTGGACCGCGCTCGCGCCCGCGCGCTGCTGGGCGTACGGGTGGACGAGCCGACCCCGATCCCCGGGCCGAAGCGGTCCGGCGGATTCTTCCCCTGGCTGTGGACGAGCATCAAGGACCCGGTCGGCTGGCGGACGGTGCTGTACCAGCTGATCCGGCTGCCCTGGGGGGTGCTCACCTTCACGGTAGCGCTGACCGGGCTGTTCGTGCTGTGGCCGGTGCTGCCGTGGCTGGTGCGGTGGATGGCGAACGTGGACCGCGCGATGGTGCGGGGGCTGCTGTCGCCCGTCGACGAGCTGGAACGGCGGATCGCGGAGCTGGAGTCGGACCGGGGGGTGGTGGTGGACACCGCCGCGGCGGACCTGCGGCGCATCGAGCGGGACCTGCACGACGGGGCGCAGGCGCGGCTGGTCGCGCTGGCGATGGGGCTGGGCCTGGCGAAGGAGAAGCTGCTGGAGGACCCGGAGGGCGCGGCGGCGATGGTCGACGAGGCCCACGGGGAGGTGAAGCTGGCGCTGCAGGAGCTGCGGGACCTCGCGCGCGGGATCCACCCGGCGGTGCTGACGGACCGGGGGCTGGACGCGGCGCTGTCCGCGGTGGCCTCGCGGTGCGTGGTGCCGGTGAAGGTGGCGGTGGAGCTGCCGGCGGAGGAGCGGCCGGCGGAGGCGATAGAGGGGATCGCGTACTTCGTGGTGTCGGAGCTGCTGCAGAACGTGAGCAAGCACGCCGGGCCCGCTGCGCGGGGCGCGAGTGTGGAGGTGAGGCGGGCGGGGGCGCGGCTGCTGATCCGGGTCGCGGACGACGGGCGGGGCGGAGCCAGTGCCTCCGGGGGGAGCGGGCTGGCGGGGCTCGCGGAGCGGTTGGGGGCGGTGGACGGGGTGCTGGTGGTGGATTCCCCTGCCGGGGAGGGGACGGTGGTGACGGCGGAGCTGCCGTGGCGCGGGCGCGGCTAGGTCGGCTGCGGGTTTTGCTTCGGGACTCCCGTCCGGGTGGACGGGGGTCCCGTTCGCGTTTACGGGTGCGGCGCCGTCGCGCGGGGGCGGCCGGTGCGGCGCCGTTGCGCAAGCGTCCCCGGGCTGCGCCCGGGCTCCTGGGGCTCCGCCCCAGACCCCGCGCCTCAAGCGCCGGCGAGGCTGGATACGCCCCGGCGGGGTGGGGTTAACCCCCCTTTCGAGAGGCCGACTCGCTGGATGGTTGGGGGCTGGGGGCGACCGGCAGGGTGGAGGGGTACTGGCAGAGGGAAGGGCGGGTCGGGGTCATGGGTAACGGCACGGGCACGGGTGAAGGGGTACGGGCGGTGTTGCGGGCTCCCGTGGCGGGGCGGACCTGGCGGGAGTTCGGGTACCTGCTGATCGGGCTGCCGCTGAGCGTCCTGTACTTCTCCCTCGCCATCACCGGGGTGAGCCTCGGCGCGGGGCTGCTCATCACCTTCCTCGGCGTGCCGGTCCTGGCGGGCCTGCTCGCCATGTGCCGCGGCTTCGGGCACCTGGAGCGGGCCCGGGTACGGCACCTGCTGGGCGTGGACATCGCCGAGCCCGCCCCCGTCCGGGCCCGGAAGAGCGGGCCGATCGCCGCCATGGGGGCACTGCTCAAGAGCGGGAGCGCCTGGCGGCACGTGCTGTACTCCGTGATCCACTTCCCGTGGGCGGTGTTCGGTTTCTGCGCGGCACTGACGTTCTGGGCGTACGGGTGGGCCCTGCTGCTGTACCCGCTCTGGTTCTGGGTCTTCCCGGCCTTCACCGACGAGGCCGGCCTGATCGTCTTCTCCACGCCGGTCGACGCCCCCTGGGAGATCGCCCTCGCCTCGCTCCTCGGCCTCGCCGTCACCCTCGCCACGCCGTGGGTGATCCGGGCCCTGACCACCGTGGACCGGGTCCTGGTGGCGGGGCTGCTCGGGCCGTCCCGCCTGGACCACCGCGTGACCGAGCTGGAAGCCGACCGGGGGGTGGTGGTGGACACCGCCGCGGCGGACCTGCGGCGCATCGAGCGGGACCTGCACGACGGGGCGCAGGCGCGGCTGGTCGCGCTGTCCATGGACCTGGGGCTGGCGAAGGAAAAGCTCGCGGAGGACCCGCAGGCAGCCGCGCGGATGGTGGACGAGGCGCACGGGGAGGTGAAGATCGCCCTCCAGGAGCTGCGGGACCTGGCCCGCGGGATCCACCCGGCGGTGCTGACGGACCGGGGGCTGGACGCGGCGCTGTCCGCGGTGGCGTCGCGGTGTTCCGTACCGGTACGGGTGGCGGTGGAGCTGCCGGCGGACCAGCGGCCGGCGGCAGCGATCGAGGGGATCGCGTACTTCACGGTGTCGGAGCTGCTGCAGAACGTGAGCAAGCACGCGGGGGCGGGTGCGCGGGGCGCGAGCGTGGACGTGTGGAAGTCCGGGGAGCGGCTGCTGATCCAGGTCTGCGACGACGGGCGGGGCGGAGCCGGTGCCTCCGGCGGTGCGAGTGGGCTGGCGGGGCTCGCGGAGCGGTTGGGGGCGGTGGACGGGGTGCTGGTGGTGGACTCCCCCGAGGGGGAGGGGACGGTGGTGACGGCGGAGCTGCCGTGGCGCGGGCGCGGCTAGGTCGGCTGCGGGTTTTGCTTCGGGACTCCCGTCCGGGTGGACGGGAGTCCCGTTCGCGTATGCGGGTGCGGCGCCGTTGCGCGAGCGGCCCCGGGCTGCGCCCGGGCTTCTGGGGCTCCGCCCCAGACCCCGCGCCTCAAACGCCGGCGAGGCTGGATATGCCCCCGGCGGGCTGCGATGCCGGCGAGGCTGGAATTGGCCCGGCGGGACCCTGAAGGCGGAGGCCGGCCCGGCGAGCCGGGAGGGGGTCTTGGCTGAAACTCGGCGCCGGGGTCCACGCGTTGTCCGCTTTCTCTGCCTTGATCCGGGCCCGGGACTGGGATGCTTGGCCGGGTCAGGGAGTTTGCGGGAACGAGTGGACGCGGGAGCAGCTGAATCGTGGAAGACAGGGTGCGGGTGGTCATCGCCGAGGACTCAGTGCTGCTGCGCGAGGGCCTGACCCGGCTGCTGACCGACCGGGGGCATGACGTCGTGGCCGGCGTCGGGGACGCGGAAGCCCTGATCAAGACGGTGGCGGAGCTGGCCGCGGAGGACGCGCTGCCCGATGTGGTGGTGGCGGATGTGCGGATGCCGCCGACGCACACCGACGAGGGCGTACGGGCGGCCGTACGCCTGCGCCGCGACCACCCCGGGATAGGGGTGCTCGTCCTGTCGCAGTACGTGGAGGAGCAGTACGCCACCGAACTGCTGGCCGGTTCCACCACCGGGGTGGGCTATCTACTCAAGGACCGGGTGGCCGATGTGCGGGAGTTCCTCGACGCGGTGGTTCGGGTGGCCCGGGGCGGTACCGCCCTGGACCCGGAGGTCGTCGCGCAGCTGCTGGGCCGCAGCCGGAAGCAGGACGTGCTGGCGGGGCTGACCCCGCGGGAGCGCGAGGTGCTCGGGCTGATGGCCGAGGGGCGGACGAATTCGGCCGTGGCGAAGCAGCTGGTCGTGAGCGACGGAGCGGTCGAGAAGCACGTCAGCAACATCTTCATGAAGCTCGGCCTGTCGCCGAGTGACGGGGATCACCGGCGCGTACTGGCCGTCCTCACCTACCTCAAATCTTGATCGACTGACACTCTGTCAGATACGGCAGTTACGGCATACCGGCCGGCCGTCTCAAGGGGCGGCCCGACGGTCCAGAATGTGATCGCTCCCTTGGAAGCCCTCCCCGCCGACGTAGGGTGGGTTTGTGGGGGAGCCCACGCCTCGAAGGAGGTCCAGTTCAGTGACCAGCCAGGTCAGCAGCCCAGCCGAGCAGGCCGACGGGGCTGGGGGTGCGGTTGTCGGTGGACAGCGCACCCCGCCGAGCCCGGGCGGCAAGGAAGTACGCCGTCTCGATCGTGTGATCATCCGCTTCGCGGGTGACTCCGGTGACGGTATGCAGCTCACCGGTGACCGCTTCACCTCGGAGACCGCGTCCTTCGGGAACGACCTCTCCACGCTGCCGAACTTCCCCGCCGAGATCCGGGCGCCCGCCGGAACCCTGCCCGGCGTGTCGTCGTTCCAGCTGCACTTCGCGGACCACGACATCCTCACGCCCGGCGACGCCCCGAACGTGCTCGTCGCGATGAACCCGGCCGCCCTCAAGGCGAACATCGGCGACGTGCCGCGCGGTGCGGAGATCATCATCAACACCGACGAGTTCACCAAGCGCCCGATGGCGAAGGTCGGCTACGAGACCTCCCCGCTGGAAGACGGATCGCTCTCGGCCTACAACATCCACCCGGTCCCGCTGACGACGCTGACCGTGGAGGCGCTGAAGGACTTCGGGCTGTCGCGGAAGGAGGCGGAGCGCAGCAAGAACATGTTCGCGCTCGGCCTGCTGTCGTGGATGTACCACCGGCCGACCGAGGGCACCGAGGCCTTCCTGCGGTCGAAGTTCGCGAAGAAGCCGGAGATCGCCGAGGCGAACATCGTCGCCTTCCGGGCCGGCTGGAACTTCGGGGAGACGACCGAGGACTTCGCGGTCTCCTACGAGGTCGCGCCGGCCACCCGGGCCTTCCCGACCGGTATCTACCGCAACATCTCCGGGAACCTGGCCCTGTCGTACGGCCTGATCGCGGCGGCCCAGCAGGCCGATCTGCCGCTCTACCTGGGCTCGTACCCCATCACCCCGGCCTCGGACATCCTGCACGAGCTGTCCAAGCACAAGAACTTCGGCGTGCGGACCTTCCAGGCCGAGGACGAGATCGCCGGCATCGGTGCCGCGCTGGGTGCCGCGTTCGGCGGGGCCCTCGGCGTGACGACCACCTCCGGTCCGGGCGTGGCGCTGAAGTCCGAGACGATCGGCCTGGCGGTCTCGCTGGAGCTGCCGCTGCTGATCGTGGACATCCAGCGCGGCGGGCCCTCCACCGGTCTGCCGACCAAGACCGAGCAGGCCGACCTGCTCCAGGCCATGTACGGGCGCAACGGCGAGGCCCCGGTCCCGATCGTCGCCCCGAAGACCCCGGCGGACTGCTTCGACGCCGCTCTCGACGCGGCCCGGATCGCCCTCACCTACCGGACGCCGGTCTTCCTGCTCTCCGACGGCTACCTCGCCAACGGCTCCGAGCCGTGGAAGATCCCCGAGGTCACGGAACTGCCGGACCTGAAGGTCCGGTTCGCGACCGGCCCCAACCACGAGCTGGCCGACGGCACCGAGGTGTTCTGGCCCTACAAGCGGGACCCCGAGACCCTGGCCCGGCCGTGGGCCGTCCCGGGCACTCCCGGCCTCGAACACCGCATCGGCGGCATCGAGAAGCAGGACGGCACGGGCAACATCTCGTACGACCCCGCCAACCACGACCTCATGGTCCGTACCCGGCAGGCCAAGATCGACGGCATCCAGGTCCCCGACCTGGAGGTCGACGACCCCGACCACGCGCGCACGCTGGTCCTCGGCTGGGGCTCCACCTACGGCCCCATCACCGCCGCCGTCCGCCGCACGCGGATCGCGGGCCTCCCCGTCGCCCAGGCCCATCTGCGCCACCTGAACCCCTTCCCCAGGAATCTCGGCGAGGTCCTGAAGCGTTACGAGAAGGTAGTGGTGCCGGAGATGAACCTCGGGCAGCTCGCCACCCTGATCCGGGCGAAATACCTGGTCGACGCCCAGTCGTACAACCAGGTCAACGGAATGCCGTTCAAGGCCGAGCAGCTCGCGCAGGTTCTCAAGGAGGCCATCAATGACTGAGGTGACCGACGCCCCGAAGCTGCTTTCGCTGGTCCCGAAGGCCGAGGCCAAGCAGTCCGCCAAGGACTTCAAGTCGGACCAGGAGGTCCGCTGGTGCCCGGGCTGCGGCGACTACGCGGTGCTCGCCGCCGTCCAGGGCTTCATGCCCGAACTGGGACTGGCGAAGGAGAACATCGTCTTCGTCTCCGGCATCGGCTGCTCCTCGCGTTTCCCGTACTACATGAACACGTACGGGATGCACTCGATCCACGGCCGCGCCCCCGCCATCGCCACCGGCCTGGCCACCTCGCGGCGCGACCTGTCCGTCTGGGTCGTCACGGGTGACGGCGACGCGCTGTCCATCGGCGGCAACCACCTCATCCACGCCCTGCGGCGCAACGTCAACCTCAAGATCCTGCTGTTCAACAACCGGATCTACGGGCTGACCAAGGGCCAGTACTCCCCCACCTCCGAGATCGGCAAGATCACCAAGTCCACGCCGATGGGTTCGCTGGACGCGCCCTTCAATCCGGTCTCCCTGGCACTGGGCGCGGAGGCCTCCTTCGTGGCGCGGACGGTGGACTCGGACCGCAAGCACCTCACCGAGGTGCTGCGGCAGGCCGCCGACCACCAGGGCACGGCGCTGGTGGAGATCTACCAGAACTGCAACATCTTCAACGACGGCGCCTTCGAGGTCCTCAAGGACAACAACCAGGCGGCGGAGGCGGTGATCCGGCTGGAGCACGGGCAGCCGATCCGTTTCGGCGTCGACGGGCACAAGGGGGTCGTCCGCGACCAGGCCACGGGCGAGCTGCAGGTCGTCGAGGTCACCCCGGAGAACGAGTCGCGGATCCTGGTCCACGACGCGCAGGCCGCCGGCCCCACCACGGCCTTCGCACTGTCCCGCCTCGCCGATCCGGACACCCTGCACCAGACGCCGATCGGGGTCTTCCGGAGCGTCGAGCGGCCCGTCTACGACACGCTCATGGCCGACCAGCTCGACACGGCCGTCGACCAGAAGGGCAAGGGCGACCTCGGCGCCCTGCTGAGCGGCAACGACACCTGGACCGTCGTCGGGTGACTGAGCACACGAAGCCCGGGCCTCCTTCCCAGGAGGCCCGGGCTTCGTCGTCCCGCCACGGGAATGTCATGAGTATCTCCCCCGAACGGGCATGACATCCGGCCCCTGCGGCGATACCGTCGTGAGGTTGGCCGAAAAGTCGTACAGGAGGGCCCGTGGAGGCACAGAACGAGCAGCGCACGGGTTTGCTGTACGGGTTCGGCGCATACGGGATGTGGGGGCTCGTCCCCCTCTTCTGGCCGTTCCTCAAGCCTTCCGGGGCGGTCGAGATCCTCGCCCACCGCATGGTGTGGTCCCTGGTCGTCGTGGGGCTGGCGCTGCTCGCGGTGCGGCGCTGGGGCTGGATACGGGAGCTCGTCCGCGAGCCCCGCAAGCTCGGCCTGACCGCGCTGGCCGCCTCGGTGATCAGCGTGAACTGGGGCCTGTACATCTGGTCCGTCAACAACGGGCACGTCGTCGAGGCGAGCCTCGGCTACTTCATCAACCCCCTGGTCAGCATCGCCATGGGCGTACTGCTGCTCGGCGAGCGGCTGCGCCGCGCGCAGTGGGTGGCGGTCGGCATCACCTTCATCGCCGTCCTCGTCCTCGCCGTCGGGTACGGCCGGCCGCCGTGGATCTCGCTGGTCCTGGCCTGCTCCTTCGCGACGTACGGGCTGATCAAGAAGAAGCTCAACATGGGCGGCCTGGAATCGCTGGCCGCCGAGACCGCCGTGCTGTTCCTGCCCGCCCTCGGCTACCTGCTGTGGCTGGGCGCGCAGGGCCAGTCCACTTTCACGGCGGACGAGCCGGGGCACGCCACCCTGCTCGCCTCGACCGGGCTCGTCACCGCGATCCCGCTGGTGTTCTTCGGGGCCGCCGCGATCCGGGTCCCGCTGTCCACCCTCGGGCTGCTCCAGTACATGGCGCCGGTGTTCCAGTTCGGGCTCGGCGTGCTGTATTTCCACGAGGCCATGCCGCCCGAGCGCTGGGTGGGCTTCTCGCTGGTCTGGGCCGCGCTCGCCCTCCTGACCTGGGACGCCCTGCGTACGGCGCGGCGGTCGCGGGCGGCGCTCGAAGCCGCGCCCGTGCCCGTCGCCGCTCCGGCGCGCGAACCGGCGTAGCCCTCCGCATCGCGGCGCTGCCCGGCGCCTCCCCGATCCCCACGATCCCCGGTACGAATCACCCGTACCGGGGATCGTCCGTTTTCCGAACTACCCTGACCGAATTGTGGTCTTGACGGACAGTCATACTCTCGCTGAACATCAGGCTCGCACTGACGCACTAACGCTCACCCGCTCGATACCGCTCGTTCCGTTTCATCCCCGCGGAATCCCGGAGCCCCCACATGAGCCTGTCCGTCTCCCGGCGTCTTGCTGCCGTGACCGCCCTCGCGGTCGCGGGCCTGTTCGCCGCCACCGCCCCCGCCGCACTCGCCGCCCCCACGGCGGTCGCCGCGGCCCCCACTCCCCCCGACATCCCGCTGGCCAACGTCAAGGCCCACCTGTCGCAGCTCTCGACCATCGCCGCCAACAACGGCGGGAACCGGGCCCACGGCCGGACCGGTTACAAGGCGTCGATCGACTACGTGAAGGCCAAGCTCGACGCGGCCGGCTTCACCACCACCCTGCAGACCTTCACCTCCAGCGGCGCCACCGGCTACAACCTGATCGCCGACTGGCCGGGCGGCGACCCGAACTCGGTCCTGATGGCCGGCGCACACCTGGACTCGGTGTCCTCGGGCGCCGGCATCAACGACAACGGCTCCGGCAGCGCGGCCGTGCTGGAGACCGCGCTCGCCGTGTCCCGCGCCCAGCTCCAGCCGACGAAGCACCTGCGCTTCGGCTGGTGGGGCGCGGAGGAGCTGGGCCTGATCGGGTCGAAGTACTACGTCAACCAGCTCCCGACGGCCGAGCGCGCGAAGTTCGCCGGCTACCTGAACTTCGACATGATCGGCTCGCCGAACCCGGGCTACTTCGTCTACGACGACGACCCGACGATCGAGCAGACCTTCAAGAACTACTTCGCCGGCCTCGGCGTCCCGACCGAGATCGAGACCGAGGGCGACGGCCGCTCCGACCACGCCTCCTTCAAGAACGCGGGCATCCCCGTCGGCGGCCTGTTCACCGGCGCCAGCAACACCAAGACCTCGGCCCAGGCGCAGAAGTGGGGCGGCACGGCCGGTCAGGCCTTCGACCGCTGCTACCACTCCTCCTGCGACAACACGGCGAACATCAACGACACCGCCCTGGACCGCAACTCGGACGCCGTCGCCTACGCGATCTGGACCCTCGGCACAGCCGTCCCGGTCCCGCCGGGCCCGTCCTTCGAGAACACGGCGGACGTGAGCATCCCGGACTACCCGGCCGCCGCGGTGAACTCGCCGATCACGGTCTCGGGCGTCACGGGCAACGCGCCGGCCACGACCAAGGTCGACGTGAACATCGTCCACACCTACCGCGGTGACCTGGTGGTCGACCTGGTGGCCCCGGACGGCACGGTCTACAACCTGCACAACCGCAGCGGCGGCAGCGCCGACAACCTCGTCCAGTCGTACACCGTCAACGCCTCCAGCGAGGTCGCGAACGGGGTGTGGAAGCTCCAGGTGAAGGACACGGCCGCACAGGACGTCGGCTACATCAACAGCTGGAAGATCACCTTCTGACCGACGGCGGCACACCCGGGCCCCGGTGCGATCCCCTCGGACCGCACCGGGGCCTCCGCGCCCCCGCTACGCGTCCTCCGCGGCCGCCCGCAGCGAGGCCGACAGGGGTTCCTCCATGCGGGCGCGCAGCTCGCGCGCCACCGCCGCGACGTCCGCGCGGCCCAGTTTCGCCGCCTCCACCAGATCGCCGAGCTCCTCCGGCGAGGGCAGCTGCTTGGCCCCGGCGACGCGCAGGTACGAGCGGGTCGCGGCGGCCGCGTAGAACTCGTTCATCGGGGATTCCAGCGCCGGGCACACCGCGAGGGTGTGCAGAAACGCGGCGGCCCGCCACGCGGTGTCCGGGGCGGGCTGTTCGGGCACCAGGACGAGGTCGTTCTGGTGCCGGGCGACCGCTGCGGCCACCCCGGAGGGATCCCACACGGCGGGATCGGACGGGAGGTGGTGGGCCAGCGCGGTCCACGCCCACTCCATGGTGATCTTCAATTGCCGAACCGCTCCTGGAAGTAGCCCCAGTGGTCCGCGAACTCCTCGATGCCGGAGAGGAAGTTCTTCCGGTCCTCGTCGAGTTCGCGTTCCGTGACCTCGGTGATCAGCGCGGTGACCGTGGTCCCCAACGCCGCCGCACGTGCCTTCAGACGTTCATGGAACTCTTCGTCCAGGCGGATGGTCACGTGTCTCGACATCCCACCACCGTACAGCGGGTGTGCTGTACGCGAGAGGGGAACGGCAGAAGGGTGGGCCGGGACACAGTCCCGGCCCACCCTTCGAACGTCTTCGCGACGCGCTGTTACTTGTCGGCGTCGGCCGCCTTCACCAGCGCGTCCTTGGTCACGGCGCCGACGTAGACCTTGCCGTCGTCCGTGATCAGGGCGTTGACCAGGCGGGTCGACAGGACGCGGCCCCCACCGAACGAGCCGCTGACCTTGTCGCCGAGCGAGTTGAGGAACTGCTTGGCCTCCTTCGGCGCGTTCTTGTCGTTCGCCGAGTTCTCAAGGTCCTTGAGGCCCTTGCCGGCGCCCGAGTCGATGCGCGCGATGGTCGCCCAGCCCTCGCCGAGGACCTTCACGTCGCCGCCCTTGCCGTTCGCCCCGCCCATCAGGCCGCCGAAGCCCGGGAAGGAGTCCAGCGCCTTCCAGTGCTCGTCCCGCCCGGCCTTGCCGGCCTCGCTCCCGCCCTCGGTCACCTTGGCGCCCTTCGGCGCGTTGAAGACGAAGGTGTCGGCGGACGGCTTGGCGAAGTCCACCTTGGTGAAGCCCGCTTCGACGATCGGCTTGCCGCCCTGGCTGGAGAGCAGCTGCACCCGCAGCGGCACGCCGTTCTTCGCGTCGACCGCGATCTGCACCGAGCCGACCGTGGAGCCGCTCTGCTTGGGCTTGAGCACCAGCTGGTAGGCGTCCCGGCCGGCCACCTGCGCGGTGTCGCCGACGGTGACGTCCGTGGTCGGGCCGGCGGCCTTCAGGACGTCCTGGGCGAGCTGCTGCGGAGAGGCCGCGAGCCGGCCGGCCTCCTCGTGCCCGGCACCCGCGTCGGCGTTCTTCTCGTGGAAGACCTCGTTCGACTTGGAGTCGTACCCCCACACGTCGGCGCCGTTGTGGATGAGGCTGTACTCGTCCTTGCCGTCGAGGAAGGTCAGCTTCTGCCGGTCCGGGCCGTCCGCGGCGACGCGGAAGGTGTGCGTGCCGTTCGCCAGCTGGGCGACCTTGTCCTCCGGGTTGGCCGAGCCTCCCGCGACACCGCCGCCGCCGAGCAGGCCCGTCGCGAGCTTCGGCAGGCCCAGGTCGGTACTGATCTTGGCGGTGCCGGACAGCTGCTGCACGTCGGAGGCCGCGATCTTCTCGATCAGCTGCTGCGCCGTCACCTTCGGCAGGTCGGGTCCCCCGGCGTTGGCGAAGGCCGGGACCATCGCCACGGTCGCCGCGGCCACTCCTGCCACCGCAACCGGTACGGCGTACCGGGCGGCCTTGCGAGAAGTGTTCGTGTTCGCTGCCATGTCACTGCCCTGCCCTCTGTGTCCAAGGCGGCGACCCCCGTGTCGCCGCACTCACCCGATCTGGTGGGGTTGATGACTCCATCTGACCAAAACGGCGGGGCTGGGGCGTCACCCCCCGGACGCAACTGCGCGTACGACCGTGGGATGACACGGGAAGGGCCCTCCTCCCCCGACCCGTAGGGGTCGACGGGGCGGAAGGGCCCGTTCCACTGCTGCGGGTGCGGTACGCGCTACCCGGCGCGGTGCACCACCGCGTCGCAGAGTTCCTCCAGCGCCGACTTGGCGAAGCACTCGGGCAGCGGCGCGAGCATGGCCCGCGCGTCCTCCGCGTACCGGATGGTGTCGCGGCGGGCCTGCTCCAGGGCCGGGTGCGACCGCAGCCGGGTGAGCACCTCGGCGTGGCGGGCGTCGTCCGAGAGGTCTCCGTCGAGGAGTCGTACGAGCTCCAGGTCGGCCGGGTCGCCGCCCTGTGCGGCCATCTCCCGCAGCCGCAGTACGGGCAGGGTCGGGATGCCCTCGCGCAGGTCGGTGCCCGGGGTCTTGCCGGACTCGTGGGCGTCGGAGGCGATGTCGAGGACGTCGTCGGCGAGCTGGAAGGCGGTGCCGAGCCGTTCGCCGTACTGGGTCAGGATGTCGACGACGGACTCGTCGGCGCCGGACATCAGCGCGCCGAAGCGGCCGGAGACGGCGATCAGCGAGCCGGTCTTGCCGGCGATGACGTCGAGGTAGTGCGCGACGGGGTCGCGGCCGTCGCGCGGGCCGGCCGTCTCCAGGATCTGGCCCGTCACCAGCCGCTCGAAGGCCTCGGCCTGGATGCGTACGGCCTCGGGGCCGAGGTCGGCCAGGATGTGCGAGGCGCGGGCGAACAGGAAGTCACCCGTCAGGACGGCCACCGAGTTGCCCCAGCGGGTGTTGGCGCTCTCGACCCCGCGGCGCACGTCCGCCTCGTCCATGACGTCGTCGTGGTAGAGCGTGGCGAGGTGCGTGAGCTCCACCACGACGGCGGAGGGCACGATCCCCGGCGCGTACGGATCGCCGAATTGGGAGGCGAGCATCACGAGCAGCGGCCGGAAGCGCTTGCCTCCGGCGCGCACGAGGTGCTGCGCGGCTTCGGTGATGAAGGGGACTTCGCTCTTGGTGGCTTCCAGCAGACCCGCCTCGACAGCGGCCAGTCCGGCCTGGAGATCGGTCTCAAGAGCCTGGTCCCGCACGCTCAGTCCGAACGGCCCGACGACGGTCACGAGGGGTACTCCTGTCTGCTGACGATCACACTGACGATCACCTGGATTGTCGACGTGTCGCTGCCATCACTCAACCCAGCGTATCGGGTCCGTTTTCGATCACAGAGAGGGCCCGTCCGGCGCCACCCGCGCACTGTCCGAACCGTACCGGTATGTTCTTGAGGAGCCGAAACAACCGGAGAATGCGTTTTGTCCAGAATCTCGACCGATATAGACGAGCCCGCGGATCCGCCGGAGGACCAGCCGCCGCCCAGCGACGACCATGCCTTCCTGGGCCACCCCCGGGGCCTCGCCACGCTCTCCGGACTGGAGGTCTGGGAGCGTTTCTCGTTCCTGGGCATGCAGGCCATCCTCGTCCTCTACTTCGCGGACACGGTGGCGAACGGCGGCCTGGGCATGGACCCGGGCACCGCGGCCTCCGTATCGGCGGCCTACGGGACCATGGTCTACCTCGTCTCCGTCGCGGGCGGGTGGCTCGCCGACCGCATCCTCGGTTCCTACCGGGCCGTGCTGTGGGGCGGCATCCTGATCGCATGCGGCCACTACGCGATGGCCGTGCCGACCGCCGCGATGACCTGGGTGGGCCTCGGCCTGATCAGCGCGGGCACCGGCCTGCTCAAGCCGAACGTGGCCAGCATGGTCGGCAAGCTGTACCGGACGGACGACGAGCGGCGCGACGCCGGCTTCGCCCTCTACTACATGGGCATCAACATCGGCGCCTTCGCCGGACCCCTGATCACCGGCTGGCTCGGCGAGCACAAGGGCTGGCACTGGGGCTTCTCCGCCGCCGCCATCGGGATGACCGCGGGCCTGATCCAGTACGTGCTGGGCCGCCGCCACCTGGCCGGACGCAAGCATTCGGCAGAGTTCGAGCTCGCCCCCGACGCGATGCGCTCCGCCGTGACGAAGATCATCGCCGGCTGCCTCGGCTTCGCCGTGCTCGCCACCCTGCTGGCGGTCGCCGGGTGGCTGACGATGGACCGCTTCGTCGACCTCCTCACCCTCGTCTCGGTGATCGCCCCGGCCGTCTACTTCGCGATCATGTTCCGCAGCCCCCGGGTGACACCCGAGGAGCGCGGGCGGCTGCGTCCGTACGTGGTCCTCTTCCTGGCCTCGGTCGCCTTCAACTTCATCCTCTTCCAGGCCTACTCGACGATGATGCTGCTGGCCTCGACCAACGCCCGCACCGAGATCCTCGGCTTCCACTTCCCGGCGAGCTGGTACGCCTCCGCGCTCGGCGCCTTCGAGGTGCTGCTCGCCCCCGTCGTCGCCGCGCTGTGGGTCCGGATGGGGCCCCGCCAGCCGCACGCCTCGAACAAGATCGCCATCGGTGTGATCCTGGGCGGCCTGTCCTTCCTGCTGATGGTGATCCCGACGTCGGGACACGGCGGGGACGCCTACAAGATGGCCGCCTGGTGGATCGTCGGCTCCTACCTGCTGCTCGGCCTCGGCGACGTCCTGCTGGAGACCTCGGGCATGTCGGCCACCACCAAGCTCGCGCCGAAGGCGTTCAGCAGCCAGACCATGGCCCTGTGGTTCCTCTCGCTGGCACTGGCCAACGGCATCCAGGCGCAGGTGGTCAAGCTCTACGGCGAGGTGTCCAACCCCGTGTACTTCGGAGTCAACGGCGCCGTCGCGGTCGCCGTGGGCCTGGCCGTGATCGCGCTCGCGCCGTGGCTGCGGCGCACGATGCACCCCGTCCACTGAGGTGGTTGTCGAATGATCATCCGCACCGAATTCCCGTACGGGACCGCCCACGAGGATGTGCGGATCCCGCTGCCCGACGGCGTCGAGCTGTACGCGCGGATCTGGCGCCCGGTCACGGACGAGCCGGTTCCGGCGCTGCTGGAGTACCTCCCGTACCGGCTCACCGACTGGACCGCGCCGCGCGACTGGCAGCGCCACCCCTGGTACGCGGGCCACGGCTACGCCTCCGTACGGGTGGACGTGCGCGGCCACGGGTGCAGCGGGGGCCGCCCCGGCGACGAGTACGACGCCCGCGAACTGGCCGACGGGGTCGCCGTGGTGGAGTGGCTGGCGGCGCAGCCGTGGTGCACGGGGTCGGTGGGCATGTTCGGGATCTCCTGGGGCGGCTTCAACTCCCTCCAGATCGCCGCCCTGGCCCCCGAACCGCTGAAGGCGATCGTCACCGTCTGCTCGACCGACGACCGCTACGACAACGACGTGCACTACATGGGCGGCTCGGTGCTGGCCGTGGACATGCACGCGTGGGCCGCGACCATGCTCGCCTTCGCCTCCCGCCCGCCGGACCCCCGGTTCGTCGGCGACGGCTGGCGCGAGCAGTGGCTGGACCGGCTGGAATCGGTCGAGCCCCTGATCCACACCTGGCTCTCCCACCAGACCCGCGACGACTACTGGCGCCACGGCAGCGTCTGCGAGGACTACTCGGCGATCGGCGCGGCCGTCCTCGCCGTGGGCGGCTGGCACGACCCGTACCGGGACACCGTGCTCCGGCTGGTCTCCGCGCTGCCCGCGTCGCGCGTCCGCGGCCTGATCGGTCCCTGGTCCCACCAGTACCCCGACCGGGGGCTCCCGCCGGGCCCGGCGATCGGCTTCCTCCAGGAGACCCTGCGCTGGTGGGACCACTGGCTGAAGGGCGTCGACAACGGCGTGATGGGCGAGCCGCTGCTGCGCTCCTGGATCAGCGACTCGCACCCGCCCGCCACCGTGTACGAGGAGCTCCCGGGCCGCTGGGTCGCGGACAAGTCCTGGCCGTCGGCGTGGGTCGTCCCCGTCCCGTACGGGCTCCAGGGCGAGCCGGTGCTCGTCGCCTCCCCGCAGCACACCGGGCTGGACGCGGGCCGGTTCTTCCCCTTCGGCAACGACGCCGACCTGCCGCCGGACCAGCGGGAGGAGGACGCGAAGTCGGCGTGCTTCGAGTTCCCGGTGGCGCCCGGCGAACCGGTCGAGATCCTGGGCCGCCCCTCGGTGACGCTCCGGCTGCGCATGGACGTCCCGTACGGGCAGGTCGTGGCCCGGCTGTGCGACGTGGCCCCCGACGGCTCCTCGACCCTGGTCACCCGGGGCGCGCTGAACCTCTCGGCGCGGCAGGGCCGGGACAAGGCGGTGCCCTGGCCGGTGGGCTCGTACGAGGACGTCACCTTCGAGCTGAACGGCATCGGCCACTCCTTCCCGCCCGGCCACCGCATCCGCCTCGCTCTCTCCTCCGCGTACTGGCCGTGGATCTGGCCGCGGGCCGGCTCCGAGGCCGGCTGGACCGTGGACCCTGCGGGCAGCCTCCTGACCCTCCCGGTCCGCGCCTCCTCCCCCGCCGACGAGGGGATCGTCTTCGAGGCGCCGGAGCAGTCGGAGCCGCTGGGCGTCTCCTTCCCGGCCACGCTGGACGACCCCCGCCCGGAACGGCTGGTCGTACGGGACGTCGCGCGCGGGGTGTGGCGGCTGGAGGTGGACCCGCGGTACGGGGGCACGCGGGTGTACCCGGACGGGCTGGAGTACGCCGAGGACGCGGCGGAGGAGTACGAGATCGCCGACGGGGACCCGCTGTCGGCGCGGACGCGCTCGGAGTGGCGGATCCGGCTCCACCGGCCGGAACTCGGCTGGGACGCGCGGGTGGAGACCCGGTCGGAGGTCTCGTGCGACGCGGGCGGCTTCGTCACGTCGAACGAGGTGGTGTGCCGGGAGGGCGACGAGGTGGTCTTCCACCGCACGTGGGAGCGCCGGCTGCCGCGCACGGCCGGCTAGCCGGTGACCAGGGCCTCCAGGGCGGGGACCGTTTCGGCCGGGGTGGGCAGGGCGGCGTTCTCCGCCCGGAGGCGGGTCGCGGCCTCGCGCAGGGCCTGGTCGGCGACGAGACGCTCGAGAAGCGGGGAGTTCACCTCGTCGGAGGCGGACCGCAGGCCGGCGCCGGTCGCGGTGAGGGCATCGGCGTTGGTGAAGTGGTCGGCGCCCTGCGGGAGCAGGAGCTGGGGCAGGCCGGCCTGCAGGGCGGTGAGCAGGGTGCCGGAGCCGCCGTGGTGGACCAGCGCGTCGGAGGCGGTCAGCAGCTCGGCGAGCGGGACCCAGGGCAGCGGGCGGACGTTGTCCGGGAGGGTGCCGAGCGGGGTGAGGTCGGCGTCGCCGACGGCGAGCAGGAACTCGGCGTCCACCGAGGCGGCGGCCTCGATCAGGCGGACGATGGCGCGGACGCCGTCCAGCTCGGTGAGCACGGTGCCCAGGGTGACGGCGACGCGCGGACGGGTGCCGCGGCGGAGCAGCCGGGCCGGGACGGTGCCGCCGCCGTTGTAGGGGAGGTAGCGCATCCGCAGGCCGCCCGGGTCGCCGCCGAGGGAGGCGGGGACGATGTTCAGCGCGGTGGGCTCGGCGGGGCCGGCCACTCCGTACGTCTCGTACGCCTCGGTGAAGTTGGCGGCGCCCCGGCCGACCATGGCGAGGCCGGAGGTGACGCCGAAGTTCTGGACCACCGACGGGATCTTGAGCTTGGCCGCGACCAGCGGGGCGGAGGCCTGGAAGGAGTCGTGGACCAGCAGGTCGGCGCGCCAGCTGTCGGCGGCCTCCAGCAGGCCGTCCACGGTGGAGCGGGAGACGAGCGCGAAGATGCGGGCCGCCCTGTCGAGGATCTCGTCCGTGGTCATGTCGGGGGAGACGTAGCGCACCTCCTCGCCGGTCGACTGCTCGAACACCTCCCTGACACTGCGGCCGTCACCGATCTCGACGATCGGAAAACCGGCCTGGCGGAGCTGGTCCAGCGGCTGCGAACCCGCGAACAGCACCTCGTGGCCGGCGGCGCGCAGGGCCTGCGCGGTCGGGATCATCGGGAAGAGGTGGCCGGCCGCGGCCGGTCCGGTGAAGAGGATGCGCACGGGTTCTCCCTGCCGTTGTCCTGCCGGTCACTTCTGTGAACTGCCGGGCGGGCAGAGGAGGTTCCCCTGCGGGGATCGATAATCAGACATTCTGGGGCGCGGCGGGTCAGCCGCCCGGGCGGGCGGCCCCTGGCGAGGCTGAATGCGGCGCTACGCGAACAGTCGCTCCAGGACCACCGCGATGCCGTCCTCCTCGTTCGAGAGCGTGACCTCGTCGGCGACGGCCACCAGCTCGCGGTGGGCGTTCGCCATCGCCACCCCCCGGGCGGCCCACGCGAACATCGGGATGTCGTTCGGCATGTCCCCGAACGCGATCGTCGACGCGGCCGGCACCCCCAGCACGGCGGCCGCCCGGGCCAGGCCGCTCGCCTTGTCGATGCCCGGCGGCTGGAGTTCCACCGTGTGCTCCCCCGCCATGGTGACGTTCACCAGGTCCCCGACCACCGCCCGCGCCACCCGCGTCAGCTCGTCGTCGTCCAGCTCCGGATGCTGGAGCAGGACCTTGTTGATCGGCGAGGCCCACAGGTCGCCGCGCCGCGCCACCCGCACCGTCGGCAGGTGCGGGTGCCACATCCGGTAGCCCGGCCCTATCAGCATCTCGGCGTCCACGCCCTCCTGGTTGACCGCCGCGTACACCTCGCCGATCTCCGCCTCGATCTTGCCGAGGGCCACCTCGGCCAGTTCCCGGTCCATGGAGACGGAGTGCAGCAGGCTCCCGCGCGCCGCGTCGTACACCTGCGCGCCCTGCCCGCACACCGCGAGCCCCGTGTAGCCGAGGCCGTCCAGGACGTGCCGGACCTGCGGGACGGGGCGGCCGGTGACGATGATGTGCTGGGCGCCGGCCGCGCGGGCCGTGGCGAGCGCCTCGTACGAGCGGGCGGAGACGGTGTCTCCGGCACGCAGCAGAGTCCCGTCCAGGTCAGTGGCGATCAAGGCATAGGGGAGGGCCTGAGGCAGGGCGGAAGTCACCCCGCCAAGGATACGGACCCCCTCGGACAAGTCCTACAAATAGCGCCCGAATCCGGCCTCCCGCACGCCCCACCAGCCACGTAACGTGTCAACCAGCCTCCGGGACACCCCCGGACCGCGTCGAAAGCGAGGCAGCACCCCATGCCCCAGCAGAGCCCCCTCGATCTCGCCGAGGGCGACCCGTTCGGGCCGCACAACCTCCCCTACGGCGTCTTCTCGACCGCCGGGGACGACCGGCGCCGGATCGGCGTGCGGATCGGCGGACACGTCCTCGACGCGGGGGCGGCCGCCGTCGCGCTCGGCTCTCCGTACGCCGGGCTGCTCGGGCAGTCCTCCCTCAACCCGCTGCTGGCCGCCGGGCACACCGCCTGGCGCGACGTGCGCCGCGCGCTGACCGCGTGGGTCACCGACCCCGGCCACCGCCCCACCGTGGAGCCGCACCTCACGCCCCTCGACGAGGTCACGCTGCACCTGCCGTACGAGGTCGCCGACTACGTCGACTTCTACGCGAGCGAGCACCACGCCACCAACGTGGGGAAGATGTTCCGGCCCGACGGGGACGCGCTGACCCCCAACTGGAAGCACCTGCCCATCGGTTACCACGGCCGCTCGGGCACCATCGTGGTGTCCGGCACGGACGTCGTACGGCCCTCCGGGCAGCGCAAGGCGCCCACCGACCCTGCGCCCGTCTTCGGGCCTTCGGTCAAGCTCGACATCGAGGCCGAGGTCGGCTTCATCGTCGGCACCCCGTCCGAGCTGGGCTCCCCGGTGGCGCTGGGCGACTTCGAGGAGCACGTCTTCGGGCTGTTCCTGCTCAACGACTGGTCGGCGCGCGACATCCAGGCCTGGGAGTACGTGCCGCTCGGCCCCTTCCTCGGCAAGTCCTTCGCGACCTCCGTCTCCGCCTGGGTCACCCCGCTGGAGGCCCTGGACGCGGCCCGCGTGGCCCCGCCCGCGCGGGACTTCCCGCTCCAGCCCTACCTCGACGACTCGGACGCCGAGCGCCCCGGCGGCTTCGACCTGCGCATCACCGTCTCCATCAACGGGCAGGAGGTGGCGCAGCCGCCGTTCGCCTCCATGTACTGGACCGCGGCCCAGCAGCTCGCGCACATGACGGTCAACGGCGCCTCCCTGCGCACGGGTGACGTGTACGGCTCGGGCACCGTCAGCGGCCCCGAGGTCGGCCAGCGCGGTTCCCTGCTGGAGCTGACCTGGAACGGCCGCGACGCCATCGAGCTCGCCGACGGCAAGCGCACCTTCCTGGAGGACGGCGACACCGTCACCCTCACCGCGTGGGCCCCGGGCCCGGACGGCACCCGCGTCGGCCTCGGCGAGGTCACCGGCCGCATCGTGGGATCGCGGTAGTCCGAAGGGTGGGCGGCGGGGTGGCGGATCTTCTCGCCACCCCGCCGAAATAGCAGGTCAGAGCCCTGCCTCCGGAGCCTCCGGTGGCGCAATACTGCTGCAACACCACTGCCGCCGCGCCGCCGGTACGTTCCCTGCCATGCCAGCCGAACGCACCGCCACGCACACCGTCCCGGCCGCCGCCGCCGCGCGTCGGCGGCGGCTGCGCGCGGACCAGGCGCGCCAGCTCGCCGACCTGCTGCGGCACCAGATCCTGGCGGGCGGCTACCCCGGCGGGGTCCTCCCCCTGGAGAACGCCCTGGCCGCCGACTACGGGGCCGGCCGCAACACCGTCCGCCAGGCCCTCGGCCTGCTGCGCGGAGAGGGGCTGGTGGAGCGCCGCCCCGGCCTCGGCACCGTCGTCGTCTGCGAGAAGTACCCGCACGGCCTGGACCGCCTCCAGGGCCTGGCCGAAACCCTGCACGAGCACGGCCGGGTGACCAACGAGGTCCGCACCGCCGGCCCCGTCCCCGCCCCCGCCCCGGTCGCCGGCCGCCTCGGCCTGCCCGAGCACTCCGAAGTGCTCTACATCGAACGGCTGCGCCGCCTGAACGGGCTGCCGCTCTCCCTCGACCTCACCTACGTCCCCATGGACATCGGCGCCGGACTGCTGGGCTGCGACCTGGAGAACACCGACGTCTTCCGGCTCCTGGAGCAGCTCACCGGCCGGCCGCTCGGCCACGCCGAGATCACCCTGGAGGCCGTCAACGCCGACGCGCACTCCGCCGCCGTCCTGCAGGCCCCGCGCGGGGCCGCCGTACTGATGCTGGAGCGGCTCACCCATCTGGGCGACGGCCGTCCCGTGGACCTGGAGTTCATCCGCTTCCGCGGCGACCGGATCACCATGAGCGGCCTGCTGCGCCGCTCCCTCTGACCCCTGCGTTCCCCCCTTTCCTGGAGACAGCCATGCCTCTGGTCCCCCAGCGCGGCGACGTGCCCGTGACCATCGACGAGTCCCTGTGCATCGACGGCTGCACCCTCTGCGTCGACATGTGCCCGCTCGACTCGCTCGCGATCCGCGAGGAAGACGGCAAGGCGTACATGCACGTGGACGAGTGCTGGTACTGCGGCCCGTGCGCCGCGCGCTGTCCCACCGGCGCCGTGACCGTCAACATGCCCTACCTGCTCCGGTGAAAGGCCCGATCCCCATGCGTACGAAGGCTCTCGCTCCCGCGCTCGTCCTGCTCCTCGCCCCGCTCGCCACCGCCTGCGGCGGCGACGCTTCGGGGGCGTCCGGCGGGAAAACGGTCACCGTGACCGTCGGCTACCAGTCCAAGACCATCAACACCGTCACCGCCGGCACCCTGCTGCGCTCCCTCGGCCACTTCGAGCAGGAGCTCGCGGCGCGCGGCCAGGAGGACGGCGTCGCCTACAAGGTCGACTGGCAGGACTACGCGACCGGCGCGCCGATCACCGCGCAGATGACGGCCGGAAAGGTCGACATCGGTTCGATGGGCGACTTCCCGCTGCTGCTCAACGCGGCGCGCGGCAAGGAGCTCGGCCAGCCCACCCACCTCGTCTCCGTGACCGGCTACAACCTGCGCGGCGGCCTCAACACCGTGGTCACCGCGCCGGATTCGAAGCTGGAGTCGCTCGCCGACCTGCGCGGGAAGAAGGTGTCGACGAGCGTCGGCTCCGCCGCCGACGGGACCCTCGTACGGGCTCTGCAGCGCGCCGGCATCGACCCGGAGAGCGGCATCCAGAAGCTCAACCAGCAGCCCAGCGTGGGCGCCTCGGCCCTCCAGGCGGGCAGCGCGGACGCGCTGTCGCAGTTCGTGGCCTGGCCCGGGCAGCTGGCCTTCGAGGGGAAGGCGAAGGCCCTGTACGACGGCGCCGAGCTGAACCTGCCGACCTTCCACGGGGTCACCGTGCGCGAGAAGTTCACGAAGGAGCGGCCCGGCGTGCTGGAGGCGTTCCTGCGGGCGCAGCGCAAGGCCACCGAGTACCTGCGGACGGAGCCGGTGGCGGCCGCGGAGTCGGTGGCGAAGGAGACGGGGCTGCCCCCGGAGGTGGTGTACCTCTACAACGGCGCGAACGGCATCGCGACCTTCGACCCGGCCCTGCGCCCGGAGCTGATAGACGCGCTGAAGCAGGACGTGCCGGTGCTGAAGGCCGCCAAGCTGGTCGGCGACGTCGACGTCGACGGCTTCGTGGACCCCGAGCCGCTGAAGCGGGCGACGCGCGACGCCGCCGAGTACCCGAAGGCGACGGCCGCCCGCTCCGAGCTGTGGCTGAAGGGCCAGACCCTGACGCGGAAGTTCGACTCCCCGCGCGAGCTGCTGAAGGCGGCCCGGGGCGCGGACGTCCGGGCGGCGTACGTGCCGGACGCGGTGACGGGCACGCTCTGGTTCGCGGACAAGGCGGTGTGGGTGGCCGAGGGACCGGAGCTGCGCGCCTTCGTCACGCCGGCGGGCGCGAAGTCGTACGTCGACCAGCACGCCGGATCCGGTGCGCGGATCGTGAGCTTCGCCGAGGCCGGGGCCCTCGCCTCATGACGGCCGGACGCCGACTCCTGCGGGCGGCCTCCCTCGGCGCGGCGCTGCTGCTGTGGCAGGGGCTGACCTCCCTGGACGTGAACCTGTGGCTGCGCTTCGAGCAGTTCCCGACGGTGGGCGAGGTCGCGGCGAAGTTCGCGGAACGGGCGGGGACCGGGGCCTTCTGGCAGGACCTGGGTTTCAGCCTCCAGCGGATCGTGGCGGGCTTCGTGCTCGCCGCGGTGCTGGGCGTGGCGGCGGGAACCGCCGTCGCCCGGTCGCGGATCGCGGCCGACCTGCTGGGCCCGCTGGTGGAGGTGCTCCGTCCGATCCCGGCGATCGCACTGGTGCCGGTGGCGATCCTGCTGTTCCCCTCCAACGAGCAGGGGATCGTCTTCATCACCTGGGCGGCCGCCTTCTTCCCGGTGCTGGTCTCGACGCGGCACGCGGTGGCGGCGCTGACCCCGGTGTGGGAGGAGGCGGTGCTGACGATGGGCGGCGGCCGGGCGCGGGTCCTGTTCTCGGTGGTGCTGCCGGGCGCCCTCCCGGGCATCTTCGGCGGGCTCTCGGTGGGCATCGGGGTGTCCTGGATCTGCGTGATCTCCGCCGAGATGATCTCCGGCGAGTACGGCGTCGGCTACCGGACGTGGCAGGACTACACGGTCGTCGACTACCCCGGCGTGTTCGTCGGCATGGCGACCATCGGGGCACTGGGCTGGCTGACCTCCACGGCGGTGGAGCGGGCGGGCCGCCGCCTGACGCGGTGGCTCCCGTCCCGCGGTGCCGGCTCCCCGGCGGGGGGCTTCCCGGCCGGGCCGTCGCGACCCCACCGGCCCGCCCGCAGGGGCACCCCCGGGGCTCAGGCGGGCCCGGCGACCACGGCAACCGCCGAGGCCCGGGTGGCCGAGGCCGGCGCCGCGGCGGGAGCCGCGGCCGAGCGGCCCCGGGGCACACCGGCCGCGAGCACGGCCCACGTCGGCACCGCCGGGAGCGGCGCGGCGGCCGGCTCGGCGGCCGGCTCGGCGGCCGGCTCGGCGGTACGCCGCCGGAGCGTTGCCCGGGCCGCCGCCGTGGGGGCGGCCGGGTCCGGTCCCACGGACACCGCCGAGCCGGAGCCCAACACGACCCGCGACCGAGAGGTGGCCACATGAGCCCGACCAGCACCCCCGCCACCCGCGCCCCGGCCCGCGGGGCGACGCTGGCGCTGCGCGGCGCCCGCCTGGGCCACCGGGGCGACGTGGTCCTCGACGGGTTCGACCTGACCGTCGAAGCCGGCGAGGTGCTGGCCGTCGTAGGCCCCTCCGGATGCGGGAAGTCCACGCTGCTGCGGACCCTGGCCGGGCTGCTGCCGCCGCTCGGCGGGGCGGTCGAGCAGGACGGGCAGCCGGTCTCGGGCCCGTCCGCGGACCGGGCGCTGGTCTTCCAGGACGACGCCCTCCTCCCGTGGCGCACGGCCCGCTCCAACGTGGAACTCCCCCTCGCGATCCGCGCCTCCGCGCGCGGCGGGCCGGCCGACGAGGACGGCGCGGGACGGACCCAAGCGGCGCGGGCCGCCGCGGGCGAGCCGGAGCAGCGGGCCGGGGCCGACCGGGGTGCCGGAGGCGGGCGGGGGTGGCGGCGGCAGGTCGCCGAGGCGTGGCTCGAGCGGGTCGGGCTCGCCGCGCACGCGGACCGGCTGCCGCACCAGCTCTCCGGCGGCCAGCGCCAGCGCGTCCAGCTGGCCCGCGCCCTCGCCGCGCGCCCCCGCGCCGTCCTGATGGACGAGCCGTTCGGCGCGCTCGACGCCCAGACCCGCGCCGAGATGCAGGACCTCCTCGTCGACGTCCTCGCGGGCACCGGGGCGACCGTCGTCTTCGTCACCCACGACGTGGACGAGGCCCTCTTCCTCGGCGACCGCATCGCCCTGCCGGCCACCGGCGAGGTGCTGCGCGTGCCCCTGCCGCGCACCCGGGCGGCCGACCACGCCGCGCTGCGGCAGCAGATCATCAACTCACTCTGAAGGGCCGCACCATGGACATCCCCGCGATCGGCGACGCCGAGGAACTCTCCTGCGACGTCCTCGTCATCGGCGGCGGCACCGCCGGCACGATGGCCGCGCTGACCGCCGCCGAGCACGGCGCGCGGGTGCTGCTCCTGGAGAAGGCACACGTACGGCACTCCGGCGCCCTCGCCATGGGCATGGACGGGGTCAACAACGCCGTCGTCCCCGGCCGCGCCGAGCCCGACGACTACGTCGCCGAGATCACCCGCGCCAACGACGGGGTCGTCGACCAGTCCACCGTCCGCCAGACCGCCACCCGCGGCTTCGCGATGGTCCAGCGGCTGGAGTCGTACGGGGTGAAGTTCGAGAAGGACGAGCACGGCGAGTACGCCGTCCGCCAGGTGCACCGCTCGGGCTCGTACGTGCTGCCCATGCCCGAGGGCAAGGACGTCAAGAAGGTCCTCTACCGGCAGCTGCGGCGCCGCGAGATGCGCGAGCGGATCCGGATCGAGAACCGGGTGATGCCGGTGCGGGTCCTGACCTCGCCCGAGGACGGCCGGGCGATCGGCGCGGCCGCCTTCAACACCCGTACCGGCGCCTTCGTCACCGTCCGCGCGGGCGCGGTGATCCTGGCGACCGGTCCCTGCGGACGGCTCGGACTGCCGGCCTCCGGATACCTCTACGGAACGTACGAGAACCCGACCAACGCCGGTGACGGCTACGCCATGGCCTACCACGCGGGGGCCGCCCTGACCGGCATCGAATGCTTCCAGATCAACCCGCTGATCAAGGACTACAACGGCCCGGCCTGCGCGTACGTCGCGAACCCCTTCGGCGGCTACCAGGTCAACCGGCACGGCGAGCGGTTCGTGGACTCCGACTACTGGTCGGGGCAGATGATGGCGGAGTTCGCGGCCGAACTGGCCTCGGACCGGGGGCCGGTGTACCTGAAGCTCAGCCACCTCCCCGAGGAGTCGGTGGCCTCGCTCGAATCGATCCTGCACACCACCGAACGGCCGACGCGCGGGACCTTCCACGCGGGCCGCGGCCACGACTACCGCACCCACGACGTCGAGATGCACATCTCGGAGATCGGGCTGTGCGGCGGCCACTCCGCCTCGGGCGTACGGGTGGACGACCACGCGCGCACCACGGTCGCGCGGCTGTACGCGGCCGGGGACCTGGCCTCCGTACCGCACAACTACATGATCGGGGCGTTCGTCTTCGGGGACCTGGCGGGCGCGGACGCCGCGCAGTACACCGCGTACGAGGGCGAGCTGCCGGCGGACCAGCTCGCGGCGGCCCACGAGCTGGTCTACCGCCCGCTGCGCAACCCGGACGGGCCGCCGCAGCCGCAGGTGGAGTACAAGCTGCGGCGGTTCGTCAACGACTACGTGGCTCCGCCGAAGACGGGGGCGAAGCTGTCCCTGGCCGTGGAGGCCTTCGACCGGATGGGCGGCGAGATCGCGGAGATGGGCGCGACCACCGCGCACGAGCTGATGCGCTGCGCGGAAGTGTCCTTCATCCGGGACTGCGCGGAGATGGCGGCCCGGTCCTCGCTGGCCCGTACGGAGTCCCGCTGGGGCCTGTACCACGAGCGGCTCGACCACCCGGAGCGCGACGACACGGGCTGGCTGTACCACCTGGACCTGCGCAAGTCGGCTTCGGGGGCGATGGAGTTCACGGCCCGCCCGGTGGAGCCGTACCTGGTCCCGGTGGACGGCTTCGCCCCGGAGGGAGGCCCCGAACGCCGGCTCGGCGAGGTCGAACTCGTCGCGGTGGCCACGGCGGGCCCCCGGCACGCACCCCCGGCGGCGGGCACGGCGGGCCGCGGAACCGGACCGGCAGCCGGAACGCCGAGCATTCCGGCGGCCGGCACCTCGCCGCGGATCCTCGAACTGCTCGCCCTCGCCGAGGAATCACCGGACCTCGCGGCCCTCCTCCCCTACCTCGGCGACCCCGACCCGGCGGTCCGGGCCGCGGCCGTGTCCGCACTGGGCGAGACCGCCCCGGCGGGGGCCGGGCCCGCGCTGGCCGAGCGGCTCACGGACCCGGCCGGTGCCGTACGGGCGGCCGCCGCGGGCGCGCTGCGGGAGCTGGTGGAGGTCCTGCCGGCCGGACCGGAGCTGGCGGCCGGGCTGCGGACGGCCCTGGCGGTGCCCGACCCGGCCGTACGCTCGGCGGCGCTGGAGGTCCTGCGGGCGCTGCGCCTCGGCGACGCCGGGCTGTACGCGAAGGCGCTGGCCGATGCGGAGCCGGACGTCCGGATCCACGCCGTCCGGGGCCTGGTGTCGGTGGACGCCCGGGCGGCGCTCGCGGGGGCGGCCGGGGATCCGGCCCGGGAGGTCCGGGTGGCCGTCGCCAAGGGGCTGGCCGCGGTCCGCGACGCGGCACCGGAGCCGCTGGACCCGCTGCTCGCGGACGCCGACCCGCTGGTGCGCGGCGCCGCGCTGGCGGCCCTGTCCTCCACCGGCTGCCCGGGGCGGTACGCCGAGGCCGCGGTGGCGGGGCTGGCCGATCCGGCCTGGCAGGTCCGGGCGGGGGCCGCGGCCGCGCTGTCGGCGGCCGCACCCGGCACGGCCGTACCGGCGCTGGCCGGGGCGCTGGACGACGCCAACGCCGACGTCCGCAAGGCCGCGGTGCTGGCGCTGCTCGCCCACCGGGGCTCCGAGGCGGCCCGGGCGGCCCTCGCCACGGCGGTCTCCGACCCCGACTCGGACGTGCGCGCGTACGCCGGCCGGGCGGCGGCCTGACCCGCCCGGACCCCGTTCGGGGGCCTGCCGCGTGCACCCCGCGCACCGCGCCGGGATGGTGGACGAAAGCCCCCGACCGGCAGGAGTCCCCATGGCCAGCCGTCCCTTCAAGGCCGCCGCCCTCACCCTCGTCGCCGCCGGGGCCCTCGCCCTGACCGCCCTGCCCCCGGCGCACGGGGTCGAGGGCCCTGCCCCCGACCCGCTCAACGCCAAGGCCATGCGGGACATGGCTACGGCCATCGCGGTGACGGCGAAGTACGTGGACGAGCGGCAGGCCCTCAAGGACGGGTACGTCCCGCACGGCACGGAGTGCATGACCAACCCCTTCGGGGTCGGCGCCATGGGCTACCACTACGTCAAGCAGGCCTACTGGGGTTCGAAGGACCCCAGTAGGCCGACCGCGCTCCTCTACAGCACCGAGAAGGACCGCAACGGCCGCCGCAAGCTCCAGGCCGTGGAGTGGATGTCCACCGACCGGGACCAGGACCTGAAGACCGCCGACGACCGCCCGAGCATGTTCGGCCTGCCCTTCGACGGGCCCATGCCGGGCCACTGGGCCGGCATGCCCAAGCACTTCGACCTCCACCTGTGGGCGTACGAACACAACCCGGCGGGCCGCTTCCACAACTGGAACCCCGCCCTGACCTGCCCCGCGAAGGCCGCCGCACCGGCGAACCCCGCCCCCGCGCACGGCGGCCACTAGGACGGGCCCGCACGGCGTAGGGCCCGGCTCCCCCAGGGGAGCCGGGCCCTACGCCAAGGCCGGACTGGTCAGCGGACGAACGTGCTCGCCTGCCCCGCCAGCTCCAGGAAGTACTGCGGCGCCAGGCCCAGGACCAGGGTGACGGCCACGCCCACCGCGATGGTGGTCATCGTCAGCGGCGAGGGCACCGCCACCGTCGGGCCGTCGGCCTTCGGCTCGCTGAAGAACATCAGGACGATCACCCGGATGTAGAAGAACGCGGCAATCGCGGACGAGATGACACCGACCACGACCAGCACTCCCGCGCCGCCCTCCGCCGCCGCCTTGAAGACCGCGAACTTGCCGGCGAAGCCGGAGGTCAGCGGGATGCCCGCGAAGGCCAGCAGGAAGACGGCGAACACGGCCGCCGTCAGCGGTGAACGACGCCCCAGACCGGCCCACTTGGACAGGTGCGTCGCCTCGCCGCCCGCGTCGCGCACCAGCGTGACCACCGCGAAGGCGCCGATCGTCACGAAGGAGTACGCGCCCAGGTAGAAGAGGACGGACTGGACGCCCTCCGCCGAGGTCGCGATCACACCGGCCAGGATGAAGCCCGCGTGCGCGATCGAGGAGTAGGCCAGCAGCCGCTTCACGTCGGTCTGGGTGACCGCGATGACCGCGCCCGCCAGCATCGTGACGATGGCCACCGCCCACATCACCGGCCGCCAGTCCCACCGCAGGCCGGGGAGGACGACGTAAAGGAGACGGAGCAGCGCGCCGAAGGCGGCCACCTTCGTCGCCGCCGCCATGAAGCCGGTGACCGGGGTCGGGGCGCCCTGGTAGACGTCCGGGGTCCACATGTGGAACGGGACGGCGCCGACCTTGAAGATCAGGCCCATCAGGACCAGCGCGCCGCCGATCAGCAGCAGCGCGTCGTTGCCCATGGTGGAGGCCAGCGCCGGGTCGACCTTCGCGACCGTGCCGTCGACCACGTCGGCGATCGTCGCGTACGAGACCGAGCCCGCGTACCCGTACAGCAGCGCGATGCCGAAGAGGAGGAAGGCGGAGGAGAAGGCGCCCAGCAGGAAGTACTTCACCGCGGCCTCCTGCGACATCAGCCGCTGGCGGCGGGCGACGGCGCAGAGCAGGTACAGCGGGAGGGAGAAGACCTCCAGCGCGATGAACAGCGTCAGCAGGTCGTTGGCCGCCGGGAAGATCAGCATTCCGGCGATCGCGAACAGCGCCAGCGGGAACACCTCGGTGGTGGTGAAGCCCGCCTTGACGGCGGTCTTCTCGCTGTCGCTGCCCGGTACGGACGCCGCCTGCGCGGCGAAGGAGTCCACCCGGTTGCCGTGCGCCGCCGGGTCCAGGCGCCGCTCGGCGAAGGTGAAGACCGCGACGACCGAGGCCAGCAGGATGGTGCCCTGCAGGAACAGGGCCGGTCCGTCCACGGCGATCGCGCCCATCGCCGCGATGTGCGCCTTGGTGGACCCGTACCCGCCGGCCGCGAGGCCGACGACCGCCGCGAAGGCCGAGGCCAGCGCGGCGACGGCGAGGAACACCTGCACGTAGTAGCGGGACTTGCGCGGTACGAAGGCCTCGACGAGGATCCCGAGGACCGCCGCGCCCACCACGATCAGCGTGGGCGCGAGCTGGGCGTACTCGATCTTCGGTGCCGGGATCCGGTCGACCGGGGCCGGTACCGCGGCCGCCAGTGTCCACAGGCTGTGGGCAGCAGTCATCGTGCTCACTTCGCCGCCTCCACTTCAGGAGCAGGGTCCTTCTGCTTCACGTCGGACATGGTGTACTGCACCGCCGGGTTGACGATGTCGGTGAGCACCTTCGGGTAGACGCCCAGCCCGATCAGCAGCGCGATCAGCGGGGCCACCACCAGCACCTCCCGCAGGCGCAGGTCCGGCATGGTGCGGACCTCCTCCTTCACGGGGCCGGTCATCGTGCGCTGGTAGAGCACCAGCGTGTAGAGCGCGGCCAGCACGATGCCGATGGTGGCGATGATGCCGACGACCGGGTACCGGGCGAACGTGCCGACCAGGACCAGGAATTCGCTGACGAAGGGCGCGAGGCCCGGCAGCGAGAGGGTGGCGAGACCGCCGATCAGGAACGTGCCGGCGAGGACCGGGGCCACCTTCTGGACACCGCCGTAGTCGGCGATGAGCCGCGAGCCGCGCCGCGAGATCAGGAAGCCGGCCACCAGCATCAGCGCCGCCGTCGAGATCCCGTGATTGACCATGTAGAGGGTCGCACCGGACTGGCCCTGGGAGGTCATCGCGAAGATGCCCAGGATGATGAAGCCGAAGTGTGAGATGGAGGCGTAGGCGACCAGCCGCTTGATGTCCCGCTGCCCGACCGCGACCAGCGCGCCGTAGACGATGCTGATCAGGGCCAGTACGAGGATCACGGGCGTGGCCCACTTGCTGGCGTCGGGGAAGAGCCCGAGGCAGAAGCGGAGCATCGCGAAGGTGCCGACCTTGTCGACGACCGCGGTGATCAGGACGGCTACCGGGGCCGTGGCCTCGCCCATCGCGTTCGGCAGCCAGGTGTGCAGCGGCCACAGCGGGGCCTTCACCGCGAAGGCGAAGAAGAAGCCGAGGAACAGCAGCCGCTCGGTGTTGGTCGCCATGTCGAGCGTGCCCGCGGCGCGGGCGGCGGTGATCTCCTGGAGCGAGAAGTTCCCGGCGACCACGTACAGCCCGATGACGGCGGCCAGCATGATCAGGCCGCCGACCAGGTTGTAGAGGAGGAACTTGACCGCCGCGTACGACCGCTGCGCGGCCGCGTTCTCGTCGGAACCCGAGTGCGCCCGGTCCCCGAAGCCGCCGATGAGGAAGTACATCGGGATGAGCATGGCTTCGAAGAAGATGTAGAAGAGGAAGACGTCGGTGGCCTCGAAGGAGATGATCACCATCGCCTCGACCAGCAGGATCAGGGCGAAGAAGCCCTGGGTCGGCCGCCAGCGCCTGGAGCTCGTCTCCAGCGGGTCGGCGTCATGCCAGCCGGCCGCGATCACGAAGGGGATCAGCAGCGCAGTGAGCGCGATGAGCGCCACCCCGATGCCGTCCACGCCCAGTTCGTAGCGGACGCCGAAGTCGGCGATCCAGGCGTGGGATTCGGTGAGCTGGTAGCGGTCGCCACCGGGCTCGAAGCGGACCGCGACGAGCACGGCCAGGGCCAGTGTCGCCAGCGAGAAGAGCAGCGCGAGCCACTTGGCGGCGGTCCTGCGGGCGGCCGGGACGGCCGCCGTCAGGATCGCGCCGACCGCGGGGACCGCGGCCGTCACCGTCAGAAGCGGGAAACTCATTTCACACCGCCCTCATCAGCAGGGTCGCGGCGATCAGGACCACCGTTCCCCCGAACATCGAGACCGCGTAGCTGCGGGCGTAGCCGTTCTGGAGCTTGCGCAGCCGGCCCGACAGCCCGCCGACCGAGGCGGCCGTCCCGTTGACCACCCCGTCGACGAGGCTGTGGTCCACGTACACGAGCGAGCGGGTCAGGTGCTCCCCGCCGCGTACGAGCACGACGTGGTTGAAGTCGTCCTGGAGCAGGTCCCGTCGGGCCGCCCGGGTGAGGAGCGAGCCGCGCGGGGCGAGGACCGGGACGGGCTTGCGGCCGTACATCGACCAGGCGATGCCGACACCGATGACCAGGACCACCATGGTGGAGGCGGTGACCGTCATGGCGCTGACCGGCGGGTTTCCGTGCTCGTAGCCCGTGACGGGCTCCAGCCACTTCAGGAAGCGCTCGCCGATCTCGAAGAAGGCACCGGCGAAGACCGACCCGAACGCCAGGATGACCATGGGGATGGTCATGGACTTCGGGGACTCGTGCGGGTGCGGCAGCTCGCCGGGGTGCACCTCGAAGCCGGGCTCCACCCCGGGCGTCTTGTCCGGGTCCGGCGCCGGCTGCCAGCGCTTCTCGCCGAAGAAGGTGAGGAGCATGACCCGGGTCATGTAGAAGGCGGTGATGCCGGCGCCCAGCAGGGCCACTCCGCCCAGGATCCAGCCCTGGGTGCCGCCCTTCGCGAAGGCCGCCTCGATGATCATGTCCTTGGAGAAGAAGCCGGACAGGCCGGGGAAGCCGATGATCGCGAGGTAGCCGAGGCCGAAGGTCACGAAGGTGACCGGCATGTACTTCCGCAGGCCCCCGTACTTGCGCATGTCGACCTCGTCGTTCATCCCGTGCATCACGGAACCGGCGCCGAGGAAGAGGCCCGCCTTGAAGAAGCCGTGCGTGACCAGGTGCATGATCGCGAAGACGTACCCGATCGGGCCGAGGCCCGCGGCGAGGATCATGTAGCCGATCTGCGACATCGTCGAACCCGCCAGGGCCTTCTTGATGTCGTCCTTCGCACAACCGACGATCGCACCGAAGAGGAGCGTGACCGCGCCGACGATGGTGACCACCAGCTGCGCGTCCGGCGCCCCGTTGAAGATGGCGCCCGAGCGGACGATCAGGTACACGCCGGCCGTCACCATGGTGGCGGCGTGGATCAGGGCCGAGACCGGGGTCGGGCCCTCCATCGCGTCACCGAGCCAGGACTGCAGCGGCACCTGGGCCGACTTGCCGCAGGCGGCCAGCAGCAGCATCAGGCCGATCGCCGTCAGCCTGCCTTCCGAGGTCTCACCGACCGCGCCGAACACCGGCCCGAAGGTGAAGGTCCCGAAGGTGGTGAACATCAGCATGATCGCGATCGACAGGCCCATGTCGCCGACCCGGTTGACCAGGAAGGCCTTCTTCGCGGCAGTGGCCGCGCTGGGCTTGTGCTGCCAGAAGCCGATCAGGAGGTACGAGGCGAGACCGACGCCCTCCCAGCCGAAGTACAGCAGCAGGTAGTTGTCGGCGATGACCAGCAGGAGCATCGCGGCGACGAAGAGGTTGAGGTAGCCGAAGAAGCGGCGGCGGCGCTCGTCGTGCTCCATGTACCCGATCGAGTACACGTGGATGAGCGTGCCCACCCCGGAGATCAGCAGGACGAAGGTCATCGACAGCTGGTCGAGCTGGAAGGCGATGTCCGCCTGGAAGCTCTCCACCGGGATCCAGGTCCACAGCTGCTGGTGCAGGGTCCGGTCCTCGGCGCTGCGCCCGAGCATGTCGGCGAACAGCGCTGCCCCGATGACGAAGGACACGGCCGCGAGCAGGGTGCCGATCCAGTGGCCGGACTTGTCCAGGCGCCGGCCGCCGCACAGCAGCACCGCCGCTCCGAGCAGGGGCGCTGCCACCAGCAGCGCAATCAGATTCTCCACTGTGAACGCCCCTTACAGCTTCATCAGGCTGGCGTCGTCGACCGAGGCCGAGTGGCGGGTACGGAACAGCGACACGATGATCGCGAGGCCCACCACGACCTCCGCGGCGGCGACGACCATCGTGAAGAACGCGATGATCTGGCCGTCGAGGTTGCCGTGCATCCGGGAGAAGGCGACGAAGGCGAGGTTGCAGGCGTTGAGCATCAGCTCGACGCACATGAACAGCACGATCGCGTTCTTCCGGATCAGCACTCCGGTCGCGCCGATGGTGAACAGCAGGGCTGCCAGGTACAGGTAGTTGACCGGGTTCACTTCGATGCCTCCTCACGCGAGTCACGGCCGAGGCGCTCCGCGGAGCTCTGCTCCAGCGCCTTGAGGTCGTCGAGCGCCTGGCTGGAGACGTCCCGGATCTGGCCGCGGGCGCGCAGCGTCTTGCTCACCGTCAGCTCGGACGGGGTGCCGTCCGGCAGCAGACCGGCGACGTCCACCGCGTTGTGCCGGGCGTAGACGCCGGGCGCGGGCAGCGGCGGGAGCTGCACTCCCTCGCGTACGCGCTTCTCGGAGAGCTCGCGCTGGGTGGCGGCCCGCTCGGTGCGCTCGCGGTGGGTGAGCACCATCGCGCCGACGGCCGCGGTGATCAGCAGCGCGCCGGTGATCTCGAAGGCGAAGACGTACTTGGTGAAGATCAGCTGGGCCAGGCCCTCGACGTGTCCGGCGGAGTTGATCCGGCCGAGCCCGGTGAAGTGGGTGAGGTTGGCGTGGCCGATGCCGGCGATCAGCAGGATGCCGAAGCCGAGGCCGCACAGGACTGCCAGCCAGCGCTGCCCCTTGATGGTCTCCTTCAGGGAGTCGGCGGCGGTGACGCCGACGAGCATGACCACGAAGAGGAAGAGCATCATGATCGCGCCGGTGTAGACGATGACCTGGACGACGCCGAGGAAGTACGCCCCGTTGGCGAGGTAGAAGACCGCCAGGATGATCATCGTCCCGGCGAGGCTGAGTGCGCTGTGCACGGCCTTCTTCATGAGGATCGTGGCCAGCGCGCCGATGACGGCGACCGTGCCGAGGACCCAGAACTGCACGGCCTCACCGCTGGAGGTCATGGTGGCGGCGGTGCTGCTCATGCCTTCACCTCCTCGGAGCCGCCGTTCTCCGGGGCGGCTTCGCCCTTCGAGACGGCGACCTGCCGGACCGTGCCCGGGGCGGCGCCCGTCACCAGTCCGCGGTAGTAGTCCTGCTCGTCGGTGCCGGGGAAGATCGAGTGCGGGGCCTCGACCATGCCCTCGGTGAGGCCCGCGAGCAGCTGCTCCTTGGTGTAGATGAGCGACTCGCGGCTGGCGTCGGCCAGTTCGAACTCGTTCGTCATCGTCAGCGCCCGCGTCGGACACGCCTCGACGCACAGCCCGCACAGGATGCAGCGGGCGTAGTTGATCTGGTAGACGCGGCCGTACCGCTCACCCGGGGAGTAGCGCTCCTCCTCCGTGTTGTCCGCGCCCTCCACGTAGATCGCGTCGGCGGGACAGGCCCAGGCGCACAGTTCGCACCCGATGCACTTCTCCAGACCGTCGGGGTGCCGGTTCAGCTGGTGCCGTCCGTGGAAGCGCGGGGCGGTCGTCTTCTGCTGCTCCGGGTACTGCTCGGTGAGGCGCTTCTTGAACATGGCCTTGAAGGTCACGCCGAAGCCGGCCACCGGGTTCTGCCACTTCTCGCCCTGCTCGGCGTCAGACTTGTCAGACATTCTCAGCACCCTCCTCTCGGTCACTGTCAGTATTCGTCCCGCCACTGACAATCAGCTCTCGCTCGCTGCGAGGCCGCCTGCGCGGTACGGGTGCCAGGTGCTGGCCGGGCTTGGGCGGTACGGGGAACCCGCCCGCCAGCGGGTCGAACGGCTCGGTGTCCCGCACGGCCGCCGCGGCCTTCTCACGCTTCTCGCGCTTGTCGCGGAAGAGGTCCGCGACGAAGGAGAGCAGCAGGATCCCGACGACGGCGCCGCCGACGTAGAGGACGATCTGGCTGAAGTCGTACTGCTCGTTGCGCAGCGCCCGGACGGTGGCGACCAGCATCAGCCAGACCAGGGAGACCGGGATCAGCACCTTCCAGCCGAGCTTCATCAGCTGGTCGTACCGCACGCGCGGCAGCGTGCCGCGCAGCCAGATGAAGAAGAAGAGGAGCAGCTGCACCTTGAGGACGAACCAGAGCATCGGCCACCAGCCGTGGTTCGCGCCCTCCCAGTACGTGGAGATCGGCGCCGGGGCCCGCCAGCCGCCCAGGAAGAGGGTGACCGAGACCGCGGAGACGGTGACCATGTTGACGTACTCGGCCAGCATGAACAGCGCGAACTTGATGGACGAGTACTCGGTGTTGAAGCCGCCGACCAGGTCGCCCTCGGACTCCGGCATGTCGAAGGGGGCGCGGTTCGTCTCGCCGACCATCGTGACGACGTAGATGATGAAGGAGACCGGCAGCAGGATGATGTACCAGCGGTCGGCCTGGGCCTCCACGATCGCCGAGGTCGACATCGACCCGGAGTAGAGGAAGACCGAGGCGAAGGCCGCGCCCATCGCGATCTCGTACGAGATCATCTGCGCGCAGGAGCGCAGGCCGCCGAGGAGCGGGTAGGTCGAGCCGGAGGACCAGCCGGCCAGGACGATGCCGTAGATGCCGACCGAGGCCACCGCGAGGATGTAGAGCATCGCGATGGGCAGGTCGGTCAGCTGCATCGTGGTGCGCTGGCCGAAGATGGAGACCTCGTCGCCGGGCGGGCCGAACGGGATCACCGCGATGGCCATGAAGGCCGGGATCGCCGCGATGATCGGGGCCAGGACGTAGACGACCTTGTCGGCCCGCTTGACGATGATGTCTTCCTTGAGCATCAGCTTCACGCCGTCGGCGAGCGACTGGAGCATGCCCCAGGGGCCGTGCCGGTTCGGGCCGATGCGCAGCTGCATCCAGGCGACGACCTTGCGCTCCCACACGATGGAGAACAGCACGGTCACCATCAGGAAGGCGAAGCAGAAGACTGCCTTCAGCAGGACCAGCCACCACACGTCGCGGCCGAACAGGCTGAGGTCCTCGGCCGCGAGGACGTGCGGCTGGGCCGCGAACTGGGCGAGGTGGTTCATCACGCTCGCACCTCCCGTGCGGGGACCGGGCGGACGCCCGGCCGGATGTGGTCAGGGGACGCGGTCACGGGCGCACCTCCGCTTCGGTGTCCGCCGCCGGCCGGGCCCCGGCCGGGCCGATGCGTACGAGGGCTCCGGGGGTGGCGCCCGTGTCGGCGAGGACTCCGCCGCCCACCGAGTTCAGCGGGAGCCAGACCACCCGGTCGGGCATCTCGGTGATCCGCAGCGGGAGTTCCACGGAGCCGGCCGGGCCGGTGACCGCGAGGACGTCGCCGTTCTTGACGCCCGTCTCGGCGGCCGTGGCGGCCGACAGCCGGGCGCTCGCCTCGTGCCGGGTGCCGGCCAGGGCGTCGTCGCCCTCCTGGAGCCTGCCCTGGTCGAGCAGGAGCCGGTGGCCCGCGAGGACCGCCTCGCCTGCGCCCGGCCGGGGCAGCGGCACCGGGTCGGTGGACTGCTCGGCCGCGAGCGCGCCCTCCCACGGGCCGAGCCGCTCCAGCTCCCGGCGTACGGCGTGTACGTCGGGCAGCGCGAGCGGCCGGTCGGCCGCGTCGGCCAGCATGTGCAGGACCCGGGAGTCGGCCGGGGCGAGCCGGCGGGTCATCTGGTCGGGCTTGAGCGCGGCCTCGAACGGCCGGACCCGGCCCTCCCAGTTGATGAACGCGCCCTCCTTCTCGGCGACCGCGGCAACCGGGAACACCACGTCGGCGTGGTCGGTGACCTCGCTCGGCCGCAGTTCCAGCGAGACCACGAAGGCCTCCTGGAGCGCGGTGCGGGCGCGGGCCGGGTCGGGCAGGTCGGCGATCTCGACGCCCGCGACCAGCAGCGCGGACAGCTCGCGGGTGGCGGCCGCCTCGACGATCTGGCCGGTGTCGCGGCCGTAGCGGTGCGGGAGTTCGTCCAGCCCCCAAGCGGCCGCGACCTCGTCGCGGGCCCGCGGGTCGGTGGCCGGACGGCCGGCCGGCAGCAGGGACGGCAGCGCGCCCGCCTCGACGGCGGCCCGCTCCCCGGCCCGGCGCGGGATCCACACCAGCTTCGCGCCGGTCGCGGCGGCGGCCCGCACGGCGGCGGTCAGCGCGCCCGGCACGCCGGCGAGGCGCTCCCCGACGACGATGACCGCGCCGGGCGCGCGCAGCGCCTCGGCGGCCTGCGACCCGCCGGCCTCCAGACCGGTCCGGGAGGCGAGCGCGTCGAGCCACTCGGGCTCGGTGCCGGGGGCGGCGGCCAGCAGGGTGCCGCCCGCCTTCTCCAGGCCGCGGGTGGCGAAGGGGGCGAGTGCGAAGGTCCGCTGCTTGTGCTTGCGGTGGGCCTTGCGCAGCCGCAGGAAGACGCCGGGGGCCTCCTCCTCGGCCTCGATGCCTGCGAGCAGCACCGCCGGGGCCGCCTCCAGCGAGGTGTAGGTGACTCCCTCGCCGTCGAGGTCCTTGCCGGTGCCGGCCACGGTGGCGGCCAGGAACTCGGCCTCCTCCGCGCTGTGCACCCGGGCCCGGAAGTCGATGTCGTTGGTGTCGAGCACGACCCGGGCGAACTTGGCGTACGCGTACGCGTCCTCGACGGTGAGCCGGCCGCCCGTGAGCACCCCGGCCCGGCCGCGCGCGGCGGTGAGCCCCTTGGCCGCGGCCTCCAGGGCCTCGGGCCAGCTCGCCGGGGCGAGCACCCCGTCGGTGCCGCGCACCAGCGGGGTGGTGAGCCGGTCCGGGCGCTGCGCGTAGCGGAACCCGAAGCGGCCCTTGTCGCACACCCACTCTTCGTTGACCTCGGGGTCCTCGGCGGCGAGGCGGCGGAGCACCTTCCCGCGCCGGTGGTCGGTGCGGGTCGCGCAGCCGCCCGCGCAGTGCTCGCACACGCTCGGGGAGGAGACGAGGTCGAAGGGGCGGGAGCGGAACCGGTAGGCGGCCGAGGTGAGGGCGCCGACGGGGCAGATCTGGATGGTGTTGCCGGAGAAGTACGACTCGAACGGGTCGCCCTCGCCGGTGCCGACCTGCTGGAGCGCGCCGCGCTCGAGCAGCTCGATCATCGGGTCGCCGGCGATCTCGTTGGAGAAGCGGGTGCAGCGCGCGCAGAGCACGCAGCGCTCGCGGTCCAGCAGCACCTGTGTGGAGATCGGGACCGGCTTCTCGTAGGTGCGCTTCTTGCCCTCGAAACGCGATTCGGAGTTGCCGTGCGACATCGCCTGGTTCTGCAGGGGGCACTCGCCGCCCTTGTCGCAGACCGGGCAGTCCAGCGGGTGGTTGATGAGCAGCAGCTCCATCACCCCGCGCTGGGCCTTGTCGGCGACCTCCGAGGTCAGCTGGGTCTTGACGACCATGCCGTCGGTGCAGGTGATGGTGCAGGAGGCCATCGGCTTGCGCTGGCCCTCGACCTCGACGATGCACTGGCGGCAGGCGCCGGCCGGGGAGAGGAGGGGGTGGTCGCAGAACCGCGGGATCTCGATGCCGATCTGCTCGGCGGCGCGGATGACGAGCGTGCCCTTGGGCACCGACAGCTCGATGCCGTCGATGGTCAGGGCCACGGTGTTCTCCGGCGGCACCGCCGCGTCCCCGCCACCTGCCGGTGCGTTCGTGGCGACGGTCATGCGTTCACCTCCGTGTCGGCCCACAGGGTCGACTTCCTGGGGTCGAAGGGACAGCCCTTGCCCGTGATGTGCTGCTCGTACTCCTCGCGGAAGTACTTCAGCGAGGAGAAGATCGGGCTGGCGGCGCCGTCGCCCAGCGCGCAGAACGACTTGCCGTTGATGTTGTCGGCGATGTCGTTCAGCTTGTCGAGGTCGGACATCACGCCCTTGCCGGCCTCGATGTCGCGGAGCAACTGGACCAGCCAGTACGTGCCTTCACGGCAGGGGGTGCACTTGCCGCAGGACTCGTGGGCGTAGAACTCGGTCCACCGGGTGACGGCCCGCACCACGCAGGTCGTCTCGTCGAAGCACTGCAGCGCCTTGGTGCCGAGCATCGAGCCGGCCGCGCCGACGCCCTCGTAGTCCAGCGGGACGTCGAGGTGCTCGTCCGTGAACATCGGGGTGGAGGAGCCGCCCGGGGTCCAGAACTTCAGCCGGTGCCCGGGCCGCATCCCGCCGCTCATGTCGAGGAGCTGGCGCAGGGTGATGCCGAGCGGGGCCTCGTACTGGCCGGGGCCCGCGACGTGCCCGGAGAGCGAGTACAAGGTGAATCCGGGGGACTTCTCGGTCCCCATCGCCTTGAACCAGTCCTTGCCCTTGTTCAGGATCGCGGGAACCGACGCGATGGACTCCACGTTGTTCACCACGGTGGGGCACGCGTAGAGGCCCTCAACGGCAGGGAAGGGGGGACGCAGCCGGGGCTGGCCGCGCCGGCCTTCGAGGGAGTCGAGCAGCGCCGTCTCCTCGCCGCAGATGTACGCGCCCGCGCCCGCGTGCACCGTGATGTCGAGGTCGAGGCCGCTCCCCAGGATGTCCTTCCCGAGGTAACCGGCTTCGTACGCCTCGCGCACCGCCTCGTGCAGGCGCCGCAGGACCGGCACCACCTCGCCGCGCAGGTAGATGAAGGCGTGCTGCGAGCGGATCGCGTAGCACGCGATGATCATTCCCTCGATGAGGGAGTGCGGGTTGGCGAAGAGGAGCGGGATGTCCTTGCAGGTCCCGGGCTCCGACTCGTCCGCGTTCACGACGAGGTAGTGCGGCTTTCCGTCGCCCTGCGGAATGAACTGCCACTTCATTCCGGTGGGGAAGCCCGCGCCGCCGCGGCCGCGCAGACCGGAGTCCTTCACGTACGCGATGAGGTCGTCCGGGGTCATCGCGAGGGCCTTGCGCAGGCCTTCGTAGCCCTCGTGGCGCCGGTAGGTCTCCAGCGTCCACGACTCGGGCTCGTCCCAGAACGCCGAGAGGACGGGTGCGAGGAGCTTCTCCGGGCTCGTCCCGTTCTTGCTCAGCTCAGTCGACACGGACATCACTCCCCTCCCTCGGTGGTGGCCTCGCCCCGCGGGTGGACGATCGGGGTGCGCGGGGCTTCGCCGCGCGCGATCCGCAGACCGATCAGGGAGGCGGGGCCGGCGCCGCCGGTCGCCTCGACCGCGCCCTCGCGCTCGTCGGGGAAGCCCGCCAGGATCCGGGCGGTCTCCTTGTACGTGCACAGCGGCGCGCCCCGGGTCGGCTCGACGGGCCGGCCGGCGAGCAGGTCGTCCACCATGGCTTTGGCGGACTCGGGGGTCTGGTTGTCGAAGAACTCCCAGTTGACCATCACCACGGGGGCGTAGTCGCAGGCCGCGTTGCACTCGATGTGTTCGAGGGTGACCTTGCCGTCGGGGGTGGTCTCGTTGTTGCCGACCCCGAGGTGCTCCTTGAGCTCCTCGAAGATGGCGTCGCCGCCCATGACCGCGCACAGGGTGTTCGTACAGACGCCGACCTGGTAGTCGCCGGAGGGCTTGCGGCGGTACATCGTGTAGAAGGTGGCGACGGCCGTGACCTCGGCGGTGGTCAGGCCCAGCACCTCGGCGCAGAAGCGGACTCCGGTGCGCGAGACGTACCCCTCCTCCGACTGGCACAGGTGCAGCAGCGGGAGCAGCGCGCTGCGGCTGTCGGGGTAGCGGGCGATGACTTCCTTCGCGTCCGCTTCGAGCCGGGCGCGTACGTCGGCCGGGAAGTCGGGGGCGGGAAGCTGCGGCATGCCCAATGAGATGTCGGTCATCGGTCGACGCCTCCCATCACGGGGTCGATGGAGGCGACGGCGACGATGACGTCGGCGACCTGGCCGCCCTCGCACATCGCGGCCATGGCCTGCAGGTTGGTGAAGGACGGGTCGCGGAAGTGGACCCGGTAGGGGCGGGTTCCGCCGTCGGAGACGAGGTGGACGCCGAGCTCGCCCTTGGGCGACTCGACCGCCGCGTACGCCTGCCCGGCCGGTACCCGGAAGCCCTCGGTCACCAGCTTGAAGTGGTGGATGAGGGCCTCCATGGAGGTGCCCATGATGTTGCGGATGTGGTCGAGCGAGTTGCCGAGGCCGTCGGGGCCCATCGCGAGCTGCGCCGGCCAGGCGATCTTCTTGTCGGCGACCATCACCGGGCCCGGCTCCAGCCGCTCCAGGCACTGCTCGACGATCCGCAGCGACTGGCGCATCTCCTCCAGGCGGATCAGGAACCGCCCGTAGGAGTCGCAGGTCTCGGTGGTCGGTACGTCGAACTCGTAGTTCTCGTAGCCGCAGTACGGTTCCGACTTGCGCAGGTCGTGCGGCAGGCCGGCGGAGCGCAGGATCGGGCCGGTGGCGCCGAGCGCCATGCAGCCGGTGAGGTCGAGGTAGCCGACGTCCTGCATGCGGGCCTTGAAGATGGGGTTGCCGGTGGCGAGCTTGTCGTACTCCGGCAGGTTCTTCTTCATGGTCTTGATGAAGTCGCGCAGCTGGTCGACGGCGCCCGGGGGCAGGTCCTGCGCGAGGCCGCCGGGGCGGATGAACGCGTGGTTCATGCGCAGGCCGGTGATCAGCTCGAAGATGTCGAGGATCAGCTCGCGGTCGCGGAAGCCGTAGATCATGATCGTGGTCGCGCCCAGCTCCATGCCGCCGGTGGCGATGCACACCAGGTGGGAGGAGATCCGGTTGAGTTCCATCAGCAGGACCCGCAGGACGGTGGCGCGGTCCGGGATCTGGTCGGTGATGCCCAGGAGCTTCTCGACGCCGAGGCAGTACGCCGTCTCGTTGAAGAACGGCGTCAGGTAGTCCATGCGCGTGACGAAGGTGGTGCCCTGCGTCCAGTTCCGGTATTCGAGGTTCTTCTCGATGCCGGTGTGCAGGTAGCCGATGCCGCAGCGGGCTTCGGTGACCGTCTCGCCGTCGATCTCCAGGATCAGGCGGAGCACTCCGTGGGTGGAGGGGTGCTGGGGGCCCATGTTGACGACGATCCGCTCGTCGTCGGCCTTGGCCGCGGACTGGACGATCTCGTCCCAGTCGCCGCCGGTGACGGTGTAGACGAGGCCCTCGGTGGTCTCGCGCGAGGAGGCGTGGTTTGACGTTGACATCAGCTGTACGACCTCCGCTGGTCGGGAGCCGGGATCTGGGCGCCCTTGTACTCGACGGCGATGCCGCCGAGCGGGTAGTCCTTGCGCTGCGGGAAGCCCTGCCAGTCGTCCGGCATCATGATCCGGGTGAGGGCCGGGTGCCCGTCGAAGATCAGGCCGAAGAAGTCGTACGTCTCGCGCTCGTGCCAGTCGTTGGTCGGGTAGACGGAGACGAGCGACGGGATGTGCGGGTCGCCGTCCGGGACGGACACCTCCAGCCGCAGGATCCGGCCGTGGGTGAGCGAGCGCAGGTGGTAGACGGCGTGCAGCTCGCGGCCCTTGTCGTCGGGGAAGTGCACTCCGGAGACGCCGGTGCAGAGCTCGAAGCGCAGGGCCGGGTCGTCGCGCAGGGTGCGGGCGACGCGGACGAGGTGCTCGCGGGCGATGTGGAAGGTGAGCTCGCCCCGGTCGACCACCGTCTTCTCGATGGCGTTCGCGGGGACCAGGTCCTGCTCCTCCAGGGCGCCTTCGAACTCGTCGGCCACCTCGTCGAAGTAGGAGCCGTACGGGCGGCTCGTTCCGCCGGGCATGCGTACGGACCGCACGAGGCCGCCGTAGCCGGAGGTGTCGCCGCCGTTCCGGGCGCCGAACATGCCGCGCTGGACGCGGACCTCCTCGCCGTGGTCCCCGCGCTGGCCGGGGAGGTTCTGGCGGCTGAGTTCCTTGTCGGGGTTGGGTTCGCGGGTCTCACTCACCGGAGCAGCCCCTTCATCTCGATGATGGGGAGGGCCTTGAGGGCCGCTTCCTCCGCCTCGCGGGCCGCCTCTTCCCGGTTCACGCCGAGCTTGGAGGTCTGGATCTTCTGGTGGAGCTTGAGGATCGCGTCCAACAGCATCTCGGGGCGCGGCGGACAGCCGGGGAGGTAGATGTCCACGGGGACGATGTGGTCGACGCCCTGGACAATCGCGTAGTTATTGAACATTCCACCCGAAGATGCACAAACCCCCATGGAGATGACCCATTTGGGAGCGGGCATCTGGTCGTACACCTGCCGCAGCACCGGCGCCATCTTCTGGCTGACCCGGCCGGCCACGATCATCAGGTCGGCCTGGCGCGGGGAGCCGCGGAAGACCTCCATGCCGAAGCGGGCCAGGTCGTACCGGCCCGCTCCGGTGGTCATCATCTCGATCGCGCAGCAGGCCAGGCCGAAGGTCGCGGGGAAGACGGATGACTTGCGCACCCAGCCCGCGGCCTGTTCGACGGTGGTCAGCAGAAAGCCGCTCGGCAGCTTCTCTTCCAGTCCCATGGAAATTCAGCCCCTCAGTCCCATTCCAGGCCGCCGCGGCGCCAGACGTAGGCGTAGGCGACGAAGACGGTGAGCACGAAGAGCAGCATCTCGACGAGCCCGAAGATCCCCAGGGAGTCGAAGGTGACGGCCCAGGGGTAGAGGAAGACCACCTCGATGTCGAAGACGATGAAGAGCATCGCCGTGAGGTAGTACTTGATGGGGAAGCGGCCGCCGCCGGCCGGCGTCGGAGTGGGCTCGATGCCGCACTCGTACGCCTCGAGCTTCGCCCGGTTGTACCGTTTTGGGCCGATCAGCGTGGCCATGACCACGGAGAAGATCGCAAACCCTGCGCCGAGGGCGCCGAGCACGAGGATGGGCGCGTACGCATTCACGCTCCTCGCTCCTTCCAGTCGTCCTTGACCGTTGGACCGCTGCCGGCGCCGAGTGCCCCGCCTCGCTCGCATCGCTCGCATGTGAGGCAGTTCACAAGCCGGACTGGTGCGCATCTTATGCCTGCGCGTCTGTGATCTGCGACACGGGTTACAACAACGAGTTTGTGATCTCCACCACCTGACGAACGATCATGAAGTCCGATGAGTGGTGATCTTCGTACGCGAAGCATCCACATGATCACCAAAGGTGACATCCGAGCTCGTTACCGCAGGTAGGGGGCGGGTTGCCCTATCAAATGATGGCTGGTGCAGGCAAATTGGCGACGCGAACGCCGGGGTGATAAAGGGATCGACGTCCCCCGGGCGGGGGAGCCTCCGCGTACGGAGGTGGACGCGGGCCCGCCGGGGTCCCCGAGGGGTCGGAATCCACGTGCGCCCGTTCACGAGCGGACGGCGGCGCGGCCGCGCGGAGGTCCGCCGCCGGGCCCGCGAATCCGCCGGCTGGTTCACAACCGGATCACGGACGGGCCACAACACCCTCACAGCGTGACTCTCCTGTGACCTGCGCCACTCTGAATCTCCGCTTCCGAAAGAGGGCTTGGCCATCGGTGCGAAGGGATGGTAGGCGTGGATCAATTCGGACTTATTGCGGAAACCCCATGATCACAGCCTTGTGAAGGCGTGTCCGTTTAGCCCGTTACGGCGTCAATGAGCAATGCGACGCGCCCGGTTCGCGCGCTTCGCGCACAACTGTGGCGCAGACCACGTTTCTTGAAGGGAACCCTGACCCCCTGATAGCGGTTGTACTCATGTCCCATACCGCTCACATACCCAGCCACCGGAAGCCCCGCCGCAGCGCCTCGAAGCTCGCGGTCCGCGCCGGAGTTGCCGGTGGCGTCCTCAGCACCCTGGCGATGGCCGGCACGGCGAGCGCGTCCCCCGCCGAGCCCGTGGCCGAGACGACGCTCGAGATGCCGGTCCTGAACCTGGACCTGGCCGCCGAAGTCTCCTCCGCCGTCACCACGGCCGCCGAGAACACCCGCTCGGCCGCCGTCGAGGGCGAGCTGAACGCCCAGGAGGAGAGCGCCCGCACCGGCGCCGCCGCCGAGGCGAAGCAGGCCAAGGAAGCGGCCCAGAAGAAGGCCGACGAGGAGAAGAAGGCGAAGGAGGAGGCGGACCGCAAGGCCGAGGCCGAGCGCGCCAGCCGTGCCGCCGCCCGCACCTCCCTCCAGAGCACCTCGGGCTCCGGCTCCGGCTCCGGCTCCGGCAGCACCTCGCAGCAGGGCGTCGGCACCGTGACCGCCCCGGCCACCGGCTCCGCCGCCGCGATCGTCAACTTCGCCCGCGCGCAGGTCGGCAAGGCGTACGTCATGGGCGGCACCGGCCCGTCCTCGTTCGACTGCTCGGGCCTCGTGCAGGCCGCCTACCGCCAGGCTGGCATCTCCCTGCCGCGCATGTCCCAGGCGCAGTCCTCCTCCGGCACCTCGGTCTCCCTGAGCGCCCTGCAGCCCGGCGACATCCTGTACTGGGGCTCCCGCGGCTCCGCGTACCACGTCGCCATCTACGTCGGCGGCGGCAAGTTCGTCGGCGCGCAGAACCCCAGCACGGGCATCGTCGAGCGCAGCCTGAGCTACGACAAGCCGACGGGCGCCGTCCGCGTCCTCTGAGCCCCACAGGGCCCACAAGGGCCCACAAGGCGGCACGAAGGGCCGGTACTCCCCCGCTCGGGGGTGGAGTACCGGCCCTTCGGCGTGCCCGCGGCCGCCTCAGACGAGCGAGGCCGCCAGTTTGAAGCGCTCCTCGCGCTGCTTCTTGTACAGCGCGAGGGTCTCGGCGTGCTCCTCGACGAGCCGCTGCTGGTAGGCCTTCTCGGCCGCCGCCCAGATCCCGACCAGGTTCACCTCGCGCTTGCAGGCGACATCGGCCTTCGCCGCGGTGACGGCCCGGGGGCCGCCCCTCTCGTTCTCCAGGCCCAGCTTCTCGACGACGTCATAAGGCGTATCGATCCCGCTGTATCCGGACTTGTCCATGCACGCCGACCATTTCCTCAGCGCGCCCGCGACGCGGGAGTCCTGCTTCGTCCGCTCGTGCGCCTCGGATGCCAGCCCGAAGGCGAAGAGCAGGTCCACGCTGTCCCTCGTCGGCGCGTACAGCTTCCGGTACCCCTCCCGCCCGCACCCGCCGGCCGGCACCTTCTGCCCGGCCGCCGTCAGACCGCTGTCGAGCTGCGCGGCCTCCTCCTCGGTGGGCGCGTCCAGCGGCTTGCCTCCCTGGGCTCCCCGCTGTTCGCCGTTCATGACCACGTACGCGCTGTCGCTCAGCTGCGGGGCGGCCGGTTTGGGCGGGGTCGCCCCGTCGGCGGACTTGTCGTAGCCGTGGACCGCGGCGAACTGCGGATCGGCCAGCCCGAAGAGGTACCGGTGCCGGTCATCGGGCGCCCCCGCCGCTGAGGGCTCGGCCGCGCGCACGCCCTCGTACGCGAACCCGTACCGGGCCATGCACCGGGAGACCAGGGTCTGCTGGACCTGGCCCATCCGGATGCGCTCGGCCTCGGTGTCCGTGTACGCGTCCATGGGGAGGGACAGCGCGGCCGTGGCCGGATTGACCTCGATCGGACCGAGCTCGGGTTCACCGCCGGTGGCGCCGCCGGCGCCACCGCAGGCGGACAGCAGCGCCCCGGTCAGCAGGACGGCGGAGGCGGCGCGGACCGCGCGGACGGCGGGCATCAGGGGTGGAGGGTGTACGCGGCCGAGCTGATCCTGTTCTTGAACGTGGCGGAGGCATTGCCCACGTACTTGGACGGGATCTCACCGACATTGCCGTCCAGGTCCTTGTCGGTACCCACCTTCCAGGCGACGGCGTCCCGGTTCAGATAGGACTCGGTGTTGTCGTTCACGCCCTTGTACATGCCGTTGCACGTGGGCTTGAAGGTGTCGTCGGCGAAGTTCATGTCATTCGTATACAGGTCGAAGACACAACCCGACTGGCCCGTCAGGTAGTAAAGTCCAAGCTCGTCGCCTTCCAGGTTTCCGTCCTTGCCATAGGCGGCCGAAGGCCCTGCCGCACCCAGCAGAATCGCACCTGCCGAAACCGCGGCAACACAACCGGACGCCAGCTTTCCCGCTGCTCGATTCATCACACGTGCCTCTCTTTTCGGGTGAGCCGGATTCAACGGCCCGGAGGAATCCCGCGTCTAGTCGGAATCGCGCCTAACGGCCCGTCAGGTCCGTGTCCGGTATGCACGTTGCACGCTCCCGCCGCGCACCCCTACTCTCACCCGGCACGCCCTCGCCACTCCTGGCCACGGAGCCGCGAATTCCACTTCTACTGCCACAAGGGAAACCCCAGCCGTGCACGCACGCCATTTCGCCCCGCTTCTCCTCATCTGCATATCCCTGACAGGGTGCGGAGGTGACGGAGAACCCAAGGCGAGCGACAGCCCGCCGCCCAGCGCGGCGGAAATCGCGTACTACGACTGCCTCCAGAGCCAGGGCCTGAAGATCGTGCACACGGACCACGGGGCGCCCCGCGTGGACAAGACCCAGCCCCTGGAGAAGCAGGCCGCGGCCGAGGCCGCCTGCGCCGGCAAGCTCCCGCCGCCGCCCACCCCCCGGCAGGCCTCCCCCGAGGCCATCGCCGCGGAGCAGAAGAAGACGGACTGCATGCGGGCCGAGGGCGTCACCTGGTACCCGGACCCGGATCCGGTCACCGGCGAGTTCACCGACCGCGGGCTGACCGAGGAACAGCGGGCGAGCCTCAAGCGGGACCACGTCGGCGCCCTGCGCAAGTGCCGGATCGCGGGGTAGCCGGAGCGGCCCCGGCCGAGAAGACCGGGGCCGGTCGGCGGGCGCAGCGCGCGCGGCGGGCTCAGGCGAGCGAGGCCGCCAGCTTGAAGCGGGCGTCGCGCTGCTTCTTGTACAGGGCGAGGGTCTCGGCGTGCTCCTCGACGAGCCGCTCCTGGTAGGCCTTCTCGGCAGCCGCCCAGATCCCGACGAGGTTCACCTCGCGCTTGCACGCGACGTCCGCAGTGGCGACGGCGATCGCCTTGGGCCCGGCCGGGTCGTCGCCGATGCCCAGCGTCTGAACCACCTCGTACGGCGACTTGACGCCGCCGTACCCGGCCTTGGCCATGCACCCCGACCACTTCGCGAGCACGTCCACGACCCGGGAGTCCTCCTGCGCCCGGGTGTGCGCCTCCGAGGCGAGGCCGAAGGTGAACAGCAGGTCCACACTGTCCTTCGTCGGCGTGTAGAGCTTGCGGTACCCCTCCCGCTGGCAGCCCCCGGCAGGCACCTTCTGCCCGCCGACGGTGATACCGCTGTCCGCTACCTGGGCTTCCTCGTCACTCATCGGGCCGGGGTTGCCCTGCCCCTTGTCGTCGGGGCGCTGACCGTGCAGGACCGTGGACGCACTGTCGCTGAGCTGCGGCTGCGTCGGTCGGGGCGGACGCGCACGCCCCGAGTCCAGGGAGTACCCGTACGCCGCCGCGTACGCGGGGTCGTTGATCCCGAACATGTTCTGATGCCGGTCCTCCTTCGAGGTGGCGCCGCCGGTGGCGGGCTTCGCCGGCTGCTCGTAGGGGAACCCGTAGCGGGCCATGCACTGGGCGGTCAGCCTGTACTGTGCGGCGTCCATCCGCCCGCGCTCACCGTCCGTGTCCATGTAGGCGTCCATCGGAAACGAGAGTGAGATCGTGGCGGGGTTCATGGAGACGGGGCCGAGGGCGGGTTCGCCGCCGCTCTTGCCCGTCTTCCCACCTGAGCCCGCGCACCCTGACAGGAGGGTCGCTGCCAACAGGGCGGCTGCCGCGGCGAACCGGCGGCGCTGTGTGGGTGGCATCTGGTGGGTTCCTTCGCTACCGAGGTGTTCCTGCTGACCTGTGGCTCCGAATGCCTACCAGTACCAGCTCGACGAGCTGATCTTGTTCTTGTAGTTGGCGCTCGCGTTCCCCGTGTAGCCGCTCGGAATGGAGCCCTTGATTCCGCCGTACTTCCAGTCCGTGTACACGTACCAGCCGACATTGTCACGGTTCCAGTAGGACTCCGTGTTGTCGTTCACCCCTTTCGTTCGACCGTCGCAGCCGGCGGGACCGTTGAACTGGTTGTCCGTGAGCGTCTCTTCGTTGTTGTTGTAGTCGAAGACGCAGCCGCCGCGGTTGACCAGGTAGTACAGCCCCATCTCCTCCGGCTCGAGATAGCCGTCACGGGCCCACGCCGAGGCGGGAGCGGCCGCCCCGACCAACATGGCGACCGCAATTGCCGCAGGGGCGGCCGCGAGACGTAATCCACGCAGGTTCTTGTTCATTCGCACATTCCCCATCGTAGAAATAGACAGTTCGGCATTCCGAAACCGCCTGAGGTCGAAGGGGAGTTAACGACACAAGTACGTGGCGCACAAGCTGCTTCTCAGCCCATGAACCGTCAGAAAAGTTGCACTGAAGGGGACTTGTAGTCGTACGGGATCTCTCCTTAGGATCACGAACCGCGTTCGCACTCTTACCCGTCGCACGGACGCTCCCATTCCACACTCCCATCCCGAGGGAAGCGCCAGCATGCGCAAGTACGCCACCGCCCTGTTCATCGCCGCGTCCCTCGCACTCACCGCCTGCTCGGGTGACGGCGAGCCCAAGGCAAGCGACAGCCCTCCGCCCACCAAGGAGGACATCGCCTACCACGACTGCCTCAAGGCCAACGGGGTGAAGATCACGCACACCGACTACGGTGCACCCCGCGTGAAGAAGGACGATCCGGCGTCCATAGAGAAGCTCCCCGCCGCCCAGGAAGCGTGCAAGGACAAGGTCCCGCCGCCGCCCTCTCCCGAGCCGGCCGACCCGAAGAGGCTGGCCGCCGCCCAAGCGGAGTCCAAGTGCCTGCGCGAGAACGGCGTCTCCTGGTACCCGGATCCCGATCCGGTAACCGGGCAGATCGGCGACCGCGCCGTGACCACGGAGCAGATGACCGAGCTCAAGACGCAGCACCTGGACGCCGTCAAAAAGTGCATGCCCGACCGGGGCTCCGGCAAGGGTGTCCTCGGCGGATGAGTGAACTGCAGGATGTCGTCGTGGACGTGACCGGAGCCGAGCAGGACCGCGCCGCCGAGGAGAAGGCCGAACCGGAGGCCGGCGGGCTCGCCCGCGGCCGGCGGGTCGTGCTCGGGGTCGTCGGCGGGGCCGCGCTGATGGCCCTCGGCGGCTTGCTGGCCACCACCCTGGTGAAGTCCCCCGCGCAGGTCGCCGCCGAGACCGGGCCGCCCGCGCAGGGAGTACTGACCGCGGAGGTCGAGCGGCGGGTGCTCGCGCAGAAGGTGGTGATGCGCGGGACCGTCGTCGCCGACCAGAGCGTCGAGGTGGCCCCGCAGCCCCGCTCCGGTGAGGGCACCGGCGCGCCCGTGGTGACGAAGCTGCCGCTCAAGGCCGGGGACCCGGTCGCGGCCGGGCAGCTGCTGGCCGAGGTGTCCGGGCGGCCCGTGTTCACCCTCAGGGGGACCCTGCCGGTCTACCGGGACCTCAAGCCGGGCGCCACCGGTGACGACGTGGCCCAGCTGCAGCAAGCGCTGCGCGAGCTCGGACACAGCACGGGCGGCGACCCGAAGGGCGTGTTCGGCGCCGGTACGAAGACCGCGCTCGCCGCGCGCTACAAGGCCGTCGGCTACGACCCGCTGCCCGCGGTCGCGGACGGCGGGGAGGCGCTCAAGGCCGCGCGGGAGGCCGTACGGTCGGCGCAGTGGGCCGTCGAGGACGCGACCGCCGCCGCCGGCTCGGGCGGTTCCGGTGGTTCGGGTGGCGGCTCCGGCGGGCCGGCTCCCTCGACCGCGCCCGAGAACCCCGGCACCACGCCGGACCCCGGGGGCAAGACGACGCCCCCCGGCCCCACCTCCGCACCCGGGAAGTCCTCCGGCGCGACGGGCGGCTCGACGGGCGACTCCGGCCGGTCCCTCGCGCGCGCCCGGCAGGCGCTCGCCGAGGCCCGGGTCAAGCTGACGGCCGCCGAAGCCGCCGACGGGCCGATGCTCCCCGCCTCCGAGACCGTGTTCCTCGGGTCCTTCCCCGCCCGGGTCAGCGCCGTCACCGGCCGGATCGGCGGCCCCGTCTCCGGGTCGGTCCTCACGCTCTCCGCGGGGGAGCTCGTCGTCGAGGCGTACCTCAAGGAGGACAAGAAGCAGCTGCTGCGCCCGGGCATGACCGTGGTGGTCTCCTCCGAGGTCGCCGGCACCGACGCCCGCGGCAAGGTGGCACTGGTCGCCACCGAGCGGTCCACCGGCCAGCAGAACGGCCAGACGACCGGACAGCAGAACGGGCAGGGCGGACAGGGCGGGCAGGGCGACGGCGCCCAGGCCAAGGGAGGCGGCGGCGGAGCCGATCTCGGCTACCGGATGGTGGTCCGCGCCGACCAGCCGCTGCCCGCCGGCTTCGCCGGGCAGGACGTCCGGCTGACCATCGAGTCCGCCGCCACCGACGGCGAGGCCCTCGTGGTCCCGGTCACCGCGGTGTCCGCGAGCCCCGACGGCCAGACCCTCGTCACCGCCGTGTCCGCCGACGGCACCCAGCGGCGCATCCCCGTCCGGACCGGCACCAGCGGCGACGGCTACGTGGCCGTGACCCCCGTCCGGGACGGCGAGCTCGCGGCCGGCGCCCGCGTCGTCATCGGCATCGCCCCCCAGCAGCCGGGCAAGGCGCCGAAGGGACCGACCAAGTCCGGCGCCGCCGGCCCGGCGACCAGCACCAGCCCACAGACCGGCACCACCCTCGCCATCGCCACGCAGGCCGCCCCTGACACAGGCACGAGTACCGGCACGCGGACCGACACGGGCACCGGCACGTGGACCCGCACGAACACGGGCACGGGGACCGGAACCGGCACGGGCACGGGCACGGGGACCGGCACCGGCACGGGCACCGGCGCGGAAACCGGCACCGGCACATGGACCTGCACCGACACGGGAGCAGGCACCGGCACCGGCACCCGCACGGAAACCGCCCCCGCCCCCGCCCCGGGGGCCGCCGCGTGAGGTTCCCCCGCCCGCGCCGCCCCGTGAGGCAGCCGGTGCCGGAGCCGGGCGCCGCCCCCGTCATCGAGTTCCGCGGGGTCGGCCTCACCTACCCCGGCCCGCCGCCCGTCGAGGCCCTGCACCCCTGCGAGCTCGTCGTGGAGCGCGGCGAGTTCATCACCGTCGTCGGGCCCTCCGGCTCCGGGAAGTCCACCTTCCTCAACGTCGCCGGGCTGCTCGACTCCCCCACCAGCGGCCACTACCTCCTCGACGGCATCGACACCGCCGCCCTCCCCGACCGCGAGCGCACCGCCCTGCGCGGCCGCCGGATCGGGTTCGTGTTCCAGTCCTTCCACCTCCTGCCCCACCGGTCCGCCCTGGAGAACGTCACCCTCGCCATGCTCTACACCGGAACACCGCGCGCGCAGCGCCTCGTACGGGCCCGCGAGGCGCTCGACCAGGTCGGCCTCGGGCACCGCGCCGGAGCCGTGCCCGGGCGGCTGTCCGGTGGCGAACGCCAGCGCGTGGCCATCGCCCGCGCCCTCGTCGGACGGCCCTCGCTCCTGCTGTGCGACGAGCCCACCGGCAACCTCGACTCCGCCAACGCGGCCTCCGTACTGGGGCTGCTGGACGAACTGCACACCTCCGGGATGACCGTCCTCGTCATCACCCACGACCCCGAAGTGGCCCGGCGCGGCGCCCGGACCGTCACCATCCACGACGGGCGGCTGCGCACGTGAGCAAAGTCCAGCGCGCCGTCCAGCCGACCCGGCTGTCCGTACGCGACGCGCTCTCCGAGGCCGTCGCCGGCATGCTGCGCCGCCCCGGCCGGGCCGTGCTCACCGCCCTCGGCACCGTCCTCGGCGTCGGCAGCTTCGTGGCCGTGCTCGGCCTCACCGCCACCATCTCCTCCCAGATCGACGGCCGGTTCAACGTCCTGACCGCCACCGAAGTGACCGTCGAGGACGTGGCCTCCCAGCAGGACCAGTTCGCCGGACCCGGCTTCCCCGCCGACGCCGAGCAGCGGCTGCGCGCCGTCGCCGGAATCGAGCACGCCGGAGTGCTGTGGACGGTACGGCTGGACTCGCGGACCACCCTCGGCTCCCTCCCCTCCAGCGGCGGCGGGTCCGCCGGCGGGACGTCCACCAGCGGCGCGTCCGTCGTCGCCGCCTCCCCCGGAGCCGTCGCCGCCCTCGTGCCCACCCTCCAGGAGGGCCGCCTCTACGACGAGTTCTCCGAGCAGAGCAGACAGCGCGTGGTCGTCATCGGCGCCGGACTCGCGGGCCGCCTGGGCATCACCACCCTCGCCACCCGGCCCGCGCTCTACATCGGGCAGGAGCCCTTCACCGTCGCGGGGATCATCTCCGACGTGGAGCGCAAGCCGGAGAACCTGCTGTCCGTGCTCGTGCCCCGCGCCACCGCCGAGGAACTGTGGGGGCAGCCCTCCCCCGGCAGCGCGAGCATGCTGATCGCCACCGAACTCGGCGCCGCCCGCCAGGTCGCCGACCTCGCCCCGCTCGCCCTGCGCCCCGACCACCCCGAGTACCTCAAGGCCGTACCGCCGCCCGACCCGCGGATGCTGCGCTCCGGCGTCACCTCCGACCTGAGCGCGCTCTTCCTGCTCCTCGCCGGGATCTGCCTGGTCATCGGCGCGGTGGGGATCGCCAACACCACCCTCGTCGCCGTGCTGGAGCGGACCGGCGAGATCGGACTGCGCCGCGCGCTCGGCGCCCGGGGGCGGCACGTGTCGGCCCAGTTCCTCACCGAGTCGGCGGCGCTGGGCGCGCTCGGCGGGCTCGTCGGGACCTCGCTCGGCGAACTGACCGTGGTCGCCGTCTCCCTCGCCCGCGACTGGACCCCCGTGATCCACCCGGCCACCGTCGCCGCGGCCCCCGCCGTCGGGCTGGTCACCGGACTGCTGGCCGGCCTCTATCCCGCCTGGCGGGCGGCCCGTATCGAACCGGCCGAGGCCCTGCGAAGATAGGCCACGGCGCGATCCGACTGTTCGACCCCTAAGGCGGTGGCCCCGTGAACCCGAAGCCGTACGAGGACCACGGGCCCGGCGACCCCACCGCCCTGCCGGCCGCGCTGGGCCTCGGCATGCTGGCCGTGGGCGGCTGGCTGCTGACCACCGCCCGCCCCTGGCAGAAGCCCGGCCACCCCCTCACCCTCGGACTCGGCTGGACCGCCTCCGGGGCACTGCTGGTGTGCGGCCTGGCCCTGCTGGCCCGCGCCGTGCGCACGGTGCACGGCGACGGCGCGGACACGGGCACGGAGCACTAGGCCCTCGGGGCCACCTTCGAGAGACCGTTGATGATGCGGTCCATCGCGTCGCCGCCCGTCGGGTCCGTGAGGTTGGCCAGCATCTTCAGCGTGAACCTCATCAGCACCGGGTGCGTCAGGCCGCGCTGCGTGGCCACCTTCATCACCTTCGGGTTGCCGATCAGCTTCACGAAGGCGCGGCCCAGCGTGTAGTAGCCGCCGTAGGTCTCCTTGAGCACCTTCGGGTAGTTGTGCAGCGCCAGCTCGCGCTGCGCCGGGGTGGACCGGGCGTGGGCCTGCACGATGACGTCGGCCGCGATCTGGCCCGACTCCATCGCGTACGCGATGCCTTCGCCGTTGAACGGGTTGACCAGCCCGCCCGCGTCACCGACCAGCAGCAGGCCCTTGGTGTAGTGCGGCTGCCGGTTGAAGGCCATCGGCAGGGCCGCGCCGCGGATCGGCTGGGTCATGTTCTCGGGGGTGTAGCCCCAGTCCTCCGGCATGGACGCGCACCAGGCCTTGAGGACCTCGCGCCAGTCCAGCTCCTTGAAGGCGGAGGAAGAGTTGAGGATGCCGAGGCCGACGTTCGACGTACCGTCGCCCATGCCGAAGATCCAGCCGTAGCCGGGCAGCAGCCGGTCCTGCGCGCCGCGCCGGTCCCACAGCTCCAGCCAGGACTCCAGGTAGTCGTCGTCGTGGCGGGGCGAGGTGAAGTACGTACGGACGGCCACACCCATCGGCCGGTCCTCGCGCCGGTGCAGGCCCATCGCGAGGGAGAGGCGCGAGGAGTTGCCGTCGGCCGCGACGACCAGCGGGGCGTGGAAGGTGACCGGGGTCTTCTCCTCCCCCAGCTTCGCCTGAACGCCGGTGATGTGCCCGGTCCGCGGGTCGCGGACCGGCTCGCCCACGTTGCAGCGCTCGTACAGGCGGGCGCCCGCCTTCTGCGCCTGGCGGGCCAGGGTCTCGTCGAAGTCGTCGCGCTTGCGGACGAGCCCGTAGTCCGGGAAGGAGGCGAGCTCCGGCCAGTCCAGCTGGAGCCGCTGCCCGCCGCCGATGATGCGCAGGCCCTTGTTGCGGAGCCAGCCCGCCTCTTCGGAGATGTCGATGCCCATCGCCACCAGCTGCTTGGTGGCGCGCGGGGTCAGCCCGTCGCCGCAGACCTTCTCCCGGGGGAAGGCCGTCTTCTCCAGCAGCAGGACGTCCAGTCCGGCCTTGGCGAGGTAGTAGGCGGTGGTCGAGCCGGCGGGCCCGGCCCCGACGACGATCACGTCCGCGGAGTGTTCGGAGAGGGGCTCGGTCACAGCGGGGTCTCCCGAAGGCTCGTTACTCGATAAAGGGTGCCCAACGGCACCGGACATGTGCAGTCTATGCAGCGAGAGAGATCGCGATCCGAAGGGCTGCCCCGATGAACACCTCGCCGACCCGGCCGCTCCCCGCCATACAGCTGCGCGTACCCACCGACGAGGACGCCTTCGCCTGGCACCGGACCTTCCACGACCCCGACGTCATGGAGTTCCTCGGCGGCCCCGCGGAGCTGTCCTTCTACGAGGAGATCACCGCGCGCCAGCGCATGCACGACGCACAGCTCGGCTACTGCCTGTGGACCGTGCTGGACGACGCGGGCCAGGTGCTCGGCTTCACGGGCGCGCAGCCGTGGCCGGAGGAGAAGGCGTGGGGGCCGGTCGGCGAGATCGAGATCGGCTGGCGCCTCGGCCGCTCCGCGTGGGGCAAGGGCTACGCGTACGCCGCCGCCCTGGCCACCCTGGAACGCGTACGGGAGGCGGGGGTCCCCCACGTGGTGGCGATGATCGACGACGAGAACCTCCGCTCCAGCGCGGTGGCCGAACGCCTGGGCATGACCCTGGCCGACCGCTTCCCCCTGCCGGGCGGCACGAGGTACGGCAGGCGGTACGAGCTGACGCTCGGGCGGGGGTGAGGGCGGGGCGGGGGCGGGGCCGGGTCCGGGGGTACGGGTTCACGCGCGTGCGGGACCTTTCCCCCTCGGGGCGTGGTGGCAGGGCGGTGTTTGCCCGCCCGCCCCCGGCTGTGGGGCGGGGGCTGCGCGGTTGGCGGGGTCCAGGCTGGGCGGAATCAGAGATGTCCTGGGGGGTTTCCCGTCAGTCCCATAGTCCTTCCGTGTCGGGCCGGCCTGTAAAGGGCGCTCCTCCTTCGTCGTCGCGTCGCTTCGCGATCG
>NZ_JBFBFP010000040.1:0-76205 GCF_040684275.1 Streptomyces sp. NPDC091371
TCGCGAAGCGACGCGACGACGAAGGAGGAGCGCCCTTGACGAGCCGTTCCGACACGGAAGGACTATGGGACTGACGGGAAACCCCCCGCGCCCTCCCTGATTCCGCCCAGTGAAGGTCCCGCCAATTGCCGGGTCCCGGTGGTCTGTTCCGTTCCGCCCCGGTGGGGCCCCTTCGGGGCGGACCCGCACTCGGGGGCGGGTGGGCAGACACCGCCCCGCCCCCACCCCCCGAGGGGGGTGAAGTCCCGCACGCGCGTGGACCCGTACCCCTCGCCCCGCCCCCTAGAACACCGACAGCCCCGTCAGTGTCGTGAAGCGGTCCAGGGCTGCCACGCCTGCCACCGAGTTGCCCTGGGGGTCCAGGCCCGGGCTCCAGACCGTCAGGACGCATTGGCCCGGGACGACCGCGATGATGCCGCCGCCTACGCCGCTCTTGCCCGGGAGGCCCACGCGGTAGGCGAATTCACCCGCCGCGTCGTAGGTCCCGCAGGTCAGCATCACCGCGTTGATCTGCTTGGCCTCGCTGCGCGTGAGGAGGCGGGAGCCGTCCGCGCGGAGGCCGTGGCGGGCCAGGAAGAGGCCCGCGCGGGAGAGGTCGGCGCAGCTCATCTCGATCGAGCACTGCCAGAAGTAGTGGTCGAGGAGCGCCGGTACGGGGTTGTCGATGTTGCCGTACGAGGCCATGAAGTGGGCGACGGCCGCGTTGCGGTCGCCGTGTTCGTGCTCGGAGGCCGCCACTTCCGGGTCGAAGGCGAGGGACTCGTTTCCGCTCTCGGCGCGGAGGAAGCCGAGGAGTTCGCTGCTCGCGTCGCCCGTGAGTGTCTGGAGGCGGTCGGTGACCACGAGGGCGCCCGCGTTGATGAACGGGTTGCGCGGGATGCCGTTCTCGTACTCCAGCTGCACCAGCGAGTTGAAGGGGTTGCCGGAGGGCTCCCGGCCGACCCGCTCCCACAGGCTGTCGCCGCCCTCGGCGAGGGCCAGGGCGAGGGCGAAGACCTTGGTGATCGACTGGGCGGAGAAGGGGACCTGCCAGTCCCCCACCCCGTACACGTTGCCGTCGAGGTCGGCGATCGCCATCCCGAAGCTGTTCGGGTCGACCGTTGCCAGGGCCGGGATGTAGGCGGCGGGCGTGCCGCTGCCGACCAGCGGGGCGATGTCGGTCGCGATCCGCTCCAGCAGGGCGTCGTAGTCCATCAGGCCTTGAAACCTCTGTGCAGCGCGACGATGCCGCCGCTCAGGTTGCGCCAGGCGACCTTGGACCAGCCGGCCTTCTGGAGGAGGGAGGCGAGGGCGGGCTGGTCGGGCCACTCGCGGATGGACTCGGCGAGGTACACGTACGCGTCGGGGTTGGAGGACACCGCGCGCGCCACCGGCGGCAGGGCGCGCATCAGGTACTCCGTGTACACCGTGCGGAAGGGCGCCCAGGTGGGCTGCGAGAACTCGCAGATGACGACCTGGCCGCCGGGCTTGGTCACCCGGTACAGCTCGCGCAGCGCGGCGTCGGTGTCCTGGACGTTGCGCAGCCCGAAGGAGATCGTCACGGTGTCGAAGACGTCGTCCTTGAAGGGGAGCTTCGTCGCGTCGCCGGCGGTCAGCGGCAGCCACGGGTGCTTCTTCTTGCCCTCGCTGAGCATGCCGAGGGAGAAGTCGCAGGGGACGACGTACGCGCCGGTCGCGGCGAAGGGCAGCGAGGAGGTCGCGGTGCCGGCGGCCAGGTCGAGGACCTTGTGCCCGGGGCGCGCGGCGACCGCCTTGGCGACCTCCTTGCGCCACAGCCGGGCCTGGCCGAGGGAGAGGACGTCGTTGGTGAGGTCGTAGTTCGCCGCGACGCCGTCGAACATGGAGGCGACTTCGTGCGGCTGCTTGTCCAGGGAAGCGCGGGTCACTGGCGTTGGCCCCTCGGTGTGCGGTACGGATCGGCGGATACGGGGCCCATCCTCTCAGGCCGCACCTCCCCCTGTGGCGGGGGCTCCACGGCACCGCGGCCGTGCACCGGCACAACTGGCCCGGAGGACAGTTGCGCGGGGCGGGCGCGGCCACGTTGACTGGCGGGGTGCGGCCCGGTGAGAGGGTCACCCTCCGGATCAGCACCCGAATCGTGGCCGGTCCGGGCAGGGGCCGCCGCGAACAGAAGGCTTCACGATGCCGGCAGGCCATTCCACCGGTCGCTCCCACCGCAGTACCCGCCGAAAACCGAGCAACCCGGACAACTCGCGCACCCCGCGCGCCAGGCGGCGGGCCGAGCGGCGCAAGCGGCTGCGGCGTACGCTCATCGGCTCGGCGGCGCTCGTCGCGGTCGCGGTCGGGGTGGCCGCGTACACGGGCGGCTCCGGGGACGGGGCCGCGGTCGCCGGCGGCCGGCAGAAGTCGGCCGCCCAGCCCGACCAGCTGGACGGGGAATCCTCCGGCGGCGGGGACCCCGCCGCGCAGGGCGGCCGGCGCTCCCCCTCCCCGGCGCACCACTCCGCCCCGCCCGCGTCGCCTCCCGCGAGCCCGCCCGCGCCGTCGCCGTCCGCCTCCTCCGGGGCGCCCGCCCGGCCGGGGGTCTTCCAGGCCTCCGCCGCCTCCGGCCAGGCCCAGGGCAAGGGGCCCGTACGCCGCTGGCGCGTGGAGGTCGAGGAGGGCAGCGGGGTGGAGCCGGACGCCGCGGCCAAGGCCGTCGAGAGGATCCTCGGGGACCCGCGCGGCTGGACCAGGGACCCTGCGTACGCCTTCCAGCTCGCCGGGCCCGGCCAGCCGGTGGACTTCACCGTGAAGATCGCGACGCCGACGACCACCGACCGGCTGTGCGAGGTGGTCACCCCCGAGCTGATCGGGGAGACGAACTGCCGGGCCGGCCACACCGTCGTGGTCAACCTCAAGCGCTGGCAGGAGGGTTCGCCGCAGTTCAACGGCCCGGTGGAGGAGTACCGGGCGCTGATCGTCAACCACGAGGTGGGGCACGAGATCGGCCGCGAGCACGAGACCTGCCCGGGCCCGGGCAAGCCCGCGCCCGCGATGATGCAGCAGATCAAGGGGCTGCACGGCTGCAAGGCCAACGCCTGGCCGTACGACGCGAGCGGAACTTATCTGTCGGGTCCGCGCGTCCCTTAACCGTGGAAACCTCGCGCGTCGTCAACTTCAGCGTCCCCGGCTGGTTCCCCTGGTACGGCACCCACGTGCCGCAGGGGGCCCAGCTCACCGAGCAGGAATCGGCGGTCTTCGTGTGCCTGGCCACCGGCGCCTCGAACGCGGAGCTCGCCGATGAGCTCCAACTCTCGGTCAGCACGGTGAAGTTCCACGTCGGCAACATACGCGCCAAGCTCGGCGGGATCAGCCGGCTGCAGGCCTGCCTGCTCGCCGCGCTGGCGAGGGAAGGGGCGGGCCGGCCCGTCACCGACGGCGGTGCAGCAGCCGCCCGCTGATGACCGTGGCCACGCACGTGGTCGCGCCCCGCTCCAGCAGCGCGGTCTCGTCCGCCACCGCGAAGACCGCGAAGCGGGCCGGGGCGCCCGGCTCGAGGACCCCGTAGAAGGCCTGCCCGGCCGTCTCCCGCCCGGCGAGGGGGTCCAGGGAGGGCGGAGTGGGCCCTGAGGCGGCCGGCGGCAGGATCGTGAGGCCGGAGCGGACCACCGCCGTGCGCACCGCCGGGACCGTGAAGCGGCCGGTGACCGCCACGACCCCGCGCGCGAGCAGCTTCTGGGTGCCGCGCCGGGCGCTGTTGCCCCAGCGCGCCTCCGTCATCTTCAGCTCTTCCAGCGCCGCCTCCCCGCTGATGGGGTCGGCGCCGAGCTCGGTGACCTCGTACGGGTCGTCCGGGTAGTACGTGCGCTCCAGCAGCTCGTCCGCGCCGCGGACCAGCAGCCCCGGGGTGAGCAGCCCGGGCCAGCGGCGGGCGCGGGCGTGCGGGTGGCTCTCGGCGAGTTCCGTGAAGGGGCCGAGGGCCGCGATCCGGTCGCCTTCGACCAGGACCGCGCCGTCGGGCACGGGCGCGGATCCCGGCCCCGGGAGGAGGAGTTCGGCGGAGTGGAGCGTACGCATCAGTTCGTCGGCGTCCGGCGTCAGTTCGTCGAGATGAGCTTCAGCTCGGGGTGGGCCGTGCCGCCCTCGATGGCGGTGGAGGAGATGTGCGAGACGACGCGGTCGTCGACGGGGTCGTTCGCCGGGTCGTCGTGCACGAGGAGGTGCTCGTACGTCGTCGCGCGCTGCGCCGGGGTGCGGCCCGCCTTGCGGATCAGGTCGATGATCTCCTGGCGGTTGGAGCGGTGCTTGGCGCCGGCCGAGGAGACGACGTTCTCCTCGAGCATGATCGAGCCGAGGTCGTCCGCGCCGTAGTGCAGGGAGAGCTGGCCCGCTTCCTTGCCGACGGTGAGCCAGGAGCCCTGGATGTGCGCGATGTTGTCGAGGAAGAGGCGCGCGATCGCGATCATGCGCAGGTACTCGAAGATCGTCGCCTGGGTGCGGCCCTTGAGGTGGTTGTTCTCGGGCTGGTAGGTGTACGGGATGAAGGCGCGGAAGCCGCCGGTGCGGTCCTGCGTGTCCCGGATCATCGCGATGTGCTCGATGCGCTCGGCGTTGGTCTCGCCGGTGCCCATCAGCATGGTGGAAGTGGACTCCACGCCCAGCTTGTGGGCGATCTCCATGATCTCCAGCCAGCGCTCGCCGGACTCCTTGAGCGGCGCGATCGCCTTGCGCGGCCGCTCCGGCAGCAGCTCGGCGCCGGCGCCCGCGAAGGAGTCGAGGCCGGCGGCGTGGATGCGCTGGATCGCCTCCTCCACCGGCACCTTGGAGATGCGGGCCATGTGCTCGACCTCGGACGCGCCGAGGGAGTGGATGACCAGCTGGGGGTAGGCCTGCTTGATGGCGGAGAAGTGCTGCTCGTAGTACTCGACGCCGTAGTCCGGGTGGTGCCCGCCCTGGAACATGACCTGCGTGCCGCCGAGCTCCACGGTCTCCGCGCAGCGGCGCAGGATGTCGTCGAGGTCGCGCGACCAGCCCTTCTTGGTGTCCTTGGGGGCCGCGTAGAAGGCGCAGAACTTGCACGCCGTGACGCACACGTTGGTGTAGTTGATGTTCCGCTCGATGATGTACGTCGCGATGTGCTCGGTACCGGCGTAGCGGCGGCGGCGCACCGCGTCGGCGGCCTGGCCGAGCGCGTGCAGCGGCGCGTGGCGGTAGAGGTCGAGCGCCTCTTCCTTGGTGATCCGGCCCCCCGCGGCGGCGCGGTCGAGGACAGACTGGAGAACGGCCTGGTCGGTCACCGGTGCGTCACCTTTCGGCGGTGTGTCTGTGTCAAGGTCCGGACCGATCCAGCCTACGCCAGGGGCCGGACCGGATTCGGGCACACCCCCCGAAGGCCGGTCGGCTCACCCGAGCCCGCCGTAGAGCCCGCCGTAGACCACGCCCGCCAGCGCCCCGGCGAGCATGAACGGGCCGAAGGGCATCGCGGTCTTGCGGCCGGCGCGGCGCAGCAGCATCAGGCCGAGGCCGTGGACGGCGCCCGCGAGGAACGCCGCGAAGGTTCCGGCGAACAGCACGGGCCAGCCGTACCAGCCCAGGACCTGGCCGAGGGTGAGCGCCAGCTTGACGTCGCCGAAGCCCATGCCGCCGGGGTTGATGAGGAAGAGCGTGAAATAGCAGGCGCCGAGGGCGAGACCGCCGAGCAGCGCGGTCGGCCACGAGCCGGCCGCTCCGGGGAGCAGGGCGGCCACGCCGAGGCCCACCGCCGTCGCGGCGGCGAGCGGCAGCGTCAGCACGTCGGGCAGCCGGAACACCGCCCGGTCGACGAGGGCGAGCAGTACGCCGAACGGCGCGAGGGCCAGCCACACGAGCAGTTCGGGGCGGACGCCGACGGCCGCGGCGAGGGCCGCGCAAGCCGACGCGGTGAGGAGCACCGGCACCGGGGCGGCCGCGTACGCGCCGGTGTGCGCACCGCACGGCGGGCACACCGCGCGGCCGACCCAGCCCCCGGCCGGGCCCGTCAGCGGATGCCCGGCCGGGCAGGTCGTACGCCACGCGTCGTCGGCGCCGACGGAGAGCCGGTGGGCGGCGCGCGGCACGAGGAGGCCTGCGGCGGCGCCCCACGCGGCGGCAGCGGCCACCACGAGGGCCTCCGTGACGTCCACCGGTCAGCCCGCCGCCGCGTCGTCGTCGCCGCGCCAGGACGGCAGCAGCTCCTGGAGCAGGGCCGCCGTGCGCGGGGGCAGGCCGCGGCCGCCGCCGAGCCGGGCGGCGCGGGTGGCCAGCGACTCGGCGAGCGCCGTCAGCCGGTCCGTGTCCCCGGTGGCGTGGGTGGCCCGCAGCAGCTCGTTCCACAGCCGCTCGTCGCCGGGCGACAGGTTCATGGCGCTGGACAGCGCGGCGATGGCCTGCTCCGGACGGTCCTTGCCGAGCTGGTGCTCGGACAGCGTCAGGGCGATCTCGGTGACGAGCAGCGGCAGCTGCGCGTCGATGATCTCGTGCGAGAGCCAGCCGTACCGGCCCTCGGCACGGTCCGGCAGCAGGCCGCCCCGTACGAGTCCCAGCGCGTCGGTGAGCATCCGTCCGCGGGCGTTCTCGTTGCGGGCGAACCGGCCCTGCGTCGCCTCGTAGTGCAGCGACCGCATCACGTCCAGGTCGGATACGACGGACGGGGCCAGGGTGAGCCGGCCGGCCTCGCCGGAGCGCAGGCGCGGGGTGCCGTCCGGGTCGGTGCCCAGCCATTCCCGCAGCCGCTCGATGAGCGCGTCGCGGACGTCGTCGGTCACACCGCGCGGCCACAGCGCGGCGGCGAGCACCCGCGGGTTGACCCCTTCGCGGTGCAGCAGGCACATGGCCAGTGCCTCGGCCATCAGGGCCGCGCGGTCGGGGTCCGGGGTGTCGAGGCCGATGAGTTCCAGGGGGCCGATGAGCCGGGCGAAGACCGCCGGGGGCTTCTGCTCGGTGACGTCGACGAGGAACGGCGGGGCGCCCGGGTCGGGGTTCGGGTCCTGGCCGGCCTCGCCGTCGGCGTCCCGGAAGAGCTGCACGACGGCTTCGTGCTGGGCACGGGGCAGCGTCTGGGCCTCGAGTTCGAGACCCAGCACGGGGGCGAGGAGCCTGCCGTCGGCGGTGACCTCCAGCTCCCAGACCGCGCCGGGGAGGTTGCTGGTGGCCGTCCCGATGAGGTAGCCGATGCCGAGCCGGGCCGCGTCCGTTCCCAGTGCGGAGAGCTCGGCGGCCTGGGCCTCGGTCGGTTCGGCGGCGAGCAGCACGAGGTGCGGCGCCCACCGGTTGTTCTGCGCGTGGCCGCTGCGGCCGGTGAGGACGGAGTCGTGGCCCGCGGCGCCCAGCGCGCCGGCCCGCTGCCGGGTCTCGGCGTCCATGACGGGCAGCAGGTCCTCGATGCCCGGGAAGTGGCGCAGCCGGGAGGGCGCCAGCGCGGTGAGCTCCTCGCCGAAGCCGACCAGGGTGATCGCCAGGCGGTCCGACCAGCCGTTGGTGGCGAGTTCGGCGGCGATGGAGGACATGACCGCGGCCCGGTTCTCCGGTCCTCCGGTCAGCGCGACCACGCCGGGTACGGATTCCAGGTTCAGCAGCAGCCGGTTGCCGTCGACAGTGCCGAGGCTGACCAGGCCGGGGTACGGGGCCGCCGTCTCGCTGGCCGGGGAGGCTTCGGCGGCGGTCTCGTCCAGGCGCCAGACCGTCTGGTCCTGGCCCTGCTGCCACGGCGCGGGCGGGGCGTCCTCGCCGTCGCCGAGCTGGAGGTGGATCTCGCCGCCGACCAGCCAGGCCGCGTACACGGTCGGCAGCGGGCGGGAGGCGGCGGTGAGCGCCTCGGACAGGCCGCGCAGGGAGCGGTCGAGGCGGCGTACGGCGTCGGGGTCGGCGCCGACGAACAGGGCGTCCTGGACGTTGGCGGCTTCGCCGGTGGGGACGGGCGGCGTGGTGCCGCGGCCGGTGACGGTGCCCATCGCGGACTGCCACAGGGCGGTGCGGCGACGGCGGCCGAGCGCGGCCAGCAGGCCCGCGGCCAGCAGCGGGGACGCGAGGAGGGCCTCGGGGAGGCCGAAGGAGGAGTCGTCGGCGGCCGTCGCCTGGGCCTGGTCGCCGGTTTCGGCGGTGCCGTTCGCCGCACCGGACTTGTCCTGCGTGGCCCAGTCCCGGGGCAGGACGATCTGGGTGGTGTCCTTGTCCACGGACCCCGTGGAGGCGCCCGCGCCCTTCTCGGCGGTGTGGCCCGAGGCCAGCGGGTGGTCGCCGCTCTTGGCGTACTCCTCGATCTGCCCGCGCACCTTCTCGGACACCTGGGGCGCCTCGTCCGGCATCTCCACGAGGTCGCCGCCGTACGCGTCCGCGGGCATCTCCATGATCCAGCCGGGTCGGATCAGGCTGGCCTTGGAGAGCTTCTCGCCGTCCGGCTGGACGCGGTCCTTGTTGAGCTCGTAGATCTCGGAGTAGCGGCGGCCGTCACCCAGGTGGCGCTCGGAGATCTCCCACAGCGAGTCGTGGTGGCGGCCCTGCGGGGGCTGGATCCGGTAGAACTTCGTACCGTCCTCCCTGGCCTGCTCCGCCGCCTGCCGGTCGGCCTCCGCCCGCTCGGCGGCCTGCTGCTCCTGCGCCGCCTGCTGCGCCTGCGGCCCGGGGGTCTGCTGGGCGGACGCCGCGACGCCCGGGCGGTGCTGGTCGTCCAGGGACTGGCCGAGCTGCGAGAGACCGGGGGCGAAGCTCGCCGCGCCCGCGGTCACCAGGAGCAGGGCCGCGACCAGCTGCCGGGCGAGGGCCTGGCTCGCCCCGGCGCCGGGCACGCGCGCCGGCATCCCGAAGCCGGACACGGCGGCCTTGACCTCGACCAGGACGCACGCAGTGAACTGCGCCCAGGCCAGCCACACGACCACGGACAGCACGTAGATGAACGTGTCGACGGTGATCTGCTGCTGGAGCATGTCCAGCGACGGCACCTCGTCGGGGAAGGGCCACCCGATCTGGGACGCGAGCGCCACGGGGACGCCGAGCACCAGGACGGCCAGCGCCAGGAACGCGAGGAACGCCTTGACGAAGTCGCCGAAGGTCCGTCGTGGTCTCGGTGCGGCGTTCGTGCGGGAGGTTCTGCGTGCCATGGCGGCCTTCTGTGTGGAGAGGTGCGGTGGGCGGGACGGGTGGGGCCGGACTCCGGACTTATCCGGTCAGGGACTCGGCGATCGCTCTGCCGCGTACGGTGACCGGTCCGCGGTGGTAGAGGCCGAGTACGGGGCGGTAGGTGAGCTGGATCTCGACCTGGACCTGCTGGGCGTTGGCGGAGATGCAGCCGGACGCGTTCTGGTCGGGGAGCGACATCTCCGCCTTCTCGGTGAACGTGCGCACCCGGGCACCGCAGTTCTGGTACCTGATCGGAGCGCCGCCCGTGCCCGCGTATAGGGCTGCGCGGTCGATGTCCTGCGCCGCGAACCGCGCGGCCTGCTCGGCGATGTCCGCCGCCCGCTCCCGCTGGGCGATGGCCATGCCGCCGTCGACCACGAAGGCGGCCAGCGCCAGGAAGAGGATGCTGAAGATGATCAGGGCGCCGGCGCCGGAGCCCCGGTCGTCCAGGGCCGCCCCGCGCGCCGCGAGGCGGGCCCGCAGCCCGTCCAGGAGGCTTCTCATGCCGCCCTCCGGTAGGGGTCCAGCGGCGAGGTGGCCTTGCCGCTGATCCGGGTCTCGATGTCGAGGCCGAGCATGGCGAGGCCGCGGATCTCGCAGGAGACCTCCACCGTGAAGAACTCGCCGGGTTCGAACCCCGCGCTCTTCTTCTCCACCTCCACCGCGCCCGAGCAGACCTCGTCGAGATCCGCCTGGGCCGCCCTGCGGGCCTCGGCCATCGCGGTGCCCTCGTTCCGCTGGATGGAGCCGGCCCGGGCCGCGTCGCGCGCGGCGCCGTCGACCGCCCCGCGCCCGTTGGCCAGTTGGCCGAAGGCGACGAGGACCAGAATGAAGAGGAAGAAGACCGGGGCGATGATGACCACCTCGATGGTGGAGATCCCCCGGTCACCGGCCACGCGGTCACGTACCCACCGCTCTGTCCGCTTGGTCAACGGACCGTCACCCCCCGTCCTGCACGAAACGCTCGACCGGTCCGCTCGACTCCGCGCGGATGGTCAGGTCGAGCCCGGGCACGATGCTCGGCGCGCGCGCCGTGATCTGGACGCGCACCGTGTTCGGCGCCGGCTGGTCGGTCACCACGTCCGGGCTGAGCACCAGCGACGGCCCGAGCTGCTGGATGTAGCTGTCCACTGTGGCACGCGCCTTGCCCTGCCAGCCGCCCGGGTTGGCGTCCGCCGAGGCCCGCGCATCACGGGCACCCGCCTGGGCCGCAGCCTGCGCCACCTGGTCCGCGAAGGAGTACATCGCGAACTGGACCGCCGCGAAGATCATGAAGAACAGCACCGGCGTGAGGAAGACGAACTCGATCGCGGACATGCCGGAGTCGCCGCGGGCGGAGGCGGCCTCCGTCCTGCGGCGTACGGCGCCGCGCAGCCGGGCTGCGCAGCGGATCACGGCGTCGGTCACGGGAAGGAACTGCTGCTAGCAGGTCTTCGACTGGTTGGCACCCGCGATGCAGTCGCCGACCTTGTCGGCACCCTCGCTGAGCGCGGTGTTGAGGATCGCCGCGACGACTCCGACGATCGCCACGACGACCGCCGAGATGATCACCCACTCGACGGCGGACGCGCCTCGGTCCAGCTCGCCCGAGCGGGCGCGCCGCACCCGGCCCTGCAGGAAGGTCACCAGAAAGTCGACAGCCGGGTGGCTGCTGCGGAACCCGTTCATGGGGGAGTCCTCTCGAAAGATGGGGATACGGAATGGATCGGGAGGGTCAGGCGCCCTGGAACACGCGCATCGCCGCCGGGTAGATCAGGAAGACCAGGAAGCCTGCGCAGAGCAGGAGTTGGGCCACGAGCATCGACTGCGACTTCTCGCCGGCGCTGCCCTCGATCTCGGCCATCTCCCGGTGCCGCATCGTTTCGGCGCGGGAGGCCAGGGAGTCCCGTACCTTCGCACCGTCCTCGGCGACGAGGCCGAGCGCGCTCGCCAGGTCCTTCAGCTCCTCGACGCCCAGCTCCTCGCCGAGCGCGCCGAGTGCCTGCCACTGGCTGATGCCGGTGATCCGGGCGTCCGCCAGGGTGTTGCGGATGCGTCGCAGCGCCCAGCCGTCGCTGACCTCGGCAGCGGCCATGAGCGCCTCGGGCAGGCCGCGGCCGCCCGCGAGGTTCATCGCGACGAGGTCGAGGTAGGCGCCGATGACGCGCCGCAGGTCACGGCGCCTCTCCGCCGCGTCCCGCCGTACCTCCAGGTCGGGGAGGAAGAAGAAGACCAGTCCGAAGGCGAGCGCCATCCAGACGGGGACGACCGGTCCGCTGCCGAGGCCGAGCGTCCAGACGATCGCGAAGAGGAACGGGCCGAAGAACAGGCCCGCCGCACCCAGCAGGATCTTCGTCGCCAGGAAGTTCTCCCAGCTGCGCTCCAGGACGTTCAGGTCGGCCCGCAGGGACCGCTGTTCCCAGCCCTGCTGCCGGTAGAAGTCGGCGATCCGGACGCCGACACCGGCCCGGAACGTGCCGAACCGCCCGGAGTCCTCGTCCTGCTGGGCCGCGCGCGAGGGCGACTCGTACAGTGCGCCGCGCGCTCGCATCGCGTCGATCTGCGCCACGGTCGCCACGGCGCCGCGCTTCGAGGGCACCAGGGCGCGGACGAGCGCGTAGATGCCGAGACCGAGGACCGCCCCGATCACGACGGGAAGGGTGAGGTTCACCGCGAACCGACCTCCTCACGTTCGGACGTGGGCTGTACGAAGCGGACCGGCTGCGCGTCGCGGACCAGGAAGCGCTCGGGCGTCTCGATGGTGGACAGCTTGCGCAGCCACCAGAAGCCCAGGGCGAAGAGGCCGCACACGCACGCCAGGACCAGCTGGCCCACCGGGGAGTCGTACGGGGACACGAACTCGGGGTTGAAGATCGAGAGCCCGAGCACGAAGGACACGCTGACGCCGACGACGATCTGCACGCTGCGCCGGGTGCTGGAGCGCTGCGCCATCACGCGCTGGCGCATGTCCACCTCCTCGCGGGCGGACTTGGCCAGCGCGCCCAGCACCTGCCGCAGACCCGGCCCGCGCAGGCGGGCGTTGAGGATCAGCGCGGCGACGATGATGTCGGCGGAGGCGTCGTCGATCTCGTCGGCGAGGTGCTGGAGCGCGTCCGGCAGCGGCATACGGGCCCGCAGCCGGTCGACCAGCGTCTCCAGGTGCGGGCGCAGGGCGGGGGCCGCGGCGCGGGCGGACGCGGGGATGGCCTGCTCGAGGCCGACCGCGCCGGCGATGGTGTCGCGCAGCGACTCCGTCCAGGCCGCCAGGGCCTCGACGCGGCGCATCGCGCCCCGCTCCTCGGCGGCGCCGCCGAAGAGGCGGTTCCAGAAGAAGACGAGGACGCCGGTGGCGATGCCCGCCACCGCCCAGCGGGTCAGCAGCAGGATGACCAGGCCGGCGCCGATCGCGAGGGAGCCCCGCTGGCCGGCGAACCGGGCCATCTCGGCGAGGCGCTCGCGCGAACTGGCCTTCTCGTGCTCGGCCTTGACCGGGAGGCCGCGGATCGCGGCGATGAGCAGGGCGAGCCCGCCGCCGACCACCAGGCCGCACACGAGCGTGTACAGGACGGGCAGCGAGAAGAGACCGCCCATGGAGGTGATGCCGTTCATGTCCGCCTCACCCCCAGGATCCGCTGGGGCGGTAGCCGAAGGGAATGAGCTCCTCGATGCAGGAGATCGGGGCGTGCGGGACGATCCGGCCGTCCGGGGTCTCCGCGAAGACCTCGCTGGACAGCACCCGGCCGTCGACGCCGTTCACCTCGCGTACGGAGGTGACGACGCGGCGGAGCCTGCCGCCGCTCGTGAATGCGTTGCGGCGCTGGACGAAGACCACGAAGTTGATGGCTCCGGCCACCAGCATCTGGCTGGCCTCGATGGGCAGCCGTTCGGCTGCCTGTAGCGCGTAGGTGGAGATGCGGCTGAAGACCTCGCTGGAGCTGTTCGCGTGGATCGTGGAGAGCGAGCCGTCGTTGCCCTGCGACATCGCGTTGAGCATGGTGACGATCTCGTCGCCGAGCACCTCGCCGACGATGACCCGGGACGGGTTCATACGCAGCGAGCGGCGCACCAGCTCGGACATCATGATGGCGCCCTGGCCCTCGGAGTTGGGCAGCCGCTCCTCGAACGCCACCACGTTGGGGTGCAGTTCGCTGAACGTGTCGAGGCCCAGCTCCAGGGCGCGTTCCACCGTGATCAGGCGTTCGGTCGGCGGGATCTCGTTGGCGAGCGCGCGCAGCAGCGTGGTCTTTCCGGCGTTGGTCGCACCCGCGATCATGATGTTCTTGCGGGCGCGGACCGCGCAGGACAGGAAGTGGCCCAGCTCGGGCGTGAGGGTGCCGTTGCCGACCAGGTCCGACATGAAGACCTTGCCCATGCGGGACCGTCGGATGGACAGCGAAGGCCGCCGGGTCACGTCCATGACGGCCGACAGGCGGGAGCCGTCGGGCAGCCGCAGGTCGAGCTGGGGGTTGGCCGAGTCGAAGGGGCGGGAGGACAGGCCGGAGTAGGCGCCGAGGACCTGGATCAGCTCGATGAGCTCCTCGTCGGTCTCGGCGACCGGTTCGCCGCGGACCTCGGCGCCGTTCGCGTACCCGACGAACACCTGGTCGCAGCCGTTGATGTCGATGTTCTCGACTTCGGGGTCGTCGAGCAGGGGCTGCAGCCGGCCGACGCCGAAGAGCGCGGCGTGCACGGCGGCCGCGAACTGTTCCTCGGTCTCGGCGTCGAAGGGGGTACGGCCCGCGTTGATCTCGCCGCGGGCGTAGTCCTCGAGTATCTGGGCGATGACGGCGCGGGCGTACTGCCGCTCGTCCTCGCCCGACATCTGCATGAGGCCCGACAGCTGGTCCACGCGTCGCTGTTCGGCGATGCGGTCGCCCGCCTCCTGCCGGAAGCGCTTGACGAGCTGGTGGTCGACTGCGCTCATCGGGCCGTGCCCTGGCCAGGAACGAAGGAGGGCCCACCGGGGGCGCCGGGGGCGCCCGGACCGGCGGGGCCTGCGGAGGCGGCCCACGCGGCCCCGTACTTCTGGTTCAGGTCGAAGGAGATCTGCCGGGCGGACCGGATCAGCAGCGACTTGTCCAGCCGACCGCGCCGGCGGCCCGCCAGCTGCTCCGCGCCGGGCGGGTCGTAGGCGAGGGTGCCCAGGACCCGTACGCCCGAGTGCGAGGCGACCAGCATGTCGTTGACCTGGTTGGACACCTTCGAGGAGTCCTTGGGGTCGGCCACCAGCAGCACGCCCAGCAGCGGCGTGGTGAACTGCGCGGTGCCGCGCTGCGTGCCGTGCAGCCGGGCGGACAGGGCGAGGGCCCTGTCCCGGACCCGGGCGATGCTCTCGGGCTGCGTGCGGGCGACCAGCAGCACCAGGCTCGCGTGGGCGAACAGCTCCAGCGCGGGGCCGTCCCCGCCGATCCGCCCGCAGTCGGCGATGACGTCGGCGGGCGCGTGCGGGGACTCCGCCAGCGTGGCGAAGGCCCGGCCGAGCAGCGGCCACTGGCCGACGAGGCCCGCGGACTGCTCGGACGAACCGAGTCCGACGAGTACGTCGAGACCGCCGGACATCGTCTGCGCGTGGTCCCAGAGCTGGTCCGCGGCCAGGCCGCGACGCGCGGTCGCGGCGATCGACAGCATGCCGGTGTTGGGGTTGAGCGGACCGCCGTGGGCGGCCGAGCCGCGGTACACGAGGTCCCCGCCCGCGGCGTCGGCCTCCGCGAGCAGCGCGCGGCGCGGCCAGACGGCCGAGAGCGCAACGGCCGTGGTGGTCACACCGGGTGACCCCTTGTCGGCGGCGAGTGCGATGAGCGCCATTTCTTCTGCTTCCTGTGCGCTCGTGAATCAGCCGGCGGCCGACGGGATCAGCACCAGCGCGACCTGGCCGGCCGCGGCCGCCTGGGTCAGTGCCGCGATCTCGTTGGTGCTCACCATGACGGTGACGGGCAGGTTGCCGCTGCTGATGGTCTTGTCGTCGCCGACGATGACGTCGTTGACGCGCGCGTCCTTCACCAGCAGGGTGTTGGCCTCACCGGCGCCGCTCGTGGCGTTGCCCGAGGGCTTGGTGGCGTCGGAGCTCACGCGGTAGGCGGAGACGTGGTCGCCGACCTTGAGTCCGGCGGGGTACTGGCCCTCCTTGAGGGCCAGGCCGACGTAGGCCTTGCCGTCCGGCAGGCCCTTGCCCTCCGAGAACATCTCACCGATCGCGATGGTGCCCTTGACCAGCGAGGCCTTCGCCTGGAGCTTCTTCAGCGCCTCGCGCTGCTCCCAGCGGACGTAGTGGACGGAGGGGTCGTCGGCCACCATCACGGGCTTCATGTTGTCGTTGGTGACGGACTTGCCCGCGGGAATGTCAGCGGAGATCCGTACGACCTCGATGCGCTCGCCGGCGCGCAGCACGAGCACGGTGGCACCGAGCGCTCCGACGAGGATGAGCAATACCGCCAACGCGGCCAGCGCCGGCTTGCGTTCCCGCCCCGTGGAGGGGAGTCGCTCGCCAACGCCCTGGGCAGACCCGGAACCCCTGTGGTTCGCCGCGCCCGCACGTTCCTGGACCTTCACTCCAACGCTCCCCCGTGCACCGCAACAGACAAAACCGGCCATTCGCGAACAGAACGCGTCTGCTCTGCTGATGAGTTGACCGGACTATAGAAAAGACAAGGTGATCGCACGGTAGCAGTAGCACATAGGCACCTCAAGGCGAGTCCGCCCCCGTGGGACACCAGGGCCGATAAATGAGTACGCGTACTCAGACGGCCCCTCCCGTAAGCGACGAGGATGACTCCCGGATGGTTCCGCAGAGCCCTCGAAAGCCGGAGGAAACCTCGATGCACCACCCCCCGCCGCCCACGCCGCCCCCACCCCCGACCCGCGCCCGCCTCCACGGAGCCTGGTACACCGCACCGGCGGTCCTGCTCCTCGCCGCCCTCTCCCTCACGGGCATCGGCGTGCTGGCGGGCCTGTTCCTCACCGCGGGCAAGCACGTTGCGTGCGACTCGACCACCGAATGCGCACACACTCCTTACGAACCCGGCTACGCGGCCCCCGCCTGGCCGCACGCCCCCTTCATCGCCGCGGCGGTGTGCGCGGCCCTCGCGGTGGTGACATTCGTCGCAATCCTCGTCGTCCGGCGGCGCGGTCGCTGAACTCTTCGGGATCCAGCCCCATTCGCCCTGGCGAAACCATTCGCCGCGCCGGTAGCGTCAGACAGCTTCAGAAGACCCCAGCCCCACCAGGAGCCGCCCAGTGAACCGCCGCACTTTGCCCGTTGCAGTCGCCGCCACGGCAACTGCCCTGCTGCTGACCGCATGCGGCGGGGGCACCGAGAAGGCCGACGACAAGATCGCCGGCGCGGACGAGAGCTCTTCCTCGTCCACGTCGCCGAGCCCGAGTGCCAGCACCCCGGACACGGCGGGGCGGCCGAAGGTCACGCTGCCGGCCGACGTCAAGAACGAGTTCGAGGGCTGGGTGACCGGCGACGCCGTGAAGGACGCCGTGCTGACCGACGTCACCCACCGCGTCAACGCCACCGACGCGGCCATCGTCAGCGACGAGGCCGAGTCGCCCGCGATCCCCTTCTACTACCAGCGGGACGCGCTCGTCGGCGCCGCCAAGTGGGTGGCCGACTACAAGAAGGACGGGCTCTCGATCACCGGGACGACCCGCTTCTTCAACCCGAAGGTCGAGATCCTCAGCGACAAGTCCGCGGCCGTCAGCTACTGCTCGGACGAGAGCAAGGCCTTCAACAAGGACCGCAAGACCGGCAAGGTGGACAACAGTCCATCCAACAACCCCTACGTCCTGTACAGCGCCAGGCTGGACAAGAACGACAAGGGGATCTGGCAGACGACGAAGCTCGACTCGAAGCGGGGGGACAAGACATGCGCACCGTGACCACGACCGGCCGGTGGGTGACCGTTGGGATCACAGCCGCCGCGCTGGCTCTCATACCCGGTACGGCTTTCGCGGAAAAGGGCCGGCCCGGCGGCACGCAGGGCAACACCCAGACCGGCGGCAGCCTGTCGGACGGCAAGCTCACCACGTCGGTGACCACCTCCGGAGACACCAAGCCCGCGGGCACGAAGACCGGCGGCTTCACCGCGGCCGGCAACTGGACACCGCCGGCCTGCTGGTACGAGCCGCGCACGGCCGCCGAGTTCCAGGCGTACGTCGAGGGGTTCTACGACACGACCGTCAACTACCCGGGCCAGCACAGCTACGCCAAGACGGCCGCGGGCCAGTTCCGGGACATCTACAAGGACGGCAAGTACAAGAACTACAACCTCGACAAGGCGAGCGAGGGCGCCTTCTGGGTCGCCGTCGTCAACCCCGACCGCGCGAACGAGCTCGCGGCCATGTCGTGCAGCGACCTGCCCGAGTGGGTGCCGAACGGCACGCCGCCGCCGTTCCGTCAGGCCATCACGCCCGAGATGCTCGGCCAGATCGCCTACGGCGCCATCAACCTGCCGACGACCAAGGTCAGCCTCGCCCCGGCGGACAACACCAAGGTCAACCTGGGCACCTGGGCCTGGATGGACAAGAACGTCTTCGAGCCGAAGAGCGTCACCGCCTCGCTCAACGCGGGCGGTACGACCGTCTCCGCGACGGCCACCGCCACGCCGGCGTCCGTCCGCCTGACGCCCGGCGGGGAGGCCATGCTCCACCCCGCCTCGGGCGAGTGCGCGTTCAACCCCGGCGGCGGAGCCGGCGCCCCGTTCACCGCGGGCTCCGAGAACCAGACCCCGCCCTGCGGAATCACGTACCTGCGCTCCTCCGGCAAGGGGACCTTCCCCCTCCAGGCCACCGTCACCTGGACGGCCGCCTGGACCGGCAGCAACGGCACGGGAGGCCAGCTCCCGGCCGGCGCCATGCAGGGCGAACCCCAGAACGTGACGGTCCAGGAGATCCAGGCCGTCAACCGCTGAGCACGTAAGACGGCACGAGGGGCCGCCGCCCGACCGGGGAAACCCGGACGGGCGGCGGCCCCTCATCGCGTCCCAAGGAGGCTCAGCCGAGCTCCGAGCCGTCCGGCAGCAGGTCGGCGAGCATCTGCCACAGCTCCTTGGCGTTGGTCCGGCGCACCCGCAGCGGGCTCTCCAGGGTGACCTCGCCCTCGCGCACGGGCTCGGCGGGCAGCTCGCGGACCCAGTACCCCTCCATGCCGCAGTCCCAGACCGCCAGGCCCGTGAAGGTCGGCTCGGGGTTCTCGACGTGGGCGTTCTTCCACGCCACCGTCATCCGCCACATGCAGTTGAGCTGCGCGAGCACCTCCACCAGGCGCTCCGGGGCGCCGGTCTCGCGGGCGGCCTCCTCGGTGTCCACGATCCCCTGGCCGGCCTCCATGCGCACCATCAGCGCGTCGAGTTCACCGGTGGTCGAGACGATCGTCTCGGTGAGGTCGGCACCCTCCACGACGTCCTCGTGCAGGTCGATGCTCCGGGCCAGGGCCGGGACGAGCAGCGGGGCCTCCACGGGGAGGTACTCGGACTCGGCCTCGCCGGGCCAGCCCTCGTGCACGAACACGAAGTCGTTGCCGATCACGGCGCCGCTCTCCAGGACGCCCTGGGGGCCGGTGATCTCCGTACGGACGATGACGCGCGGCTCCAGCAGCGTGGCGACGAGCGGGTAGAGGTCCCCGATGATGGATCCGTCGTCGCCGACTATTCCGGCCGAGCGGAGTTCGGCCAGCGCCGTTTCGAGCTCGCCGGGGACCTCGCTCTCTTCGACGAGGATGCCGAGCACGCTGATGTGCGGGTCCGCGAGGCGCAGCCGGCGGCGGGCTGCATCGATCGAAGGCATTTCAATTCCTCTAAGAAAACAAAACGGTTCAGGAAGATCAGAAGTCGGGCAGATCCAGCCGGCTCAGGAAGCGGCCGGGCCAGGAATAGAGAGCGCCGCCGAACGTGAGATTTCGGGTGTACATGCTCTGCAGCGCGATCGCGAGGGCGATGTCGACATTGTCGATATCGCCCTGCGCGACACCCGAGATGGTCCGGGGGTGCCTCCACTCCGAACGCGACGTGGTGACGCTGGCACCATCCCGCAGGAGCCCGTGGCGGCGCTTCCCGTCGAGCACCTGGTACGTGTAGTCGCGGCCGTAGACGTTGATGCGCAACGCGCGGCCCCGTCGAGTAAGGGCCATGCGCCTACGCTTGAACACTGCCGGCCACTCGTTGACGTTCAACTGCATTTCAGCCATGCGCAGGTAGTTGCGGAAACCAATCGCGATGTAGGTGACGCTCGGGAAGTTCTCCCCCCAGGCCGCCCCGAGCAGCAGGTTCTGTTCCCTGTCGACCCGCTCCAGCGGGAACTTCAGCTCAACAGCACCGAATCCGGGCACGGATCCCGACCACGCGTGGGTAGATGCCTTGTAGACGTTCCCCTCGGTGGCACCCGCATAGGACAGTTCGAAGTGGATCGTGTGCATCCGGCACCCCTCAATCGAATGGCGTGAGTCTACTGCTCGGTCTTTCCGCAGCTCCGCGCGAGGGCTCCCGCGCTTCGTCACCGCCGGATTTCGGCAGCCTCAGTCGAACGGGTTGTATTTGCTCACGAGGTTCTTGGCTCCTTCGGCCAATTTGCCCGCACCCTTCGAGATCGCCTGGCCTGCCTTATCCGCCACGTCCGCCACCTTGCCCGGCCACTTCTTCACGGTGTCCCAGTTGTCCGCGATCGCGAGCCCGCCATAGACGAGGCCGGTGACGGCAACCGCACCGATCGGAAGCAGCTGATCTGCGGAAGTTGGCCGACGACATCCGGGCCCTGCTCAACGAGCCCATTGAGATCGCAGCGGACCGGAACGCCAAGCGGGATGAGCAGTGGCAGGGCCCCACTGCCAACAGCGTCCGCGGTGAACTCGCCGTACACAAGACGCGACTGGGGACCATGGCCAGCGAACTCGACAAGGAAGCCGCCAACCGGAACGACAAGAGCGACGGAAATCCGCCAAACTGAACATGCATCCGGCCTGCCTAGCTCAGCCGTGACGCCAGGCCGGGTTCCGGAGGCAGTCGGTCACCACGTTGGCGGTGAGTTTCGGGATGATCTCCCCCGATGTTGTGCGGAACGGAGACGCCGAGATCATCACGACGCCAGACCCGGGCATCATCACCTGCTGGGTCACCCCGTCGGGATGGCCGGCCGGACTGATGACCCGCCGTTCCTGCGCCTTCCACCCGTCCTGAATCGTCAACCGGCTCACCACGCCGTCCAACAACTCCTCCGGCGGCCGCCGGTCGGATGCCGGGCCGGTGAGGTCAATGACCTGTGAGGCAACGAGCTTGCTGGCGTCCTTGCCGTCCAGGAAGTCGGGCCCGCCACATTCGGTCTTGCCGTTCCCGCGCTCATCCGGCTCGATCCCCGGCATCGCCGGCTTCATCGCGTCCAGGACGCCTGGATACATGGCGTCCATCGCCTCCTGATACGTACGCCCGGCCCCGTCGGCCTTCTTCTCCGACCCCGATCCCGACCCGGAACCGGGCAGCATCGAGCAGCCGGAGAGGGTCGCCGCCACCAGCACGGCGCACGAGATCTTCCGAATGGTTCCGGTACGCAACTGTTCGTCACCGCCCTGGCTCCGTCGGTCACCGGCACCCGGTCAAGGCAGTGCGGGGCCGTCGCTCTGGTCCCTACGGGGTCAGCATAGTCACGGATGCGTGTTCGGAAGGGGGATCCATTTCGCTTAGGGTTGCGATAGCGTCCGTTGATGCGAACGGAGCGTCCGTCGTTCACAGTTACACGGGGAGGGCCGCCATGGATCGTGGCGCAGATATCAAGCAGCTTCGGGAACTTGCGAAGCTGTTCAGCAACAAGGCCGGAGACCTGCAGACGCTGATCAACCAGCTGAACTCGTCGACCTCCGGTAGCACCGGCTACTGGAAGGGTCCGAAGTCGGACCAGTTCCGCCAGGAGTGGGACACCGCTCGCGGAACCTTCACGAAGTGGGTCGACACCCTCAACGACGCCAGCAAGTCGGCGTCCACCAGCGCCGACAACATCGAGCGCGCCACCTGATCCGTCCTGCGGATCGTTGAGCACACACAGCGGCGGGGCGTCCACCTGGATCAGGTGGACGCCCCGCCGTCGTGGGCCACGTGGTGGGCCACGCGTGGGTCAGGTCTTCGGCTTCTGAAGGTCCTTCGCCTCGTCCGAGCTCTTCTGCGCCTCCTCGCGCAGGGACGTGGCGACCGTGCCGCACGTCGTCTTCCACGTGCTCAACTTGCCCCGCACGTCGGTGGCATTGGGACCTTCCCAGGTCTTCATCTGCCCCGTGCTGAAGTCGCGCGGCTGGTCCATCATCTTCTCGATGTGGTCGGCGAGCGACCTCAGAGCGCCGGCGCGCTGGTTGAGTTCTTGTACGTCCGGGTTACCCATGGCAGCTCCCCCGCTGTCTCGACAACGGTCCCAGCATATCGACGGGACCCCCGCCCTCGTATCATCGTCCGATAAGCCCATGACCCAGCTTCGGCAACCGTTACGGATGTTGACCATGCATGTGCGAACCCGGGTCGGCCTCGCCGCCCTTACCGCTTCGCTCTCCCTGACTATGACGGCCTGTGGCGGCAGCTCCAAGCCGCCCGCCGACAAGGCGATCCCCGGAGCCGAGAGTGGTTCACCCTCCGCCTCCACGAGCCCCTCTGCGTCCACCGGGCCCGAGCGCCCGAAGGTGACGCTGCCGGCGGACGTGAAGAACGTCTTCGAAGGCGCCCAGACCGGTGACCCGAAGAAGGACGAGGTCCTCGCGGATGACGCGAGACGAGTCGACGCCGTGAGCGACGCCATCCTCAAGGGGGACCCGAACGCGCCCGCGCTCCGCGTCTACGAGAAGGATCAGGTACTCGTGGACACCGGCAAGTGGGTCAAGAGCTTCGTCGACGCCGGAATGAGCTTCACCGGCACGACCCGGTACTTCGACCGCCGCGTGAACCTCGTCGACGACAAGACCGCCACACTCGTCTACTGCGCGGACGAGACCAAGGCCGTCAACACGGACCGCAAGACGGGACAGCCCCACGCGGAGCAATCCAAGGGCAAGGAGCACTACGTCCTCTACAACTACCGGCTGGTCAAGAACGAGGCAGGCGTATGGCAGAGCCTGATCGGCTTCTCGGAACGGGGGGCCGCCTCGTGCGTTCGTTAATCCGACCCAACAGCGCCGCCGCAGGCATCGGAATGGCCGCGGTGCTCCTCCTTGCAGTGATGCCGTCGGCCTCCCACGCGGCCGGACCCGGTGGTTCCAAGGGCGGCAACAGCAACGGTGGCCAAAACGGCCAGAACATCACCGCAGAGACAAAGATCCAGGTCAGCGTCCCCGGCCAGAGCGGCTCCGCCAAGACCGGAACGCTCACCTCCGAGAACAGCAACTGGACGCCCCCGGCCTGCTGGTACGAGCCCTCCTTCTCTCCGAAGGAGATCGAGGCCACGGTCAAGGCCATCGGCGGCCTGCCCCTGTTCGGCGACGTGTTCGCCACGATGCTCAACGGCTATTACAAGGACGGCACGCCCTACAAGGACTACAACCTGGACCAGCAGGGCAAGGGCATGTTCTGGGCATCCGTCGTCAACCCGAAGCGCAAGGACGACCCCGCCGCCACGTCCTGCGACAAGCTCCCCTTCTGGGTGCCGAACGGGCAGACTCCCGCGGAGCCCCTCGCCGTCAGCCCGCAGATCCTCGCCGAGTACGCGTACGACGAACTGCGCCTCCCCGACACCACCGTCACCCTCAAGCCCGGCGACAAGTCCACGGTGAACCTGCCCACCTGGGCCTGGCTCGACAAGACGACCTTCCGGCCCGTCTCCGTCACCGCGAGCATCCCGAACTCCGGCCTGTCCGCGACCACCACCGCCACTCCGGTGTCACTCAAGCTCGAACCCGGCACCGCCGACGCCCAGCTCCACCCGGCGGGCGGCGTCTGCCCCATCGCCGCCGACGGCAGCATCGGTGCCCCGTTCAGCCAGGACAAGGCGAACCAGGCCCCGCCCTGCGGGGTCACGTACCTCCGTTCCACCACCAGGACCGGCCCGCACAAGCTCCGGGCCACCGTGACCTGGAAGGTCGAATGGACCAGCACCACCGGCCAGGGCGGCACGCTGCCCAGCGGCACCTTCGGCACGACCCAGGACGTAACCGTCCAGGAGATCCAGGCCATCAACCGGTAACCGCTGACAAGCCACCCACGAGAAGACCCAAGGATCCGCATGTACGTCGAGAAGCTCCCGAAAACCTGGTCCGCGATATGCGTCGGCCTCTACCTGGCCGGCGTCGCCGCCATGGGCGTGGACTCGATCCCCGAGGACACCGGGGTATGGCTCGCCGTGTCGGCGCTGTTCCTGCTGATCCTGCTGCCCTGCCTCGGCGTGCCGATCTCGAAGCGGATCTACAACCGCATCCGCATCGACCCCGCGCAGGGCACACTGCGCGTCGGCCGTGAGCGGTTGCCCCTCGCCGCCATCCACCCGGGGTCCGTCCAGGCAGCGCTCCAGCAGGCGGTGCCCGGGATGGCGGCGCGCTACGCGACCTCGGCGGGTGCCCTCGACGTCCCGGTCCCCGGCCTGCGGGCCTCGGACCGCGGCGCGCCGCGGATCGTCGGGGGCGGCTGGAGCGTCCCGATGGGCATGGACAGCGTGGTGATCACGACCCGCCAGGGCGAGCCGCTCACCATCGCCACCCACGACCGGACGGCCTTCCTGACGGCACTGGCCCAGGCCACGGGCTCCTACTGACGGCCGGGTACGCCGTGAAGGAAGTACGCCCCGGGGCGGCGTCCGCGCCGCCCACAGAGGGCCGAAGGCTCACGTCCGTAGCCATCGACGGGGCCCTGGCCGCACTGTTCGGGCTCGGGGGAGGTGCCGGCGCGCTCGCCGCCGGCACCGCCTCGTGGTGGTGGGCTGCGATCCTGGCGGCCGCCCTCGCGTTCTCGTTCTGCAACCACGTGGTGCTCACGTCTGCCGCGCGAGCCAGCGTCGGCAAGGCGGTCTGCGGGCTGCGGGTGGTGAGGGCGGTGGACGGTGGCCGCCCGCGCTTCATGCAGTTGGTCGGACGCTGGCTGTTCGGCTTCTCCTGGATGGTGGTGTTCGTGCCCATCCACGTCTTCGCCGATTCCGGTGTCGAGCAGCAGGACGCCGTCGGGCTACGCGTCGTCCGCCGGCTTGCGGTTCCCGTCGCGGAGCACCGCTAGGGCGAAGCCCAGCCGCCGGTCCAGCCAGGGCGCCTCGATGGCGTACCAGCGCGCACCGAACTGGCTCTCGGAGGTGATCACGGTGGTGTTCTCCGAACGCCAGGTGGCCGGCTTGGGGGGTGGAGTGTCACCGCCCTCGCTGGCACCTCCCATCGTGACCACCGACTCCAGGACGAGGAAAGGGACCTTGACCACCTGGAACACGGCGCGTCCACCCACGTCCGCCGCAGTGCCCTCGGCCCAGTGGTAGCGGGCCGCGATCTCGGGGTGCTCGGGCGCCTGGAGCCACCACCCGTGTTGCACCGACCGCTTGGCGACCGGAGTCCGCACCACCGCCCCCAGCTCAACGCCCTCGGCGTCCAAGACCTGGTACTTGCCCGAGTCCTTCGTGTCCGGCAGGACCGAGCACACCGGCGAGCCGACCGCCTCGGGCGTCGCGAACAGCCGGAACCCCTTCGCCCGCGGCGGAGCCCCGCGCTCGGCCGGCACCACGTACAGGAACGGGATCCGCTCCACGTCACCCGCCACCCAGCTGAACGCCCGCACCGCGAGCGGCCCCTCTCCGCGCTTCGCCGTCCGCAGGGCGTTCCGTGTGACCGTCCCGACCGTGAACTTGGAAATCCGCTCCCACGGCCCCGGATCGACAGCGGGCTGAGCCTGCTTCTTCTTCCCGAACACCATGAGATTCCCTCCCGTTAAGCCCGGCGGCCCATCCTGCCGCATACGATCAGTTCATCCGAACAGCGGACGGAGGAAGGCTGCGATGGTGTTCGGGAGGAAGAAGCGGGCCGCGGAGCCGCCGGTCGAGCCGGTGGGCTGGAAGAACGTCCATACGTTCGTCGTGGGGACGGTCGAGCGGCCGCTGACCCTCAAGCGCAAGACGGTGGTGTCAGGCCCCCGCGCGATCAGGGTTCCCCAGGACGCCGAGGAACTGCGCGTCTTCGCCCCCTGCGCCTACGTGGGTTCCGGCCCCGCCCTCTCCCTGTACGAGGACCCGGAGGAGCAACGCCTCCTGTGCTCGGTCGACGCCCCCCACGAGATCGACGGCGAGCGCCACCACACCGTGCGTGACACGGACGGAAACGCCATCGGCACGATCCGCCGGATCCCCCCTCGACGCCCGTTCAGGCATACCTGGCGCATCGATCAGCCAGGGCACCCGGAGATCGTCGGCCGAAATGAACTGGTCAGTGGGGACTCCAAGGCGGAAGTCGTGGGCCGGACCGCTCTCAAGGTGGCCATGGCGTTCGCCGACTCCGCCATGAGCATGGGTGCCGAGGGCGGCGACACCCCGACCAGGCCCCGGACCCTGGAATGGCGGTCCGCGGAGAAGACCGTGATGATCTCCCTGGGCAGCGCCGAGGTGACCGTCCAGGCCTCCTGGCTGGACCGTCGCCTGGCCTTCGCCTTCGCCCTCGTCGGAGACCGCTGAGCCGCGCTCGCGTGATCACGGCCCGCGGTACCGCCCAGCGGCCCTCGGCTCCTCGGGGGTGGCTGGGAGCCGCTTACGCCCGACGGCGGCCGCGCGGTATGAATGATCGGGACCGATACGACGGAGCGCGACAAGACAAAGGGACTTGGAGGCACAGTGGCATTCGGGAAGAGCAAGCCCGTCGAGGAGCCCCCGGTGGCGCCCGTCGCCTGGGAACGGGTGAGGGACTTCGTCGTGGGCAACACCGAGCGGCCCGTGACCGCCAAGCGGCGCACGAGCTCCTTCGGGCCGCTGGCCGTGCGTGTGCCGAGGAACGGCAAGGACTTCAGGGTCTTCGCGCCCTGCGCCTTCGTCATCTCGGAGGAGGAGGGCTACGCCCTCTACGAGGACGCCGAATCTCAGAAGTTGCTCTGCCGGATCGACAGGGCCGGTCGGGAGGCCGACGCCGAACGGCACCACGACGTCCACGACGGTGAGGGGCAGCTCATCGGCACCCTGTCGCGGGTTCCGCCCAGCAGTCGCCCGTTCAAGCACACCTGGCGCATCGACCAGCCCGGCCATCCCGCCGTCGTCGGGCGCAACGAGTGGGCGAGCGGGGACGGGAAGGCGTTCGCGGCCCGCGTCGCCGAGAAGAGCCTCTACGTGGCCTTCACCGCCGTCGCGAGCCTGGGGGCGGAGGGCGGAGACCAGCCTTCCAGGCCGCGCACGCTCGAATGGCGGGCCGACGACAAGGTCGTGATGGTGTCGCTGGGAAGCGAGGAGGTCACGGTCAAGGCGGACTGGCTGGACCGGCGCCTGGCATTCGCTTTCGCCCTCGTAGGAGACCGCTGAGGGCACGGGCACGAAACAGAGCTCCACACACTCATGAAGTCACGGGGGACAGGACAATGAGAAACGTCAATCCGGACGACCTCGACCAGCTGGCCAAGCTCCTCGACGGCCGCGGCGGGGTCCAGGACAAGGTCGACGAAGCGTTCACGCGGGCCTCCCAGCTGGGCGTGGGCAGCAAGCTCGGCTCGCTCAGGCCGCTCCGCGCCTGGGCCCACGACACGGCTCCGGACCTGCGCAAGCGCGCCACCATCGCCCGCCTGGAGGACGGGGACCCGGAGGCCGGGATGCGCTGGGCCGGCTTCTCGCCCGAGGAGCTGAAGGAGTACCAGGGCGATCAGATATCGCCCGACACCCTGCTCCTCGCCAACTCGGTGGCGGCCAGCGAGGATCCGGCGGCGTACGAGTTCAAGCGCCAGCCGAACGAGAAGCTCTCCGACTGGATCGCCCGCCTGGAAGGCCACGCCCTCGCGAAGCTGCCGGGTCTGCAGGGCCACGAGGAGACGATCACCTCCCTCGTCAAGATCTTCGGCGACTGGACGGCCGTCACCGCCGCCACCGCCGTCGTCACCATCCACGGCTCCTCACTGACCAAGGTCCTGGTCGGCAACAGCGTCCAGAACGGCGCGGCCCGTACCTGGAAGATCCGCGTCGGCACGATGCTGCGGGCCAGCAACAGCGAGTTGCTGCGCAAGGGCGGCAACAAGATGGTCCAGTGGGCGCCCAAGATCCGATCGGTCAGCGCTCCCGGAAGCTGGCTGCCGGGACAGCTCGGCAACGCCTTCAACTCGAGCGCCGTCTACCAGAACGTCAGCGGGACCCCCGGCACCGCCGGCGTCCGCGGTGACCTCTTCGGCCGGGCCTTCGACGCCTTCCGGGCCACGCCCGTGATGCAGAGCCTCAGGGCCAACGGCGTCATCGACTTCATCGTCGGGTCGGACGAGATGGCCAGGACCTTCGGCGGCGCCACCCACGCGGGCACTCCGGTCGCCCGCGCCGGCCAGGCGAGCCTGTACACCGTCTTCAAGAACGCCGCCGCGGCCGCGCCGGAAGGCTCGTCCGCCTTCCGCACGGGGCTCGCCGCATCCTCCAAGACGGCCGGCTTCCTCCGCGGAGCGGGCGTGGTCGGCGGCGTCGCGGCCACCGGCCTCAGCATCGCCAACGTCGCCTCGCAGGGAAACCCCGCCAAGGCCTTCCAGCGGGAAGGCGCCGGCTACGTCGCGGACGTCGCCGAGGTCGGCTTCAACGCATCGCTGACGCTGGCGATGGTCGCGCCGAACCCGTTCACCATCGGTGCGGCCGTCGTCTTCGGCGCCATCTACGGCGGCGCGAAGATCGTCGAGCACTGGGACGACATCAAGGCCGGAGCCGGCAAGGCGAAGGACTGGGTCAAGGAGAAGGCGAAGAAACTCAACCCGTTCAACTGGTGACGCGTCCCGTGCGGGTCCCGGGCCGGCACACCGCCGCCCCGGGACCCGCTGCGGGGATCCGTCACGCGATCGGGCCCTCGCCCCGGCTCGGGGTGAAGAAGATGCTCTCCGGAATGGAGAGGAGCGCGCCTATGGTGGACAGGGCCGATGTGTCGACGAGCTCCAGCACGATCGCGACGGCGAGGTCTGTGGGGTCCACCTCTCCGGCCGCCGTGCCGAGCTTGGTAGCGCCGACCCCGCGCACAACCCGGCCGTAGCGGAGCGAGACGGTGGCACCCTCGCGGGCGAGTACGCAGTCTCTGCCGGTCACGTAGGTGTACTGGCGGTCGCGGTACGAGATCTCCAGCCAGCGGGACTTCCTGCGCAGGCCCTTGACGACCAGCTCCAGGCCGGCCACGGTGCCGTCCACCTTGAGCCAGCCGCCGTCCAGCGAGGGCATCGACTGCATCCCTCCGCTGAAGAGCGTCTCCGGGAACCTGTCGCCCTTCAGGTGCGCCTGGCGGGAAGGTGCCTGTCCGGCTCTGCGGAGCTCGGTGTACACGTCGACGTGGCCGAACCTGCCGACCACTCCCCGGTACCCCGAGAGGTGATCTTCTTCCACCGGTTCCAGTTCGAACTCGAAGCCGTTCACATCGCCACCACTCGCCGTCATGCGTCACCCGTTCCCGTCACTGTCCTGGCCATCCGACCCTCACTACTTGAACGGGTTGAGTTTCTTGGCCGCTTTCTTCGCCTTGTCATTCACCCAGTCCCAGGCCTTGCCCGCGCCCTCCTTGATGCCGTCCCAGTGTTCGACGATCTTCGCGCCGGCGTATATGCCGCCGAAGACGACGACCGCGCCAATGGTGAAAGGGTGGGGCGCCATCATCGCCAAGGTCATCGAGGCGTGGAAGCCGACCTCAGCGACGTCCGCGACGTACTTGGCACCCGACTCCCGGCTCCCGAAGTGCTTGCGCGGGTCGCCCTGGGCAATGACATTCGCGGCGCTGTAGCCCGTGGAGAAACGCACTGCCCACGACCCCCGCACCGCGCAGGAAACCGGCCGTCTTGCCCGCCGCCTTGAGGCCCGAGCCGAGCGAGGCGAGGCGACTGTTGCCGAAGAGCCGGCTGTCGGCCGCCGCGTTGCGCGCCACCTTGATCAGGCTGGCGTTGCCGGCCCGGGCCGGGATCTGGCCCGAGTGCGTGAGGCCGCCGTACATCGCGGCCAGCCGGTCGGAGCCGACGAGGAAATTGATCGTCTTGTTGGCCGTGATGCTGGTGCCCAGGATCGGGCTGTTCATGACGCCGCTGGTGCGCAACCAGTTGAAGGCCGTGCCGATCTGGGTGGAGACGTACATGCCGACGCCCGGGATCCGCGTACCGTTCTGGTACACGGAGCTGCCCGAGGCCAGCGAGCTGAGGCTGCCCGGCAACCAGCTGCCCGGTGCGGCGAGCGAGCGGATCGGCGGGGTCCAGTCCCGCAGGTTCCGGCCCCAGACACCGATCTGCGGCGGCGCCCACGGCCTGGTGCCCAAGATCCGCACCTGCCTGCTCGTCCACAGCTTGAGGCTGCCGGCCCAGCCGCCCTGGGCGATCGAGTTCCCGACCAGGATCCTGGTGAGGTAGCCGGCTTGGTAGGTGGCGACGCCTCCGTGCCCCAGGACCCCCGTCACGTCGCCGTAGATCCGGAGGAACTTCTCGATCTGCTTCTCGTACGGCGCGAGCGCGGGGATCGAGGCGAAGGCGTGCGCCCGTAAACGGTCGACCCAGTCGTTGAGCGATTCGTTCGACTGGCGCCGGAACACCTCCGACTCCGGCCCGTCACTGCTCGCCATGGCGTTCACCAGCAGCAGCACGTCGGGGGCGAAGAAGATGAGCCCGGCCTTCGCCACGTCCTTCGCGTCGAAGCCCGCCCACTCCGCGCCTGCCTCGGGATCACCGTCCTCCCCGGGCGCCCCCGCGCCCGTCGAGTAATTTGGCCAGTTGGTCGAGCTGATCCGGATTGACGTTCCTCATCCGCGGTTCCCCCCGCTTGCGTACTGTCCGCCTGCGTGCCGCCGGTCAGATCCCGGCGGCCTCGTCGGCCATGTCCTCCCGGTCCGGCAGCAGGTCCGTGACCTTGTCCCAGATGTCGCCCGGGGTGGTCCAGGCCACGACCAGCGGGCTCTCGGGCGTCACCTGGCCCGGCATGATGGGCTCTTCGGGCTGCTCCCGGACCCAGTAGCCCAGCGGGCCGCAGTCCCAGGTCGCCAGGGCGCGGACCATGGCCGTGCGCTCGCCCTCGTGCGTACCGTCCCAGGCCGTCGTGACCCGCCAGGTCGCGTTCAGCGCGAGGACCAGTTCCAGGAACTGGTCCAGAGCCTCCCCGGTCAGGTCCGGGTCGGCCGCCACCGCCGCCTGGCGGGTCAGCTCGCGCGCGGCCGCCTCGTCGCCCCCCGCCTCCGCGATCGCCACGAACACCGCGTCCAGCGTGGCCATCGTGGTCTCGATCCGGGCGGTCTCCGGCGCCTTCTGCTCCTGCGCCCCGCGGTGCAGGTTGACCTTGCGGGCGAGGTCCCACACCAGCGTGGTCGGCTCGATGGAGACGTACTCGGACTCCTCCTCGCCGGGCCAGCCGTCGTGGGAGATGACCGCGTCCCGGCCCACGATGACGCCGTGGTTGACCGGGCCGTGCTCGCCGGTGACCTCCACCTGGACCATGACGAGCGGCTCGGACAGCGCGCCCAGGAAATCCCTGAGCAGCGGGGCCAGTTCGCCCTCTTCCCCCACCAGCCCGGTCCGCTGGAGCTCCACGAGGGAGTCCCACAGCTCGTCCGGCGGGGTCTCGCCGTCCATCAGGTGTGCGAAGACCGCGATATGACGGTCGGCCAGCCTGAGACGGGCCCGGGAACTGTCGTACGAAGGCATGTCGGTCTTCTCCCCCCGCGGCTTGCGCCGCCCGCTGTCATACGGACGGCTCAGCATATCCATGGCCCCCCTCTGCACTTCAGCCCCGCATCACGCCCTGTACCGGCATGAACGAGCCACCCGAGGCGAGGAGGCCGCTGCCCGAGGCGCCGCCGCCCGTGTTCGACGGGAGGCGGATGCCGAACAGTTCTCCGTCCTGGGAGCTCTGCGGGGTCAGCAGCAGGCCGTTGCGCGACTTGCGGGCCGCGGTCACGAAGCCCCGGTACTGCGAGGAGAGGGCGTCCGTCGTGCCGGCCGTCAGCAGGCCGAGGCCGCCGTCCGCGCCCTTGCGGAGCAGGGCTTCCAGCGGCTCGTCCAGCCGGGTGTCGTAGAGCAGTTCGGCGTCGTCGGCGACCACCACGTACGGGCGGTCCCCCGCGAGCTCCGTCAGCTCCCTCAGCTCCTCCTCGCGGCTCTCCGCGTTCAGTACGCCCAGGACGCCCGGGCGGCCCTCAAGCTCCCGCAGCGGCGAGCGCCGCGGGGTGATGAGGATCAGCGGGGTGCCCGCCGCCAGGAGGGACTCCGAGGCGCACATCAGGGCCGTCGAGCGGCCGGACTTCGGGGGACCCGCGATCACGAAGCCGGGGCCCGACTCCTCCAGGTCGATGCCGAGCGGGGTCAGTTCGTCCCCGCCCACCGCGACCAGCGCCCACAGCGACGACGGCGGGGTGAAGTCCGGGTCCAGGGCGAGCGCCTGCTCGGCCGTGATCCGCGCGGGCAGGGCGTCGACCCGCAGCGGGCGGCGGTGCGTCGGGACGCGGCCGTAGCGGGCCTGCACCTCCTCCGTGATCTCCCGCAGCATCCGCACCTGGGCCTGACCGGACGGGTCCGGGTCGAGCAGGGCCATCTGCGTCTCGTCGATGCCGGTGTCGGTGATGCGCAGGGCGCGGCCCGGGCCCATGTTCTTCGGGACCTCGCGGACGTTGAGGCCGGCCACGGCGTAGTCGTTGGGGTCGGCGAAGCGCAGGATCAGCCGGTCCTTGAAGGCGGAGGACACCATGCCGCTGAGGCCGCTGCGGTCGGCCGTCATGACCACCTTGAGGCCCACCGCCGACCCCTCGCGGAAGATCCGCTGGACCATCTCGATCAGCTGGCCGTAGTTGTAGGCCTCGAAGGAGGAGAAGAAGCCCTCCCAGCTGTCCAGCAGCAGGACCATCCACGGGAGGCGGTCCTCCGGAGCGGCCGCCGCCCGCTGTTCGGCGACGCTCGACGCCCCTTCCATGGCGAGCAGCTGCTGGCGCCGGGCGATCTCCGCCAGCAGGCGGTCGATGAGCCGCCGCACCCGGTCGGGCTCGTCGCGGTTGACCACCGCGCCCACGTGCGGGAGCCGTACGAGGGGCAGCAGGGCGTTCGAGCCGCAGTCGATGCCGTACACGTGGACGTCGCCCGGGTCGGTGCTGCGGGCCAGTGATCCGGCCAGGGTGCGCAGGGCCGTGGACCGCCCGGAGCGGGCACCGCCGGCCAGCAGGGTGTGCTCGCCGCCCACCAGGTCGAGTCCGAACGCCGCGCGGGCCTGCTGCGCGGGCAGGTCGGTGAGCGCGTATCCGATCGTCGGGACGTCGCCGTGCGTCGGAGCGGGCCCCGCGGGAAGGTCCTCCAGCGTCACGTGCTCGGGCAGCGGGTCCAGCCACGGGCTGCGCGGCGCCGGGAAGCCCATGGCCTCCGAGCCGGACCGGACGGCGTCGACGAGCACGGCGAGGTCGGTGACCATCGTGCCGTCGTCGCCCGCGTCGGCCGCCCTGGGCAGCGGGCGGCTGTACGAGGCCCAGGTGAGCGGGACCAGGTTCGCCTTCGGGCCGGTGTTCCCGGTGGCCGGCCGCCGGCCACCGATACGGGCGGACTGCACGCCCACCAGGGACTGCGCCCCGGAGCGGACGAACATGCGTCCCGGGGTCGACTTGGCGATGGCGCCGGAGTCCGGGGCGTCGATGACGTCCTGGGACTCGGTGCCGTCGGTCACGCGCAGCGCGATGCGGAGGTTGGTGTTGGCGCGGATGTCCGCACTGACCACACCGGCCGGGCGCTGCGTCGCGAGGATCAGGTGCACGCCGAGCGAACGGCCCCGGCGCGCGATGTCGACGAGACCGGCGATGAAGTCGGGCAGCTCGGCGACCAGCGAGGCGAACTCGTCGATGACCAGCACGAGGCGGGGCATCGGCTCCAGTTCGGGGCGCAGCTTGCGGGTATCGTTGTAGTCCTCGATGTCCTTGGTTCCCGCGTTGAACAGGATCGTCTCGCGGTGGTGGAGTTCGGCGGCGAGCGAGGCCAGGGCCCGTTCGGTCAGGTGGGCGTCGAGGTCGCTGACCATGCCGACGGTGTGCGGGAGGCGGGCGCAGTCCATGAAGGCGCTGCCGCCCTTGTAGTCGATGAGGACGAAGTTGAGGGCGTCCGGCCGGTTGGCCACGGCCAGCGACGCGATGATCGTCTGGAGCAGCTCGGACTTGCCCGCGCCGGTCGTACCGGCGACGAGCGCGTGCGGGCCGTCGCGCCGGATGTCCAGGGTGAACGTTCCGTCGGCGGCGATGCCCACGGGAGCCGAGGTGGTCGAGCCTCCGGCCCGCCAGACCTTCTCGATGTCGGAGCCCGTCGGGTCGGGCATGCCCAGGAGGTTCAGCAGCCGGGCGGCCGTCGGCAGGGATCCGCCCGCATCGTCGCGGCTGACGTCGCGCACCGGCGCCAGCGAGCGGGCGAGCAGCTCGCACCACTCGGGCCCGACCTGGTCGGCCAGCACCTCGCCGACCGCCTCCAGCCCGCTGCCGTACAGCCGCACCCGGGTCGGCGACTCGAAGTTCCACGCGACGACCGCGGCGCACTCCTCGGGGAGCACCCGCTGGTCCTCGTCCACGCAGAGCGCGTAGATCCCGTACGACGGCCCCTCCTGGAGCAGCTGCGGCACTCCGGGGACCCGGCGCAGGAGCCGCGCCCCGTCGAGCACCAGCAGGACGAAGGGGTCCGGGGCCATGCCGCCGCTCATCGAGCTGTGGTCTTCCCGGGCCGCCTTGCGCCGGGCCAGCTCGTTCAGGAGCTCGTTGACGCGGCGGGTGACGGCCTCCGAGTCGGATCCGACCAGGGCGACGCAGTCCTGCCCGAGCTGGGGCGTGGTGTGCGGGAGCCAGTGGGCCCACGCCCAGTCGGCGCCCGCCTCGCGCACGGAGGACAGTACGACCAGCGAGAGGTCGCGGGGGCTGTGCAGCACGGCGGCCTGGACGGCGAGCCAGCGCACGGTGGACAGCGCGCGGGCGCGGTCGCCGGCGACACCGACGACACGGAGCTCGGCGAACGGCAGGGTGACCGGTACGTCGTCGACCTGCGGGGGTTCCGGCTTGTCCTCGGCGTACCCGCCGCGGGCCATGGACAGCTCGATGTCGGCGGGGAGTACGCCGGTGCCCACGCGCAGCTGGAGCGCGTCCACGTCGGTGATCCTGCGCTCCCACAGGCGGCGGCGCGGTCCGGTGGCGAACAGCAGGATCTCGGCCGGGTCGGGGCCGTCGATCCGCCGGTGGGCCTGGTCCTGCTTGCCGAGCCGCTCCAGCTCGGCCTCGTAGGCGGCGACGTCCTTCTTGTACTGCTTCATCGAGGACTTGTTCTTCTTCTTGCCCTCGCGGTTGTCGCTGATCCACTGCCCGAGCATCATGATCGGGGTCATCGCGCAGAAGAGCAGCATGTAGATCTGCTTGGTGACGGCGAACATCACCAGACCGAAGATCATCGGGGTGAAGGCCGCGATCATCTGGAAGCGGGCCCGGTCCGTCTTGGACGGCAGTACGGGGACCACGAGCCGGGGCCGCGGCCGCAGCGGCGAGAGCCGGGGCGGGCGGTTGTAGGCGAGGCCGCCTTCGCCGGTGACGGAGAGGTGCGCGTCCGGCTCGCTGACCCGGTCGAGGACGAGCAGCGAGTCCCCGGCCCGTACGAAGGTCCCGAGCGGCCAGTCCCGGTCCCCTTCGGCCTGCTCCCCGTCCAGCAGCACCCCCGCGCCCTCCTGGGCCTGGAGGGTGGCGTTCCCCTTGACGTCGATGGTCACGCGCAGGGCGACGGGGGCCAGCGCGCCGTCCACCACCGGCAGCGTGCAGGTGGGGGCCGAGCCGACGGTCGCCGTGCCCACGCCCAGGCGGACCACGCGGCCGGCGGACGGACCGCCCGCGACCCGCAGCTCGTAGTACCCGGCGGGCTCGCCCCTGCGCAGCAGCGGGCCGATCGCGTCGTCCACGGAGAGCCGCATGCCGTCGCGCAGGATCCCCCCGACCGGCGCGGCCGGATCGCAGCGCAGCCCGTCGGCCCAGAGGGTCGGTCCGGCCGGCACCTGCGGCGCGAAGCCGGCGTGCAGCGGTACGACGACCTCGTGGACGGCGCCGGCCTGCCCGAGGTGGGCGACACCGAAGGCCGAGGCCACCGCCTCCGCCACGTCTCGGGCCGTCGCCGCCTCGTCTGTGTTGATCACGACGTCCTGCGGGGGTACGCCCCCCTGTACGACCGTCACCAGGACTCGCATGGCCTGATCCCCTCACCGTCGGCGCGTCCCCGCGCCGCCCACCCAGTTGGCCCTCACTGATCAACCGAGGCTAGCCGCTGGGCGCGGGGGCAGGAACAGCCGCCCCCGGGGAACTCCCCTATTCCCCCCGCGCATTCCGCCGCGGCCATCGGAAACGCGAAAAGGATGGGAATTCCCCGTAAACCGGTCAGCGTTCCGCGACCGCCCAGTTCAGGAGCTGTACGGAGACATCCGCGGGATAGCCCGTGGTCGCTCCCGTTCGGCGCGCGAATTCCCTTACGCCGGCCAGCTGTTCCGGCCCGAAGCGGAAGTCGAGCGTCGTGAAGTAACGCTCCAGCAGGTCGGCGTCGAAGGCCTCCCAGCGGGCCGCCTGCTCGGCGACCTTGGTGACTTCCTCGAGCGACAGGTCGCGGGAGGAGAGGAAGGCCTCGTGGACCTGGCGCACGACCGCCGGCTCCCGGTCGAGGTAGTCCTTGCGGGCGGCCCAGACGGCGAAGACGAACGGCAGTCCGGTCCACTCCTTCCACATGTGCCCCAGGTCGTGCACGGTCAGCCCGAGCCGGGGCGCGTCGTGCAGGGAGGCGCGCAGGGCGGCGTCGCCGATCAGCACGGCCGCGTCCGCCTCCTGCATCATCAGGCTCAGGTCGGGCGGGCAGGTGTAGTAGTCGGGCCGTACCCCGTACTGCTCGGAAAGCAGCAGCTGGGCGAGGCGTACGGACGTACGGGAGGTCGACCCAAGGGCGACCCGGGCCCCGTCGAGCTGCTCCAGCGGCACCTGCGAGACGATCACGCAGGACATGACGGGGCCGTCGCACCCGACCGCGATGTCGGGAAACGCGACGAGCCGGTCGGCGTTGCGGAGGAACTCCACGAGCGTGATCGGGGCGATGTCCAGCTCCCCCTCCACGAGCCGCTCACTGAGCTTCTCGGGGGAGTCCTTGGTCAGCTCCAGGTCCAGCAGCGTGCCGGTTCGGGCGAGCCCCCAGTAGAGGGGCAGGCAGTTCAGGAACTGAATGTGGCCGACACGGGGCCGGCTGCGATAGACGTCCACATCGCGAGACTAGCTGCCCGGTCTCCGTCAGCCTTCAGGCGGGCCTCAAACGTCCGGGTGACGTGATCTTTCCCTCTGGTCTCGGCCGCGGGGTGCGTGCTAGGCTCGGCGCAAGTTGCAGTTTGGTTTCCCTTGCAGTACGAGGCCTGCGGAGAATGTGACCCGCAGGCTTTTGTAGTTTTCAGACTTCTTAGCAGGTTCTGGAGCAGGGCGACCCTTTGGCCCATAGGAGGGCTCATGGCTACCGGAACCGTGAAGTGGTTCAACGCTGAAAAGGGCTTCGGCTTCATCGCCCAGGACGGCGGCGGCCCGGATGTCTTCGTCCACTACTCCGCGATCAACGCCTCTGGCTTCCGCTCCCTCGAGGAGAACCAGCAGGTGAACTTCGACGTCACGCAGGGTCCGAAGGGCCCGCAGGCGGAGAACGTCACCCCGGCCTAGTCGCCTGGGCCAACTCTCATCGCGGGTTGGAAAGCAGTACCCAAGGAGCCCTGTCCCGGCTGCGCGAGCAGCGGGGACAGGGCTCCTGCCTTTTCCCTCCCGGGGTGGGTGGCGGGTCGCCCCTGCGGGGCGGGGGCGGCCGGGCCTCCGGCCCGTTCCCTCGCGGGGTGGGTGGCGCGGTGTGGCCCTGCCCCGCCTGGGCGGCGGCCGGTGGGCGACGTGCCTGGGGCCCGCGCCGATGTGCGGCGCGGGCCCCAGGGGGTTTGGTTCTACTTGGCCGGAGCGGTGATCTTGAGGTCCAGGATCAGGGTGACGCCTTCCGGGGTGGCCACGCGGAGCTGGTACGTGCCGGGCTCGACACCGTCCGTGAACAGCTCCGGGAGGACCAGCTTGCCGTCCGCGCCCGTGGTGGGCAGCTCGCGGGTGTAGACCGGCTTGTCTGCCTGGTCCTTGAAGTACGGGCTGCCCGCCTCCGCGGGGACCCACTTGCCGTCCTTCATCTGGCCCAGGCCGGCCACGGCACCGGAGACCGCGATCGGCTTGCCGTCGGCGGTCGCGAGCACCTCGATGCCCTTGATGCTCGTACCGGCCACCAGCTCCAGCACCGCGCCCTCCGGGCGGGCCAGCTTGTCCACGACCGGCTTCGCCGTGACCGTGCCGTCGAACTTCACCGTGAACCGGCCCAGCGTGTCGTAGGCCGAGGCCCGCAGCGAGAAGGTGCCCGCCTTGGTGCCCGGCTTCAGGCCGGGGGCGGCCGCGATGCCGTCTGCGTCCGCCTTGACCACGAGGGAGTCCGCCGTGCCGAAGAGGGTGCCTCCGGTGGTGTCCGCCTCGACGGCGAAGACCACCTCCTGGCCGACGGCCGGCTTGCCGTCGCTCAGCAGCACCTTCACCCGGGGCACCGCACTGAACGCCGCCGCTCCGGACTCGGCCGTGAGCCCCGGCCCGTCGAGGACCGTCAGCTCGGCCAGCCGCGGGGCCGGGGTCGGGGTGGGCGTGGGCGTGGGAGTGGGAGTGGGGGTCGGCGTCGGGGTGGGAGTCGGCGTCGGGGTGGGAGTGGGCGTGGGGGTCGGCGTCGGGGTGACCGGCGGACGCGGGGTCGGCAGGTTGCCCGGCGGGACCGTCGGGTAGTTCCCGGCCGGCGGGTTCGGCACCTCGGTGACGCCGCCGTTCTGGTACTGCCGCATGAAGCCGAGCACGGTGTTCACGTACTCGCGGGAGTTGTTGTAGCTGAGGATCGCCGCGTCGAGCTTGGCCGCGTTCGACAGGTCCCGGTCGCCCGCGCACAGGTAGAGGCCCGCGCCCAGCGCCGCGTCGTAGATGTTGTTCGGGTCCCGCTTGCTGTCGCCGTTGCCGTCGGCGCCCCACTTGGCCCAGGTCGACGGGATGAACTGCATCGGGCCGATGGCCCGGTCGTACTCGGTGTCCGCGTCCCACTCGCCCTTGTCGGTGTCGCGGATCTCGGCGAAGCCGTTGCCGTCGAGGCGCGGGCCGCGGATCGGCCGCTCGGTGTAGCCGTCGGCCTTGAGCCCGTAGCCGGAGGCGTGCACCGACTCGACCCGGCCGATGCCCGCGAGCAGCGCCCACGGCAGCTTGCAGCCGGGCAGCGCGACGCCCACCGACAGCTCGGCGCGCTTGTACGCGTCGAGCGCGGTACCGGGTATGCCGCTGGCGCCTCCGGCCGCGGCGGCCCCCGCCCCCGCGGGCGGCGGGTCGGCGACGAGGTCGGGCAGGTCCAGGCGGGCGTCGCCGCGCTCGGCGGCCTGCGGGCTGTCCGGCGTCGGCTCGGACTCCCCCGCGTCGGCGGTGTGCGGACTGGTGACGACCGCGGCGGTGGTCAGGCTGGCCGCGAGCGCGGCCGTGCACAGGACCTTGCGCGAGGTGTTGACAAGGTGACGGTGAAGCGGCTTCACGGTGCGGCGATCCCCCCAGGAGCCGTCAAGGCATTCGACACACGACCGATCGGGCCGTGAACATCCCTCTGTTTATCAGGTCTTAGGAACCGACTCGCCGTCCCCCCGGCAGATGTGACGCACCATTCGTCTCGGCTTCACCGGGCCCTCACGCCAGAACGAACTGAGGACCTAAGTCCCCGCCCCATATACCCCAATGACCCCCGGTTTCGGCCCCCTCCCCTCCGTACGCTGGACGTCATGTCGACCCGTACGAAGAAGGACCAGCGACGCGAGGCCCGCGACCGGCTCCGCGTCGAACGCGAGGCACAGGCCCGCCGCGCGAAGCTGCGCAGCCGGCTCCTGGTCGGAGGTTCCCTGGTCGCCGTACTCGGCATCGCGGTCGGCGTCGGCGTCCACGCCTCGGCCTCGTCCGGTCCGGGCGATGCCGAGGCCGCGGGAAAGCCGTTCGTCCAGCCCGCCAACACCACCGGCAAGGACGGGATCGTGGTCCCGTACGGCAAGCCGGACGCGAAGCACACCCTGACCGTCTGGCTCGACCCCCGCTGCCCGTACTGCGCGGGCGCCGAGGTGGGCCTGGGCGCGACCATCAAGGAACAGGCCGACGCGGGCGAGTACAAGGTCGAGTACCGCTTCGCCACCTTCCTCGACGGCGCCCTCGGCAACGGCTCCGGCAAGGGCTCGAAGCGCGCCGTGAACGCGCTGGGCGCGGCGGTGAACGAGAGCCCGGAGAAGTTCATGGAGTACCTCCAGGTGCTCTACAAGAACCACCCGGAGAAGGAGACGGACGACAAGTTCGGCTCCACCGCCACCCTCCTGGAACTCGCCGACCAGGTCCCGGGCCTGCGGACGCCCGCCTTCAACCAGGCCGTCAAGGAGCTCACGTACATGCCGTGGGTCGAGAAGGCCGGCAAGGCCTTCTACGACGAGGGCGTCAAGGGCACCCCGGCGGTCTTCATCGACGGCCAGCAGATCACCGTCAACTCGGGCCAGGGCATCGACTCCGTCACCCCGGAGGCCTTCAGGAAGCTGATCGCGGAGAACCGGAAGCCGTAGCCCCTGCCGGGGCGGGCCTGACCTGGCCCATCTGGCATCGAGCCCTGCTGCCCGTCGGCGGGGGACGCGAGCCGGGGGATCAGCATGCGTCGCACCGAACGCCGTCCACCCCTCCTGCTAGCTTCGCCCGCATGACCGCATCACGAGCACTGGTGTACGACACCGCCTTCCGCGCCCGGGCCACCCGCAAGATGACCTGGGGCTTCGGCCTGCTCGCCGCCGCGGCCGCGGTCTGGCTGTGGCTCGCCGCCCAGTTGCTGCTGCCGTTCACCCCCGCGGGCGACGACGACAACGACTGCGAGTCCCGGGTCTTCTACGGGGAGGAGGACCGGCGCGGGCGGCCGTCGTCGTACGTCGAAGCCGAGGGCAAGGCCTGCGACACCGAACGCGACCCGGCCGAACTCCTCGCCCTCCTCCTGCTCTCGCTCCCCTTCGCCGTCGTCGGCACCGTCCTCTACACCGCGGGCCGCACCGAGGACCGCCTGAGCTACCACGCGGCCGAGGTGCAGCGCCTCACGGAGTTCTCACAGGGCTGAGGAGGGGCCGCGAGCTGGTCGAGACGGCAGCGTACGCCAGCCCGTCGTACGCGTCGGCCAAGGTCACCGGGCTGAGGTTGAACCGGTAGGTCCAGCGCGGCACCAGCGCTCCGAAGCTCCGCGTGAGGTGAGGGGCGTGAAGCCACTGCCGTACGGCCGACGGCCCGTCGGCCCCGCTGCGGAGGTCCACGAAGTGGTCGCCCGGGTTGGCGGCGGCCAACCGGGCTTCGACGGTGTCGGCGCGGGCGGGGCCCAGCCCGTTGGCGACGACGGCGCCGGCCCGGGGCCGTGCCCAGGGGCCCGGCCACATCCGGCGCGCGCGGAAAGAGCCTCTGCCGAACAGCAGGCCGAGCGCGTAGTAGGCGTCGCCGTGCCGGGTGCGCAGGTGTTGCCCCAGTGGCGCCGGTACGGCCGTTCCGCGGCCGCTCGTGGCGATGTGGCCGTTGTGGGCCCACAGGGCGACCCTGGCGGACGGATCCGCGAGGAGTTCGCCGACGGCCGCGGCCATGTACCGGTCACGGGCGGCGTACACGGTCCGCTCGGGATCCGTGTGCCGTCGGGGGCGGGTCACCAGGTCGGCGGCCTGTGTGAGGATCCGGGCGTGGCGCACCGCGTCGGTCTCTTCGGAGGCATTCCCGAGGAGGAAGTCCAGCAGCTTCTCGGCGTCGTGGAACAGGAGCCGGTCGGGGTCGGGGCGCGATCCCGGATACGCGTCGGCGAGCACGCGGAGCGGGGTGAGGAGTTCGCCGGCCCGCTCGGGCGCCAGGCGCCGCAGCAGGGTGTCGAGCTCCGCGAGGGAAGGCCCGCACTGCTGGGGGTCGATGCCCGCGAAGCGCACCTGACGGGCCTCGGGGCGGCCCTGGTTGTAGGCCCGCATCCACTCGATCATCGCGAGCACCTCCTGGGTGCGCCACGTCCAGAACCCGAGTCCGGTCAGGGCCCGCGCGCCGTCGCCGACGCCGTGGCGGACGTAGGCGTCGACGGCCGACGCGGCCGACGCACTCGCCTCCATGGCCAGCACGGTGAAGCCCAGCTCCGTCACCAGGAACTCCAGCAGACGGTGCTTGAGCTGGAAGAACTCACGCGTTCCGTGAGTGGCCTCCCCCAGGCCCACGATCCGTACCCCGTCGAGAACGCCCTTCAGCGGCTGGAGGTCGGCGGTGGGCGCACCTGCCGTCAGGCTGTCCAGCCGTAACGCGCTCCGGGCCAGCCAGCCCGTCACCTCGTCGGTCGCGGGCTCGCGTGGTGTTGTCAGCATGTCCGTCGAGGCTACCCACTCTTGGTGCCATCGATGGGAGTCCCAAAAATGAACGTCCCAAATTTGGGACTATCAGGCCTGGGGCTGAAACCTGCTAGAACCTGACCCGGGCCGCCACCGGGAGGTGGTCGCTCGGGGTCGCCGGGAGGGTCCAGGACGCGACCGGGGTCAGGTCGCGGACCAGGACGTGGTCGATGCGGGCCGCCGGGAACCGCTCCGGCCAGCTGAAGCCGAAGCCCGCGCCCGCCGCGTCGTGCGCCGGGCGGAACTGCGACATCAGCGGGGCGACCGCCCGGTCGTCACTGGTGCTGTTGAGGTCCCCGACCAGCAGGGTCCGGCCGGCCGGGCCGCCGCGGACGGCCTCCGCGAGGCGCCGCGCGGCCCCGTCGCGGCGGGCTGTGTCGAAGCCCGCGGTCGGGCGGATGCGTACGGACGCCAGGTGCGCCACGTACACCGTGAGCGGCCCCTCCGGGGTCTCGGCCGTCGTGCGCAGGGCCCTGGTCCACTCCATGATCGGCACGGCCTGCGTGTCCCGGAGCGGGTAGACCGACCACAGCCCGACCGTCCCGCGCACCTCGTGGTACGGATACGCGCCGGCGAGCGCGGCCGCGTACTGGCCGGTGGCGGGCTCGACCAGCTCCTCCAGGGCGATCAGCTGCGCCCCGGTGGCGGCGAGGGCGCGGGCGGTGCCGGCCGGGTCGGGGTTCTCGTCGTCGACGTTGTGCGTGACGACGGTCAGCCCGCCGCTCCCGCCGGCCCCCCGGTCCGCGAACGTGCCCGCGTAGAGGCAGGTCCAGACGAGCGCGGGCACCAGTACGGCGACCAGCGCGAGCCGCGCCCTGCGCAGCAGCGCGAGCCCGCCGAGGACGGGCACGGCGAGGCCGGTCCAGGGCAGGAAGGTCTGCACGAAGCTGCCCGGGTTCCCGAACCGGTGCGGGATCAGGCCGTGGAGCAGCATCAGCAGAGCGGCGAGGAGCGCGAGCGCGGGGAGGATCCGGCCCTTCACGGCTGTTGCCGCCTGCGCTTCATGGACCGTTCGTACTCCGCCGCCAGCCGTCCGAACTGCGGCAGCATGCCACCGAGATCGTCCGAGAGCCGATCCAGCACCGCTTCGATCGCGGGATCTCCCGGCCACCCGCTCGCGAGCTGTTTGGCCGCCGCGACGGCCACCCCCGGGCGGTCGCGCCTGCTGATGTGCTCCATGAAGACGGCCCGAACCCTCGGGTCACCCGGCCACCCGCTGCCGAGTGCCTCGATGGCGCACTTCTGCGTCGGCGGATCATCGAATTGCACGGCCATCCGCATGAGGACGCCGAAGGTGGCTGCGTCGCCCCGCCAGCCCTGCTCCAAAACCTTCGCGAGAGCCGCGCGCCAGCCCTGCTCCGGGCCGTCGACCAGAGCGAGGAGGTGGTCGCGGACCACGGGATCGGCCGCCCATCCGGTGACCAGCGCCGCCAAGGCGTCGGGCCGGAGCCTGAAGTCCTCGGTCATCTCCAGGCACAAGGCTCGCGCCCGGGGATCGCCGGGCCATCCCCGGGGAAGTGCGTGCAGTACGGCCTGACAGACCAGGAGGGCGCCCCCCGGGCGCGCCAGCCGAAGGAGCGCCGCCAGCACCACCGGATCGCCGGGACAGGCATCGGCGAGACCTCCGACGGCCATCCTCCGGATCTCGTCGTCGGGGTCGTCGACCATGCGCAGCAAGACCTCACCCGTCTCCGGCCGGCCGGTCCAGTCCCGTACGAGCAGTTCGACGGCCTCCCGTCGGAAGGTGCCGAGCCGCGTGGCGGCGACGAGCACGGAGAACTCGTCGTCGGCGGGCTGCGAACCCTCCGTGCCGGGCGCCGGCTCCGCCGCCAGCTCCCGCACGGCCTCGTCCTCGGTGGCGTTGAGGGCCCTCGCCTTGGCCAGCGCGCCCGCGATGTCGTCAAGCGCGGGCCGGGCCAGGAACTCCTGCGGCACCAGCCCAGGCCCGGGCCCGGGCCCGGGCCCGTGGGCCGGGGAGGGGCCGAGTTCGGCCGCGTCCGGGTGCAGGGCGAGCCGCTGCACCTCGCGGCGGGCCTGGTCCCAGAACCCTTCGAGCCTGCGGACCCGGGCAACGGCCAGCTCCGATTCGGTCTCGGCGGTGTGCTTGAGCGCGAGGGCCTGCTCGGCCTCGTCCCGCACGGCCGCGATCCGCCGGGCGTCGCCCGGCCCGTGGTGGAGCCGGGCCAGCAGGGCGTCGCGGTCGGCGATGATCTCGCGCAGCTCGTTGACGATGAAGCACATCGTCGCGATGAAGAGCTGCGCGTCCCGCAGCGAGTAGCGCAGCCGGGTCTCCTTGTGCCGGGCGCGTTCGAGCTCCACCTCCAGACGGAGGACGGCGACGGTGTCACTGCCGCCGTCCACGGAGGCGGTAACGGCCACGGCCTCATCGGCGACCGCCCGCACCAGCCCCTTCGCCGTCTCGCAAAGGTCCCGGTACTCCTGAGCGGACAGCCCGGAGGCCCGGCTCGTGACCTTCAGGAACTCCCGTACGAACGGCCACGGCGGCACCGGCCCCTGGCCGTTCATCGCCCTGTCCACCTGGGAGTTGGAGCACCGGACCGTCGCGAGCGGATCAGGCGCCCCCTTGTCGGCCGCCGCCCGCGCGGAGGCCGCCTGGTCCGCCTGGAGCCGGGCCGCGATCGCACGGCTACCCAGCCCCGCCTGCCGGGCCTGCGCCCGCAGGAAGCCCGTCAGCCGCTGCCGGGGCGGCCCGTCGCCCTCCGTGCTCATCCGCTCCCCCGCCCGTCCCGTCGTCCCCAGTCGATGGACGCCGCGCGGGCACGCCCGGTTGCGACGGGTGGATCCGGGCGCCCCGCTGAAGGCGCACGTGGTGCTGCCCCGCCCCGACGGCCCCCTCGGCATCTCCCTGCGCGTGCCCACCGCCAGCCGCACCAGCGCCCTGAAGTCCAGTTTCTGCCAGCTGTGCCTGACGGGCCACGCCTCCTCCGGCGTCACCCTGCTCGCCGCGCCCCTCGCGGGAGCCAAGGGCCGCGAGGGGAACACGGTCGGGATCTCCGTGTGCGCGAACCTCGTGTGTCCCCTCTACGTGCGCGCCAAGCGCCAGCCGAAGCTGCGGACGAACCAGTACGAGGAGTCCCTCACGCTCGACGAGCGCCTGGAGCGGATGACGCTCAACCTGCACTCCTTCGCGGCCCGCGTCACCGCCGGGTGAACAGTCGGCCGCCCAGGTCGGCGCCGGTGATCGCCCCGTTCGCGTCGCGGGTGAAGAAGCCGCGCTGACCCTTGAGGCCGCCGTCCGTGACGACGTACTCGTCGCCGTCGCCGGGCAGCAGGCCCATGGCGGCCGGCTCGTAGTCCGGGGGCAGTTCGGTCTCGGAGGCGGCGCGGAGCTCCCGCTTGATGGCGGCGCCGACGGTGAGTTCCGTACCGTCCGTGGCGATGGTGAGGGTCATGGCGTCGTTGTCGTAGCTCCCGGCGACCTCCAGGGCGCGCGCGTGGTCGTACGGGACCGGCTCCGGATCCGCGTCCACGACGCCGAGGTAGTGCTCCAGGGCCCAGCGGACGACGGCCTGGTTGAAGAGGAGGCCGCTCTCCGGGCCCGCGTTGGACAGCGCGACGACGGCGAAGCCGCGTTCCGGGACGGTCAGCAGCTCGGCGAACTGGCCGCTCGCCGATCCGCCGTGTCCGACGGTCCGTACGCCGTCCACGTCGCGCAGGAACCAGCAGATGCCGAACGCGTCGCCGAGGGTGCTGCCGCGCAGCGCGACCGTCGGCTCCTGCATCCGGTGGAGCACCTCGGCGGTCAGGACCCGTTCGCCGTTCTCCGCGAGGCCGTCGCCGAGGTGGAAGCGGGCCCAGCGGAGCTGGTCGGCGGCCGAGGAGGCGAGGCCGCCGCCGGGGCGGTTGCCGCGCGTGGTGACGGTCCAGGGGCGGGAGACGGCCAGGTCGCCGTCCTCGTCGGGGTTGTGGCCGACGGCGAAGCGCCGGGTCATGACGTCGGAGGGCGCGAAGAAGCTGTCCTCCAGGCCGAGCGGCTCGAAGAGCAGCGAGTCGACGGCACGCTCGTAGGTGAGGCCCGTGACGGTCTCGATGATCCGGCCGACCAGGTTGAAGCCTGCCTGGCTGTAGGAGGCGCGGGCCCCGGGCGGCGCGATCAGGTCCAGCTCGGCCATCTTCGCGACGAAGCCGGCCAGGGCGTCGTCCCCGTCGCCGGTGTCGACGACGACGTTCCAGTCGAGGCCGGCGGTGTGGTTGAGGAGGTTCAGTACGGTGATCTCGGCCGCGGCCTTCTCGTCGGAGAGGGCGAACTCGGGGACGTAGCGTCGCACCGGGGCGTCGAGCTCGACGCGGCCCTGCTCGACCAGCCGCATGAGCGCGGTGGCGGTGTGGGTCTTGGTGACCGAGCCGAGCTGGAACAGCGTCCGCTCGTCCACGGGCAGCGGGTGCTCGGTGCTGGTCACGCCGTGGCAGGCGTACACCTCGCGGCCGTCGACCCAGATGCCGACGGCGGCGCCGGGGATGCCGAACTCCTTGGCCGTGGTCTCGACGTACTGGGACAGGGTGTCGATCGTGCTGATCGTGCTCATGGTGGGCGGGGCTCCTCATCGGCTGTTTCGCGGTGCGCGATCTCGATGAGCAGACGATGTCCGTGACTGCTGACAGCGGGCGAACAGACCGCTGACAGCGATCGGTCGGCGACTGTCAGGCGCCGTCAGGACGCGCCGGCCGCCCCGAACCGGGCGAGGTAGTGCCACACCCGCTTGAGCGCCTGGGGGTCGTGGCGGCCTTCCCGCCGGCCGGCCTGACCGAGGATCCGGGGGTCCAGCCACCCGTCCACGGCGATCTCGGCGCCCAGCTCGACGAACTCCCGGCCCCGGTAGTCGGGGTGCCGCCGCAGCTCCGCCACCGCGAGCCGGAAGCCGGGATGCCACTCCACCGGGCAGCCGAGCCGCGCGGCGGCCTGCTCCACCTCCGTACCCCGGTAGGAGGGGTCGAGTACGAGCGCCTCCACATCGCGGTCGAAGATCACCGGGCCGTGGACCTGCGCCTCGACGTAGTCGTCGAGGGCGTCCTGCGCGTCGGCCTCGGCGAGCGCGACGAGCCGGGCGGCGGCGGCCGCGACGCCGAAGTCCGACGGTTCCAGGAAGCTGTCCGGGTAGCAGAACGTCGTCCGCGCGTGCGCATCGGGACGCAGCCGGACGTGCGCGGACCCGAAGCGGGGGGCGCCGCCGAACGGCTTGCGCCGGAAGTTCAACGCCCCGTACACGGGCCGCTCGTGCGCGGGCGCGTCGTCGTAGGCCCCGCCGAAGATCCGGCTCTCCCACCGCCACCGGTCCCCGCCGGGGTGGGCCGTCAGCCCGCCGTTGCTCGTCCCGGTGACGAACTGCGAGCGGTAGACGCCGTCCTCGGCCAGGGCCTCCAGGACGGTGCGGCCGCGCACGCGCCGGTCCGGGTGGAAGTTGAGCGTCACCCGCAGCTCCGCGTCCAGCGCGGGGCCGGAGGACAGCTCGGCGACGTGGCGGAGGGCTCGTAGCTGCGGGGTCTGGATATCGCGATCGTCCGTGCTCATCGGGGCAGTCTCCGTTGCTTCGAGTCTCAGCGACTCTCAGCCTTCCGGGCGTTTCCGCCCGGAAGGTTCGTGACGGTGTCACCAGAGCGCGAGTTGCTCGCGCCTGGTGTCCTGCCGACGATCTCTCGCTTCCGTCCCCTGGTGGGGTGTTGCGCCAGCCGCCCGCGTGCCCGTCCCCTTGCGGGTTCGGGCGGTGCGGGTCTTCTGCTTGGCTCCACGAGGCTTCGGCACCGCCGTCGGGGCGGGGCCCGGGTCTCCGGCCACTCCGGTACCCGTCTTACCGCTGGCCGCCGCGAGGGCGGCCAGGTTGTGGCCTGCGTTCGCGTCCCGGTCCAGGACGAGTCCGCAGGCGTCGCACTCGAAGACACGCACGCCGAGGGGCAGCTTGGCTTTCACCACACCGCAGCGGGAGCAGGTCTTCGAGGAGGGCATCCAGCGGTCGGCAACGATCAGACGTCCACCGTGGCGCTGGGTCTTGTAGGTGAGCTGGCGCCGCAGTTCCCCGAACGCCGCGTCGGAAACACGGCGGGACAGACGCCGGTTGCGGACCATGCCTTTCACGTTGAGGTCCTCGACCACGACGGTGCCGTACTCGGCGGGGATGCGCGCGGTGGCCTGGTGGAGATGGTTCTCCCGCAGGTTCGCCACCCGGTGGTGCACCCGGTTACGGAACGCGTTGGCCTTCTCCCAGCGACGGGACGGGGCCTGTCCGGTGCGCCGGTTAGGGCCGCGTCGGCGGGAGACGGTCCGGGAGGCCTTCCGGAGCTGCGTGAGTGCCTGGTCGTAGTGCTTGGGGTTCGCGACCTCCCGGACCTCGCCGGCCGAGTCCGCCATGACGAGGAGAGCCTTCACGCCGAGGTCGATCCCAACCGCCGTGCCAGGCCGGCTGGCAGGGGTGATGGTTTGACGTTCCTCGGTCTGCAGGACCGCGAACCAGCGGCCCCGCTCGAGCCGCACCGTCACCGACAGAATCCGCGTCCCGCCTTCGGCGATCGCGTCCACGAGGGGCTGGACGTCCTCGTGGAGGCGGATCCGGCCGAGGCGGGGAAGGACGATATGCCGCCGGTCATCGAGGCGGATGGTGCCGGTGGTGAACTTGCACGCCAGGCGGGCTTTCCGCTTCGACTTGAAACGGGGCCTGCCCATCCGGGCGCCCTTGCGCTCGCCGCGCCGGGACTTGGCGTAGTTGTCGAACGCGGCGGCAGCGTTCGCGAGGCCGGTGTTGTAGGCCTCCTTCGAGTTCTGCGCCCACCACTCCCGCAGGAACGGGTCTGTGCCTTTGGCCTCGTTGAACGCCTTCCGCAACGACGGCAACGACCACGACCGCCACGGAACACGCTCTGCCTCGGGGACGCCGTAGGTCTCCTCCGCTGCCCGCTGCGACCAACTCGCCAGCACATGCCGCACCGCCCAGTTGTAGGCGACCCGCGCCGCCCCGCAATGCGAGGCCAGAGCCCTCAGGGCGGACGCGCCCGGGTCGAGGGCGAGTCTGTGGCCCACGACGTGAAAGCCGGTCCGTGCCTCGAACCCCCGGCGCTTTTTCTTCCCGCCCTTGGCAGGCTCCGCCCCGCTCACCCGGTCGTCTCCGCCGGCGGAGCGGTGGCCTCGGCGATAGCGCGTGCGGCCCGGTTCTTCGCCGCTCGCTGCCCATAGAGTCGGGCACACATCGAGGTGAGGACTTCGGTGATGTCCCGGACCAGGTCGCTGGTCGTCTCCTGCGGATCGAGCACCACCAGGCGCCGGCCGGAAGCCGACAATGCCGCTTCCAGATGCTCGACACCGAAACGGGCCAGCCGGTCGCGATGCTCCACGACGATGACGGCAACGGCCGGGTCCGACAGGACACGGTGCAGCTTCCGCCGCTCCCCGTTCAGTCCCGACCCGACCTCGGTCACAACCTCGGCAACGGCCAGCCCCAGCCCGTTGGCCCCCTGGACGACACGGGAGACCTGCCGGTCAAGATCCGCCTTCTGGTCGCCGGACGAAACACGGCAGTACGCCACCGTCCGCCCAGCGATCTCGGGAGTGGACTCCTCGACCAGCCACATACCGGACGGCGTCTGCACGACAGGGACCGGCATACGGCCCCCCTTCGCCCAGGCCCACGCCGTCTGGTAGTGCACACCGTTGCGCGCCGCCCACTCGGAAAGCTTCACACCATCACGATAAAGGCTGATGAACACAGATAACCACTGATGAAAAATGCGACTGTTGTTCACCCCCAGTCGATCCACACGGCGCACCCGGATTGGCCTCGGCGTCCCTAGTCTCCGGAGAAGCCGAAGATTCCCAGGTGAGTCGGTATGCCGTCGGAGTGGAGGACGACGTAACAGCCGGTCCACCGCATCTGGCACTCGCCGAGCAGGCTCCGCTCGTACTCCTCATGGCTCCGGGCGTCATGGGCGGCGGCGAGGAGCTGCTCGTACTGCTCGACGGTGGGGCGCTCCGTCCCGAAGTGGTGGACCACGCGCTCGGGCGACAGGGGGCGCAGGGTCCCGTAGTCGTCGATGACGGACCGGTTCGGCGGGTCATCGGTGGCGACGACCCTGACGATGTCGAGGATCGTGTGGGTGCCTTCCGTACCCATGAACTCCTCGTCCGCGTACAGGTCTTCCAGGCTCCGGAAGCAGGCACCGTCGCCGTACTCCTCCTGGAACACCCTGGCCTGCAGAGCCGCCAAGGCCGCAGCCACATCGCCGTCGTAGCCGGTGACGTAGTCCCATCCGCTGGCACCCATCGAGCCACCCTCCCCATCGAGATCGTGAATGGCCGAACGGTATCGGCGGGGACTGACAACACAGCCGACCCCGCGGACGCGGCCGGGCGTCGGCGGAGTCGGGCGGGGTCGGCTCCGGGCGGGTCAGGCGGTCGGGCGGTCAGGCGGTCAGGCCGCCGTCGACGGTCCAGTCGCTGCCGGTGACGTAGTGGGCGGCCGGCGAGGCGAGGAACGCGACGGCCGCGGCGATGTCGTCGGGAGTCGCGTAGGAGCCGAGGGCGGTCCGGGGGGTGACGACGTCGGCGAATTCGCCGCTGGCGGGGTTCATGTCGGTGTCGACGGGGCCGGGCAGGACATTGTTGACGGTGATGCCGCGCGGGCCGAGGTCCCGGGCCAGGCCGCGGGTGAGCCCGGACACGGCGGCCTTGGAGGCCGAGTAGACCGAAAGACCCGGGAAGGGGGATATGTCTCCATTGACGCTGCCGATGTTGATGACCCGGGAGCCCTTGGTGAAGTGGGGTTCGGCGGCCTTGACGGCGGCGAAGATCGCCCGGACATTGACCGAGAACGTCTCGTCGAAGTCGTCGAGGGTCAGGTCGGACAGCGGCCCGAACCGGCCGACCCCGGCGTTGTTGACGAGGATGTCGAGAGAGCCGAAGGTCTCGACGGTGGCCGTCACGGCTGCCTGCACGGCGGTGGCGTCGGAGCTGTCGGCCGGCAGCGCGACGACCCGCGGGCCGAGCTCACCGGCGAGGGCCTCCGCCTTCTCCTTCGAGGAGTTGTAGGTGAAGGCGACGGCGGCACCGTCAGCCGCCAGGTGACGGACGATCGCCGCTCCGATTCCCCGAGAACCACCGGTGACCAGGGCTGTCTTCCCCGCGAGCTGCTGAGTCATGGTCTACTCCTCCAACGAACCGCACTAATCGGATAGGCATTTCAGCGGGGCATAACCCCGACTGGTCACAGCACTATTCCGACGCCCCCTCAGTCCCTCGCGTCTCGCGGCAGGTTGTCGAGGAGGAGAGCGAGGGTTTCGGCCGTGCCGGTGGTGTCGCGCAGCCGGCCGTCCTCCGTCCGCACGTGATAGCGGCCGTTCCCGAGCGGCCGGACCATCGGTAGGTCGGTGCACAGAGGTGCGGTGGCACGGCGGCTGAAGCGGAGCCAGTCATGGCTGGTGCGCGGCGACAGGGCCCGGAGGCGCGGTTCGGCGAAGGCGGCTTCGACGAGCTCGTACAGCCCGGCGTGCGTCGGTCCGGCGGCCGCCACACGCATCTGCCGCCACCGGACGGACACCGCGTCGCCCGGCTCCCCGGATCCGCTCCCGGCCGCGGCCGCGGCCCCGGCCCCGGCCCCGGACACCGGATCCCAGGCTCCGAGGAAGGGCCACTGCGCGACGAGGTCGGGCACGGGGAGCCCGAGCAGCAGCCAGGAACGCAGCGCGCCGGCGGCGTCGTCCAGGTCTGCACTGCCGCCTCGGGCCATGCTGGACCCTTCGGCCCGGCAGTCGACGGCGAAACTCCGTCGGCCGAGGGTCATCGCGACGATCACGTCCCGGCTGTCGGCCCGGGCCCGCGCGACGACGTGCCGCCAAGCGGGCGGTGTCAGGAGCTCGACCGCGAGCCCGCCCCCCGCCCGGTCAGCTGCCGCCTGCAGCACACGCCGCAGGGATCCGGCGCGGACGACCTCGGGGTAGAACTCCGCATACCGGAACAGCGGGTCTCCCGGATCCACCGGCTCCTCGGGCACGGGCCCGAGTCTGCCATCAGCACAGGCCGTGCGAGGCGGGTGACCGGCCGGCTCAGAAGACGGCAATGGCGCTCCCGACGAGGATGGCGGCCACCAAGCCCAGCGCGGGGACGGCCACCAGCCCGAACAGGGCGGCGAAGACGTAGCCCTCCCCGTCCCCGGGGCTGGCGCCGCGCGCGCAGGAGACGAGCCAGCCCGACACGGCGAGGAACGGCACGATCAGCAGCCCGGTGGGAACGCCCAGATCAAACACGGCCATCCCCGACAACTCGTACGCCCGCCCGCCCGCGGTCCGGACCTCCACCACGGCGCCGGGCTTGTACTCCTCGGCCGCCGATACGAGCAGCATGCGACGCGACGCCTCGCCCGCCCCGCGCGGGGTGAACGCGCCGGAGCACCAGGTGCCGGTCGACCCGCCGTCCAAGTCCTGTCCCTCATGGCACTCGGAGATCGCGACGACCCCGTCCACGGGCCCGAAGCCGAGTACGGCCGCCAGCGCCGGCCCCGGCAGCAGCCACACCAGCCACCCGCCGACCCCGAGCGACACCACGGCCCCCACCCCGGCCGCCCACCGCCCCAACACCCTCACCGCAGCGCGCATGACGCCCCCCTCTCCCCAGCTGCCGAATACCCGGGCCGGGGGGCCGGGCTAACGGCTGCGGCAGACTTCCCCCATGGGGAACTCCACGGCATACCCGCTCCTGACCACGACCAACGTCGACGCGCTCGTCACGCTCGCCGAGCGGCTGCTGACCGTGGCCGAGGGGGACGGGAACGGAGACGGCATCACCACCGAGCTGTACGTACGCGTTCCGGGCCGCGAACAGCTCCGACGACTCCTGGCCGCCGTACCGGACGCCGAGGTCACCACCCACGTACGCGCCGACGCCGCCGAGCCCGGCGACCACCCGCTGCCCTTCGACGACATCTACAGCCTCGCCCTGGCCGTACCCCCCGAGAACGCCGTCGCCACGGCCCGGGCGGTCCTGGAGTTCTGCCCGCACATCCAGCTCACCTGGGAGTCCTTCGGCTGGCCGGCGATCCCCGAGCTCGGCCACCACCACCCGCTCTACAACTACGCGGCGGTGGTGATCGCCTTCCACCACCACGACGTGTACCTCGCCGAGAACCCCACGCCCGGCCACACCCTGTTCCTCCACGCCGACAGCCACGAGGACCGCGCCGAGTGGCTCGCCCACCGGGCGGGCGCCGAGATCACCGGCCTCTCGTCGTCCTGGTAGCTAGGGGTGTCTGATAGGTCGTGCGGCTGGTCTGGAACGATCACCCGGACAGGGAGCTGTCTCTTCGCGAACTTGCCGCTGGCCGGGCAGTGTTCGTTCCTCGGTTCCTTCGACCCAAGCCCACGCGGCCCGGCCCGACGCCCAGCCCCTCCCCGGTCCCTCCGCCGCACCCCACGCGGCACTGGCCACCTGAACCCGGCGGCCCGTAGCCTCGGTGGCCCCGAGGCCGCCGTAGCCCTCCAGTACCGAACCGCACCGCGCCCGCACGACCGAGTAAGGACCCAGGACCCACATATGGCCGATGAAGACGACCTCAAAGACGACGAATTCATGGGCCGTGCGGGCCCCATCGAGACGGACTACGTCCCAAGGAAACTGGTCCCGAGCCGAGTACTCGCCGCCCCGCCTGGAGTCCGACAGGCGGCCGAGGAGTCGGGGCGCGCCCTGCAGATCGACTTCCTGGATGACGCGGCAGTCCTGAGGATGCTCCACCTCCGCTACTGGGACGAGGCGACGATGTACGAATCGGGCTGCGGCTCCGCCTTCTTCGCCATACCCGTGCCCGTGGCGCTCTTCGGCTACTGGGGCGGCTACGCCCAGTATTGGGAGCCCGGGGTGGGTCTGAGCGCCTACTACGCGGTGTGGGCGCTCTCCATCGTCGTAGGGCTGCTGGTGATCGCCCGCCGCGCCCGCCGTCAGTGGGGCGACCGGCCCCGCCAGAAAATCCGGGCCCGCGCGAAGGAGTACCGGCGCCTCGCCCAGATGGCACGGCAGCACGGCGCCGACGTGCCGGACTTCTACCCCTACTACGGCCCGTATCCCTTCGCTGCGAAGTTTTACGCGGACGCGGAGGAACTAGAACTCCCCCAGGAGAAGTAGTCCGCATGAGCACCACGAACACCAGCACGACGGACCGGTTGGTCGAGGTCCCGGCTCCCTCGTCCGGGGCCGGACGACCGAGACCTCGCTCCAGGCCGCCGGCCCCGATGAGGAGATACACGTCCGGTGGGTGATGCCGGAAGGGTTCTTCGAGCTGCCATTCGAGGCGGAGGACATCGACGACCTGGCCGAGAAACCGGTGTCCCTCGGCCAGGAGGTCCTCCCGGGCGCGGACTACGAGATCCAGGTAATCAACCGACGGCGCATTGAGAGACTCCGCATGGGCGACAGGATCAGGGCAGACCAGATATCGAGTGGCACGGAAGGGCCGATAGCCCAGGTCTGCGGCCATCGGCCATTTACCGCGATGGGTGTGAGCAGATGAGCATGAACGACCTCAACCACGGGTCACGGCGCTACCGCATCGCGGTCCACTGGGCGTACGCGGTAACCACGGGCTTCGGCGGAATAGTCGCGTTCATCACCAGCGTGGCGGGCACGGTCGCCGGCGTCGGAGCCTTTTCCGGAGCCGACACCGTCCGGGACCACGTCACCGGTCTGCTCGCGATGTACTGGCTCACGGCCCTGTGCCTCGACCTCGCACAGAAGATGACGCGGGATGCCCTGGCCCTGCACCGCGCCGCCCGGCCTGAGGACGCGGACGTGACCGGGGGCCACCTCCTCACCCTCTGCTTCACCTACGGGGCCGTCGCCGGAATCGTGCTCTCCGTCAACGCGACCGGGGTGCCCCTGTGGGGCGTGCTGCTCATCATGTGCGGCCCGCCCTTGCCGGTCCTGGCCTTCAAGGCCAGGGAGGTCTTGCGGAAGCGGACAGCGGCGCGGGCCGCCGTGAGGGCGGCGGCGCGACCGGTCGTCAGCACCCGCAACCCGCGTGCGACCCGCCGGACGAGCCGGGCTCAGCGGCGGGGGAGCTCCTGAACCTCGCGTCTGCGCGGGCCTACTTGCCCTTGCGCAGGTGCCGACCGGTGATCCCGGCTGCCCGCATCAGGCGTGCGACCCGCTTGTGGTTCACCACCGGCCCTGATTCCCGGAGCTCACGGGTGATCCTGGGCACTCCGTAAGCCCCCCGCGTCCCACCGTGAATGGCGCGTATCCGCTCCGTCAGTTCGGCCTCCCGCACGGTCCGTTCTTGCCGGGCCGGCTCCGCGAGCCGCCAGCGGTAGAAGCCTGAGCGGGAGACCTTGAGGATTCTGCAGAGCCGCTGGATGCCGTACTCCAAATGGTGGTCGGAGATGAACCGCCAGCGGCTGGTCAACGACCCATCTCCTTCGCAAAATACTGGGCCGCCTTGCGAAGGATCTCCTTCTCCAGCTCCAGTTCACGGACCTGCTTCCGCAGCCGCTTGAGTTCCTCACGCTCCGACGGCGTCAGCACGTCACCGCCCCCACGGGCCATGGACTCGGCCCGCCGGACCCACTGCCGCAGCGACTCGGAGTTGACCCCGAGCTCCTTTGCGACCGAGTTGACGGTCCGTCCACTGGACCGCACCAGCTCGACTGCGTCCCGCTTGAACTCCTCCAAATACCGGGCAAAACCCACCAGAACACCTCCGTCTCGGATCCCACGATCCGATCTTCAAGGGATGTCCACAAACGGCGGCAAACCCCACCCGTACGCTGCCCACATGATCAACTCAACTACTCATGTCCGCGTCGCCCGTCCCTCGCTCGGTCTGAAGGCCGCCGAGCGGTTCTACGTCGACGGGCTCGGGCTGGACGTCCTGTGGCGGAGCACCAAGAGCGCGCCCGGCGAGCACGACCTGCTGATGGTCGGGCCCGCCGGGGGTGGCTGGCACTTCGAGCTGACGCATGACGCCGACGCACCGATCGTGCCCGCGCCCACCGTCGACGACCTCTTCGTGGTCTACCTCGGCGAGGAGCCCGACGAGGCACTCGTCGAGCGGCTCGTCGAGCACGGCGGGACCCGGGTGGCCTCGCACAATCCGTACTGGGACGAGTGGGGCGTGACGATTGAGGACCCCGACGGCTACCGGCTTGTGCTGAGTTCCCGTACCTGGGCGAGCTAGCGGCCGGTTAGCCCGCCGCCCAGAACTGGGACAGGGCCGCCTCCTTATACGGGTCCGGGCGCACGCTCAGGTCCCCCGCGAAGGGGCGGTCCAGGGCCACGACCAGCAGCAGGCTGAAGCCGATCAGCGCCGCCACCGCCGACACGAACAGCAGCTGCATCTTCAGGCTGCGCAGCCCGAACAGGAAGGTGAGCGGGACGATCACGAACGCGCCCCCGTACACCAGTACTTGCAGCAGGACCGGCAGCGAGGTCTCGGCCATCGACACGCGTGCCCGGCGCTGTGCGGCGACGTCGTTGAGGCGGGTGACGGCCTCCGCGTAGAAGGTTTCGGCGCGGGGGCCGCTCGGTTCGTACGCCTGGAGGGCCGCGTACAGGGCGCGCGTCTGCACTGCGGTGGCCTCGTAGCTGGGGCGGCCCTCGCGCATGAGCGGCCACTGCACCTCGACGACGGCGTGCGTGTACGCGCCGACCGCCTGGTTCACCCGGTCGCGGTCGGCCGGGGGGAAGGCGTCGGCGCTGCGTACGACCAGCGCCAGGTCCGTGGCCTCGGTGGCGACGATGTTCTGGGTGTTCTCGAGCTGCGTCCAGAGCGTGACGACGACGAACGCGAGGATGATGCCGTAGATCGCGCCGAACATGCCGAGCGCGACGCCGACCATCTCGTTGTGGTCGCCGCCGGCGAGGTGCGGGAAGCGGCGGCGCGCGGCCAGGCTGCCGGCGACGGCGAGGCCGGTGAGGCCGCCGACGAGGAACACGGCGATGACAAAAGTGCTGAGGTTGTTGAGCAACCAGAGGATCATGGCCTGCTCAACGAGCGGCCTCACCCGAAAGCCCCGCCTCCTGGGCGTCGATCAGCTCGTCCCAGTGCTCCCGGGTCCACTCGCAGGCCGCGTCCAGCGGTCCGAGGAGGCCGCGGCCGAGCGGGGTGAGCGCGTACTCGACGCGGCGCTCGGGGCCTTCGTACTCCTCCCGTACGACGAAGCCGTCGCGCTGCAGCCCGCGCAGGGACTGCGTCAGGGACTTGGAGGTGATGCCGCGCAGCGGGACCTTGAGCTCGGAGAAGCGGCGCGGGCCGCCTTCCAGGCAGCGCAGGACCAGCGTCGCCCACTTGTCGCCGATCCGGAACGGGACCAGGGGCGAGGGGCAGACGGGGTCGAACATCTCCGGGTCCAGCGGGTCCAGCGGCTCGTTCATGATCCACACGGTAGGCCGGTATCCGTTCGGTAACCAGCCCCTTTCCTACGCTCGCCGCATGACGAAGCAGAGCGCTCAGAAGATCATCGTGTTCGGGGCCCGTGGCCGGGTCGGCCGGGCCGTCGTCGCGGAGGCGCGGGCGCGGGGGCACCACGTCACCGAGGCGGGCCGCGCCGAGGGGGACGTCACCTCGGCGGCGGACGTGGCGCGGCTGGCGGCCGGGCACGATGCGGCGGTGGTCTCGGTGTACGACATGCAGGCGGCGCCGGGGGTGTTCTTCCCGGCGGTGGCGCGGGCGCTGGCGGCCGGGCTCCCGGAGGCCGGGGTCGGGCGGCTGGTCGGGGTCGGGCTGGCCTCCGTACTGCCGACGGAGTCGGGGGTCGCGCTGATGGACACGGCGGGGTATCCGCAGGAGTGGCGGGAGTTCTACGTCGGCCACGGCGCCGGGACCGAGGCGCTGCGGGCGGCCGCGCCCGGGGCCCTGGACTGGGCGGTGCTGTCCCCGGCGGGGGATTTCGACGCCGACGGCGACGCGGATGGCGGCCCCGGCGGCCACGCCTTCGCACCGGCGGATGCCGCGAGCCGGATCACGCACGCCGGCTTCGCCCGGGCCGTCGTGGACGAGGCGACCGCCCCGACCCTGCACGCGGTCCACGCCGGGGTGGTGCCGGCATGAACGCGCCGGACGCCGTGACCGACAGCCCCGTCCCGTTCGTCGCCGAGCACATCCGGCGCTTCGAGGAGACCGCCGGGCAGCCGCGGCCGGGGATCTCGGACCTGCTGCTGACCACGCGGGGCCGACGTTCGGGGCAGCTGCGGCGGACGGCCCTGGCCTATGTGGCCGACGGGGACGCCTACGTCCTCACCGCGTCGAACCGGGGCGCCGACCGCCACCCCGCGTGGTACCTGAACCTGGCCGCCGACCCGGCCGTGACCCTCCAGGTCGGCGCCGAGACCTTCCCGGCGACCGCGCGCCGGGCCACCCCGGCCGAGGCGGAGCGCCTGTGGCCGGTGGTGGTGGCCGCGATGCCCTCGTACGCCGGCTACCGGGAGGCGACGGCCCGCGAGATCCCGCTGGTGCTGGTCACCCGTACCGGCTGAGACGGCCTCAGCGGACCTTCGGGGCCTTGGGCAGTCCGGCGTTCAGGGCCCCGCCGGCGCCCGCCAGGGAGCTGTCGGTGGCCTTGGTGGCGGTTCCGGCGGCCTGGGTGGTGATGGCGACCGCGGTCTTGGTGTCCTGGACGGCCTGACCCGGGTGGTCGACGATGTCGCCGACGCGCTCGGTGAGCGGGACCCCCTGGGGCATTCCCTGGGGCATTCCGTCGGCGTGGGCGGCGATCGGGGTGAGTGCGAGGGCGGCGCCACCGGACAGGACCAGGGCGGCGAGGGTGCGCTTCATGGCATTCATGCCCTGCCCAACGACCCCGGGCGGCGCGGGTCACCGGCGAGCGGGCCCCGCGGCAACGCCCGCGGCCCCGGATCGAGGGGATCGATCCGGGGCCGCGGGGGTGACTCTGCTGGTGGTGCTCGGTGGGGTGGGTCAGTCCTCGACCACTAGGGACGGGGTGGACTTCGTCAGGACCTGGCCGCGGAAGAAGGCCGGGCTGCGGCGCTGGGTGACGAACATGATGACCAGGCCGAGGGCCAGCAGGCCGACGCCGATGACGAAGACGCTGCCGACACCGAAGACCGCGGAGCCGGAGCCGTAGGCGGGGTCGTAGGTGTCGTAGAGGGTCTTGAAGAAGACCGCCGAGAGCAGCAGACCGCCCAGGACCGGGAAGACGCCCTTGAAGAACAGGTCGCGGGCGGAGCGGCGCAGCTCGCCGCGGAAGTACCAGGCGCAGGCGAAGGCCGTCAGCGAGTAGTAGAAGCAGATCATCAGGCCGAGCGCGAAGATCGTGTCCGTGAGGACGTTCTCGCTGACCAGGGTCATGATCGTGTAGAACGCGCCGGTCGCGACGCCGGCGACGACGGTGGCGCGGCCCGGGGTCTTGAACTTCGGGTGGACCTTGGCGTAGGCGGGCGGCAGCGCCTCGTACGTCGACATCGCGAGGACCGTGCGGGCCACCGGGATGAAGGTGGTCTGCAGGGAGGCCGCGGCCGAGGCAAGGACGGCGACGAAGAGCAGGATGCCGAGCGCGGGGCCCATCACGGGGCCGGCGAGGGCCGCAAAGACGTTGTCGGAGGTCTCCTCGTTGGCGAGGCCGAGGCCCTCGCCGCCGGAGCCGACGGCCATCTGGGCGGCGACGCCGGTGGCCAGGTAGGAGCCGACCAGGACGACCATCGCGATGAGCGAGGCGCGGCCCGGGGTCTTGGCGGAGCCGGTGGTCTCCTCGTTGGTGGCCAGGCACGCGTCCCAGCCCCAGTACATGAAGATCGAGAGGGAGAGGCCGGCGGTGAAGGCCGCCATGGACTCGACCGCGAAGGGGTTCATCCAGGACCAGGAGAAGTCCAGGCCGGTGTCGAAGGTGCCGGCGGAGGCCTTCTGGAAGGCCATGGCGACGAATATCGCGAGGACGACGAGCTGGAGGCCGACCAGTGCGTACTGGACGCCCTTGGTGGCGGTCATGCCGCGGTAGCTGATGGCGGTCGCGACGGCGATCAGGGTGAGGCAGGTGGCGATGTGGACGAGCTTGTTGTCGTCCAGGGCGGCGACCGACTCGTTGCCCGTGATCTCGCCGGCCAGCAGCCAGAAGTAGGAGGTGGCGACGCCGGCCAGGTTGGAGAGCACGATGATCGTGGCGATCACCAGGCCCCAGCCGCACATCCAGCCGATCCGGGGGCCGAAGGCCTTGACGGTCCAGGTGAACGAGGTGCCGCAGTCCGGCATGGCCTTGTTGAGCTCGCGGTACGCGAAGGCGACGAGGAGCATCGGGAGGAAGCCGGCGAGGAAGATCGCGGGCATCTGCATGCCGACCTCGCCGGCCGTGGAGCCGAGGGTCGAGGTCAGGCAGTAGACGGGGGCGACGGTGGAGATGCCGATGACGGCACTGCCCATCAGTCCCACGGACCCCTTGCCGAGGCCCTTGCCGCGTACGTCGCCCTCGGCGACGCCGCTTACCGTGTCTCCGGCCTGGGGCCGAACGTCCAGCTGAGTCATGAGTCAGGACGTTAGATGGTGCGCTTTCCACATCTGGAGGACTTAAGTCCGGATCCGGGGCGGCCAGAATCCCTTTGAATCTCGAGATCAATACAGTTAACGAGCACTTAATACAAGGTTCACCTAGGCATCCATCCACGGATCGGCAGGTGCCGGAGACCAGGTTCCGGTATACGGAAACCGCAGCCATGCCCCTTTTGGGTGGTTTCAAACTTTCCCGTGTGACCGCGGTCACGACCGTTCGGGTGGTTTGCTGTGAACATGATCATCGCCTTAGAGTCCCGGGCGTGCGCATCAAGATGATCACCACTGTCACTGCCGTAACGGCGCTCCTCACGCTCACCACCGCCTGCGGAGGCGGCGGCAGTCAGGGCCTGGGCGGCCTCGGCGGGGATTCCGTCGCCGCCAACGGCGAGGGCGACGGCGGCCCCGACGAGGGCACCCTGGCGAACCCCTCGAAGAACGGCGGGGTCAACGGGGGCGCCCCCAAGAACGGGACCGCGTTCCAGAAGCTGCCCAAGGCGGGCACGATGGCCGGGGCCGCCGGCTTCGTCGGCGGGTACATGAGGTGCCCGTCGGTGCGCTCGGTGAGCCCGAGCCCCGAACCGGACCCCTCGGAGTCCTATGCGAAGCCCTCGTACAACGAGAAGTGGTCCGTCAAGGAGACCGGCGACTGCGGTCGGGGCAACCGCATCCTCATGCTCAAGGACGCCAAGGCCTTCCAGACCGCCTACAAGGCCTGGCTCGACACGCAGCTCCCCGGGAACCCGAACGAGGACCTGAGGGGGGGCGGATTCATCATCGGCCAGGACTTCGCGGTCACCGGCGGCGACAGCGACGCCACCGGCCTGGTCAAGCAGGGCGGGCTCCTCCTCCTGAACTGCAACCCGAAGTTCACCACGCCCAGCGGCTTCCGCAAGGAACCCGCGCTGGTGAAGGGCTGCGTCCTGACGGACTACTTCAACGACTGAGGCCCGGACGGGGCGGGCCGTCGCCCGCCCCGCCCCGGACTGCCCCGCCCCGGTCCGCTCAGCCCGTCCAGACGATCGACTGCATCTCGCTGTACGCGTGCAGCGCGTACGAGCCCACGTCGCGGCCCACGCCCGAGCGCTTGAAGCCTCCGAACGGCGCCTCCATGTTCCGCCCGATCGTGTTCACGCCGACCCCGCCCGCCCGCAGCCGCCGCGCCACGCGGAACGCGCGCGCCGAGTCCCCGGACCACACGTAGCTCAGCAGGCCGAAGTCGCTGTCGTTGGCCAGCCGGACCGCCTCCTCCTCGTCCCCGTCGAACGGGACGACCACGACGACCGGGCCGAAGATCTCCTCGCGGACCACCCGCATGTCGTTCGTGCAGTCGACGAGCAGGGTCGGCGCCACGTAGAAGCCCTTGCCCGCGGAGGCGCCCTCCCCCACCACCGGGCGCTCCCCGCCGTACGCGAGGCGCGCGCCCTCCTTCTTCCCCAGTTCGATGTACGACTCCACGCGGTCGCGGTGCGCCGCCGAGATCACCGGGCCCACCACCGTGCCCTGCACGGTCGGGTCGCCGACCTTCATGAAGGCCAGGTAGCCGGTGAGCTTCTCGATCAGCTGGTGGTAGACCGCCCGGTGGACGATCACCCGGGTCGGGGCCGTGCAGATCTGCCCGGAGTAGAAGGAGAAGGTCGTGCCGATGCCCATCATCGCCGCGTCCAGGTCCGCGTCCTCGAAGACGATCGCCGCGCCCTTGCCGCCCAGCTCCATCAGCTGCCGCTTCATCGTGCGGCCGCAGACCTCCGCGATGCGCTGACCGACGCCCGTGGAGCCGGTGAAGGACACCATGTCCACGTACGGAGAATCGACCGCGGCCTCGCCGACCTCCACCGACTGCCCGTTCACCACGTTGACCACGCCCGCCGGGACCCCGGCCTCGTGCAGGGCCGCCGCCATCTTGAACACCGACAGCGGGTCCTGCGGGGCCGGCTTGACCACCACCGTGTTGCCCATGGCCAGGGCCGGGGCCACCTTGCCCGCCGGGTTCGCCCACGGGTTGTTGTACGAGGTGATGCAGGTGACCACGCCGACCGGCTGGCGCACCTCCAGCGCGCCCAGGATGGACGCCTTCCCCATCGGGCCGGCTTCCGTGACCTGCGGCGGCAGGCCCCGCTCGACCGGCTCCAGCGCGCCCTTCGCGTACCGCCGGAAGCGGGTGACGCCGACGCCGACCTGCATGCCGCGCGCGATCCCGGTCGGGGCGCCCGTCTCGGCCTGGGCAAGGGCCGCCCACGGCTCGAACTCCCGCTGCATGATGTCCGCGGCCCGGTCGAGGATCGCCGCCCGCTCCTCGGGTTTCGTACGGGACCAGCTCTCGAAGGCCTCGGCGGCGGCGCGGGCGGCCTCCGCGACCTGCCCGCGCGAGGCCTCGGGGGCCAGGCCGACCACGGACTCGTCGGCCGGGTTGACCACCTCGTAATGGCCGCCCTCGGGCTCCACCCACTCGCCGCCGATGTAGAGCTTCTGCGCCTCGGTCACTTGGTGCTCACCGTCCTCGTGTCCCGGCCCGACCGGAGCACGATGCCCGGCACGGCCCCCGTCACCTCGTCGTCGCGTATGGTCTCCACGCCGTTGACCCGGACCGAGACGATGCCGATGGCCCGGGAGTCCAGCCGCGGGCTGTCCCCCGGCAGGTCGTGGACCAGGGTCGCGGGGCCCGCCTCGATGCGCTCCGGGTCGAAGAGGACCAGGTCCGCGTGGAAGCCCTCGGTGATCCGGCCGCGTTCGCGCAGCCCGAACAGCTGGGCGGGGTCGTCGGTGAGCATCCGCACCGCCTGCTCCAGCGGCACCAGCTTGCGGCCGCGCAGGCAGTCCCCGAGGAAGCGGGTCGTGTACGGGGCCCCGCACATGCGGTCCAGGTGCGCGCCCGCGTCGGAGCCGCCGAGCATGACGTCCTCGTGCTGCCAGGTCTCGGCGCGCAGGGCCCAGGTCGCCGGGTCGTTGTCGGTGGGCATGGGCCACAGCACGGTGCGCAGGTCGTCGTTGGCGCATATCTCGACCAGGCACTGGAAGGCGTCCTGGCCGCGCTCGGCGGCGATGTCGTTGACGACCCGGCCGGAGAGGCCCTCGTTCTCCTTGCTGTACGTGTCGCCGATGACGTAGCGCCCGAAGTTGGCGAGGCGGCGGAAGACGCCGGCCTCCTTGCTGTCGGCGCGGCGCAGCATCTCGGCCCGTACGTCCGGGTCGCGGAGCTTGGCGATCCGCTCGGGGACGGGCAGGCCGAGGACCTCGCCCCAGCCGGGGATGAGGTTGAGCGCGCAGAACGTGCCGAGGGACATGTTCATGGGGGTGAGGATCGGCATGGTGAGGGCCACGATCCGGCCGCCGGCCTTGCGGGCCCGCTCGCTGGGGATCAGCTGGCGCGGGACCCGCTCGGGGACGGAGGCGTCGATGGTGAGGACGTTCCAGTTCAGGGGGCGTCCCGCGGCGGCGCTCATCTCCACGAAGAGGTCGATCTCCTCGTCGGAGAACTGGTCGAGGCAGCCCGCGACGATCGCTTCGAGCTGGGTGCCCTCGTGCTCGGCGACGGCTTTCGACAGGGCGAGGAGCTCGGCCGGCTTGGCGTGCCGGGAGGCCACGGGGGCGCCGGCGCCGTCGGAGTGGGTGGAGGACTGGGTGGTGGACAGGCCCCAGGCCCCGGCGTTCATGGCGTCGTGGAGGAGGTCCAGCATCTCCTGCATCTGCTCGGGGGTCGGCTGGCCGCCGACGGCGTCCTCGCCCATGACGTGGCGGCGGAGCGCGCAGTGGCCGACCATGAAGCCGGCGTTGACGGCGATCCGGCCGTCGAGCGCGTCGAGGTACTCGCCGAAGGTGGACCAGGTCCAGTCGACGCCCTCCTCCAGGGCCTTGAGGGCCATGCCCTCGACCTTGCTCATCATGCGGCGCGTGTAGTCGGCGTCCTCGGGGCGCTCCGGGTGGAGCGGGGCCAGGGTGAAGCCGCAGTTGCCGCCGGCGACGGTGGTGACGCCGTGGTTCATGGAGGGGGTGGCGTACGGGTCCCAGAAGAGCTGGGCGTCGTAGTGCGTGTGGGGGTCGATGAACCCGGGGGTGAGGACGAGGCCGGTGGCGTCCTCGGTGGTCCGGGCCTCTTCCGTGACCGTGCCGGGGTCGCCGATGGCGACGATCCGGCCGTCGCGGATGCCGACGTCTGCGACGCGGGCGGGGGCGCCGGTGCCGTCCACGACGGTGGCGCCCTTGATCAGGTGGTCGAGCATGACGTCCCTTCTGTCCTGGGGCTCCGCCCCAGACTCCGCGCCTCAAACGCCGGCGGGGCTGGAACACCCAGCCGTGTGCCCCGGCCGGTGGCCGCCCGGCCGGGGCAGGTGTGGGACGGCGGTCCGGGAAGACGCCGCCCCGTACTGGGGCCCGCCGCAGGCGGCTAGGCGGACTGGCGGAAGCGGGTCGTGCGGTGGACCGGGTCCGTGTCGATGTGCGGGATCACGTGCTCGCCGATCAGCTTGATCGTGGTCATCGTGTCCTCGTACGAGACTCCGGTCGGCAGGCCGAAGGACAGCTGGTCCGCCCCGGCCTGCTCCCAGCGCTTGCACTGGGCGCGGACCTCGGACGGGTCACCGCAGATCAGCAGCTCCTCGGCGATCAGGAGCTCGATGATCTCCGCGTTGTACTCCGGCAGGGTCTCGGGCCACTGCGGGATGGCCTCCGGCCGCGGGAAGGTGTCGTGGTAGCGGAAGACCAGCGACTGGAAGCGGTTCATGTTGGCGTTGACGGCGATCTCGACGGCCTTCTCGTGCGTCTCGGCGCAGATCGCGGTCGAGGTGACCATCACGTTGTCGTTGACGAAGGCGCCGATCGCCTTCGCCTCCTGGATGGCCGTCTTGTACTGGTCGAGGACCCACTCCATGTCGGAGACCTTCTGCACGCTGAAGCCCAGCACGCCGAGGCCCTTCTTCGCCGCCATGGCGTAGGAGGACGGGGAGCCGGCCGCGTACCACATGGCCGGGTGTGCCTTCCCGTACGGCTTGGGGAAGACCTTCCGCGGCGGGAGCGACCAGTGCTTGCCCTGGAACCCCTCGTATTCCTCCTGGAGGAACATCTTGGGGAACTCCGCGATGGTCTCCTCCCAGATCTCCTTGGTGCCGTTCATGTCCTCGATGCCCGGGAGGAAGCCGAGGATCTCGTGGCTGCCCGCGCCGCGGCCGGTGCCGAATTCGAAGCGGCCCTTGGAGAGGTGGTCGAGCATGGTGACCTTTTCGGCCACCTTGACCGGGTGGTTGACCGGGGCGAGCGGGTTGAAGATGCCGGAGCCGAGGTGGATGCGCTCGGTGGCGGAGGCGAGGTACCCGAGGAACACCTCGTTCGCCGACAGGTGCGAGTACTCCTCCAGGAAGTGGTGCTCGGAGGCCCAGGCGTACTTGAAGCCGCACTTGTCGGCCTGGATGACGTACTCGGTCTCCTCCAACAGCGCCTTGTGCTCTGCCTCGGGGTCGACCTTGGACCGCGCCTCAGGCACGTATCCCTGCACAAAGAGCCCGAATTCCAAGGGGGTTCACCGTCCTTTGGTTTCTGACGTTGCGTCAGATTTGATGTCCCGACTGTTCCATCCGGAGGTGGGAGCGTCAATACCTGACGCTCCATCAGATAGGCCCGGACCGCCGTCAGAGGATGCTGACGCCCGCCATCCAGCCGCCGTCGATGACGAAGGGCTGGCCGGTGATGTAGGAGGAGTCGTCGGCGGTCAGGAAGAGGGCCAGCTTGGCGATCTCCTCCGGCTGCCCCACCCGACCCATCGGCACCACGCGCTGGTAGAGCTCCGCCATGGCGTCGCGGGCCTCCTGGGGCAGGTCCGCCGGGTCCGTGTTGCCGGGGGTGGCCATCGCGGTGTCCACGGCGCCCGGGCACATCGCGTTGACCCGGATCCCCTTGGCTGCCAGCTCCAGCGCGGCCACCCGGGTCAGCCCCAGGATGGCCGCCTTGGTCGCCGCATACGTGCCGACGTACGCCATGCCCGTCAGGCCCGTGTACGAGGACGTGTTGACGATCGTCCCGCCGCCGGCCGCCTCGATCTCGGGGGCCACCGACTTGATCCCGAGGAAGGCGCCCACCTGGTTGACCTGCACCACCTGCTGGAACTCCTCCAGCGGGGTCGCGGTCAGCTCGTTGAAGCGCAGGATGCCCGCGTTGTTGACCAGGCCGTTGACCGGGCCGAAGGCCTCCTTCGCGGCGGCGACCGCGGCCGCCCAGTCCTCCTCGCGGCTCACGTCGAGGCGCACGTACCGGGCCCGGTCCTCGCCTATGTCCTTGGCCACGGCCGCGCCCCGCTCGTCCAGTACGTCGCCGAGGAGCACCTTGGCGCCCTCGGCGGCGAAGAGGCGGGCCTCCTGCTCGCCCTGGCCGCGCGCCGCGCCGGTGATGATCACGACGCGCCCGTCCAGCTTGCCCATTGCCGTACTCCCAGTCGTCTAGTCGTTGAGGTGCGGCGCGACGTCGGCGCCGAAAGCGGTGATCTGGTCGACGAGTTCGGCGCTGTCGCGGCTGCGGAAGCGGACCTGGATCTGGTCCACGCCGAGGGCCTTGTACTCCCGCAGGGACTCCGCGAGCGCCTCCGCCTTGCCGGTCAGGGTGCGGCGGCCGGTGTCCCAGCCGGGCTCGCCGACGTACAGGGCCTCGGTGATCGCCCCGAACTCCATGGGGCCGGTCACACCGGCCTCCGCGCGGAGCTCCTTGATCCGGGCGATCTGCGCGGGGAGCTTCTCCCTCGGGTCGCCCTGCGGGAGCCAGCCGTCGCCCCGGACCGCGGCGCGGCGCACGGCGGCGGGGGACGAGCCGCCGACCCAGACGGGGATCCGCTCCTGCGCGGGGCTGGGTAGCTGGCCGAGGTCCTTGAAGGAGAACCGCTCGCCCTCGAACTCGGGGTACTCCTCGGGGCCCAGCGCCGCCCGCAGCGCGTCCAGGGTCTCGTCGAGGACGGCGCCGCGGCGGGCGAAGTCCACGCCGAGCACCTCGAACTCCTCCTGGACGTGCCCGGCGCCCACGCCGAGGATCAGCCGGCCGCCCGAGAGGTGGTCGAGGGTGGCGTACTGCTTGGCGCTGATCAGCGGGTGGCGCAGGCCGAGGATCGCGACGTGGCTGAGCAGCCGGACCCGCTCGGTGACCCCGGCGAGGAAGGACAGGGTGGCCACCGGGTCGTACCAGACGGTGCTCATGGGGCCGGCGAGCCGGCGCGGAATGGCCACGTGGTCGCAGGTGGCCAGGTAGCCGAAGCCGGCCCGGTCGGCGGCCCGGGCCACCTCGGCGAGCTCGGCGGCGCCGGCCGCGGCCTCCCAGGGCTCGGCGTAGATGGTGCTCTGCGACTGGACCGGGAGCTGCATCCCGTAGACCAGCCGACCTTCCGGAAATACGCGCGCCATGCCGGGCCCGCCTCGCCTTCGTCTGCCGATTCGTCATATCGGTGCCGGGCCATCGTCGTAGCTGACGACCCGTCAGGCAAGGGGGTGGACCGAACCCGGCCGTGAGCGGCGCCGCGCGTCGCGCCCCTGGTCCGTTCGGCACGGCGCCCCTAGGGTGCGCGCATGGATCTCATGCTCACTCTGGTCAGCGGGATCGCCTGGACGATCGTGTACGTGGAGGCGATCCGGGTCGGCCTGCGCGACCGGACGTACGCCATGCCCGTCGCCGCGCTCGCGCTGAACTTCGCCTGGGAATCGATCTACGCGGTCCGCGAGTTCACCATCGGGATCTCCCCCCAGGGGGTGGTGAACGTGGTGTGGGCGGCGGCCGACGTGGTGATCGTCTGGACGTACCTGCGGTTCGGGCGGGCCGAGCTGCCGCGCTTCGTGACCCGCCCGATGTTCGCGGGGTGGGCGGTCCTGGTGTTCGGCACCGGCTTCGCCGTGCAGGGGCTGTTCCTCGCCCACTTCGGGGCGCACGACGCCACGCGCTACTCGGCGTTCCTGCAGAACCTGCTGATGTCCGGCCTGTTCATCGGCCTCTTCGCGGCCCGGCGGGGCCCGCGCGGCCAGTCCCTGACCATCGCCGTCGCCAAGTGGCTCGGCACCCTGGCCCCGACCCTGCTGTTCGGGGTGATCGAGGACGCGCCGTTCATCCTCGCGCTGGGAATCCTGTGCAGCGTCTTCGACCTGGCCTACATCGGACTGCTGCTCCAGGCCCGCGGCCGGGCGGGCAGGGGCATCGGTGCCGACGGCGACGCCGAAGCCGAAGCCGAAGCCGTCAGAAGCCTTCCGGACCCATCACGATGACCGGCTTCGCCGTCGGGTCGAGGGTCTCCAGGACCTTCTTCATGGCCTCCTTCGGGATGCCGACGCAGCCCTGCGAGGGGCCGTCGTGGTCCACGTGGAGCCAGATGTTGCCGCCCTTGCGCTCGCCCTCCGGCTTGGTGGCGTCCAGCGGAGACGTGCCCGGCTTGCGGTTGAAGTCGATCGCGACGACGTAGTCGAAGGAACCGGCGAGGGACTCCCCGTTCACCCCGCGGCCCGTCGCGACGAACGCGCCGTCCTTGTCGTACGGGAGCCTCGTGCCCGGCGGCTTCGGCAGCAGGCCGCCCGCGTCGGTCAGCGCGAAGACGCCCTGCGGGGAGGTCAGATCACCGTAGGTGCGCTCCGTGGACCAGCCCTTCGCGCCGTTGCGGGCCGGCCAGGCGGCGGCCTTGGTCCAGTCGGCGCCGGCCGCCGTGCGGGTGTACAGGGTGGCGGTGGACTCCGAGGAGTCCTTGGCCTTGCCGGTGACCAGGATGAGCTGGCGGGACTCGGCCGGGATCCTGGCCCGGGTCTGCTCGCTGATGCCGGTCAGGCCCTGGAGGGCGTCCCGGCGGGCGTCGCGCGCCGCGCGGTCCCCGCTCGGCGGGCGGGAGTCCGCCCGGGCCTGGGGCGCGGCGTCCGATTCGTCCGGTTCGGCGACGGCGTACACCCAGCCCGCGCCGAAGGTCAGCAGGCCGAAGGCAGCCGCCAGCGCCACACGGCGCGTCGGGCGGGGCGTGCGGGAGCGGGCTCGGCGGTGCTTGCTCATTGGGCCGACCGTACATCAGCCGATCTTCGAACCGGGCGCACCTCGGACGGCTCCCTGCCCGTCCGGCAACGGGAAGCGGACCCGGACCGTCAGCCCGCCCTCCGGCTCCGCATTGGCCTCGGCGGCGAGCGATGCGCCGTGCGCCCGCGCGATCGCCGCCACGATCGACAGCCCCAACCCGGCGCCCTCACCTGCAGTGTGCTGCCGTTCCGCCCGCCGCCGGAACGGCTCCAGCAGCCTCGGCACGTCCGCCGGACCGATCACCGGGCCGGTGTTGGACACCGCCAGTTCCCCGTCGGACGAGGTCTCGACGACGATCCTGCCGCCCGCACGGTTGTGACGAACTGCATTGGTCAACAGGTTCCGGACCAGGTGCCCGAGGAGCGCCCGGTCCCCCGTCACCGTCAGCGGAGCGAGGGTCCGTACGACGGTCAGCGCGTGCGGCGGGTCGGCCGCGAGCTCCGCCGCGGCCAGCGCCGCCAGGTCCACCGGCCCGGTGGACCCGGGCTCCAGGCCCTCCTGCGACACCGCGAGCAGCAGCAGGGACTCGACGAGGTGCTCACTGGAATCCGCGACGCCGATCAACCGCTCCCGGATCCGGGCCACCTTCTGCGGCGACGGCTCCCCTGCCAGCCCGATCTCCGCCGCGGCCCGCTGCACGGCCAGCGGGGTGCGCAGCTCGTGCGCCGCGTTCGCCGCGAACCTCCGCTGGGCGGAGACCAGATGCTCCATCCGCCCCAGCATCGCGTCGAAGGTGTCGGCCAGTTCCTTGAGCTCGCCGGGCGGGGCGTCGAGGGAGATCCGCTGGTGCAGGTTCTCCCCGGACAGGCGGCGCGCGGTCTCGGTGATCACGCCGACGGGGCGCAGCACCCGGCCCGCCATCCACCAGGCCAGCCAGATCGACAGCACGGCGAAGACGGCCAGCGCGAGGAGGGAGTACATCAGCAGCCGGTGCCGGGTGGCGTCGGTGACGGCGTCCGAGAGGTCCTGGGTGAACGCGTACCCCTTGAGCTCCTCGGGGGTGGGCGTCTCGCCCGGGGCCATCGTCCGGGCGGGTTCGGGGCTGCGGCCCACGTCGACCGTCTCGCCCGGGACGGGGAGCCTGTAGGCGGGGCTGACCGTGCGGACGACCCCGCTGACGCTCGCGTACAGGCCCTGTCCGACCAGGACGTAGACCAGCGCCACCAGGCCGCCGCCCGCGAGGAGCAGCAGCGAACCGTAGAGGGCGGTGAGGCGGGCGCGCTCGGTGCGCAGCAGCCCGGGCGCGCTCACGGGGCCCCGATCCGGTAGCCGGCGCCCGGCACCGTCTCGATGGGCTGCGGCTCGCCCAGCTTGGCGCGGAGCTTGCTGAGGGTGACGCGGACGGCGTTGGTGGAGTAGCTGGTGTCCTGCTCCCACACCTGCTCGATCAGGTCGTCGCTGCTGACCACGGCCCCCTCCGCGCGCAGCAGCGCCTCCAGCACGGCGAACTCCTTGCGGGACAGCGCGAGCCGGCGCCCGTCGCGGCTGGCGGTGCGGCGGGCCGTGTCGACGGCGATGCCGGCGCGCTCCAGCACGGGCGGCAGGGCGGGCCTGGTCCGCCGCCCGAGGGCCAGGACGCGGGCGAGGAGCTCGTCGTAGGCGAAGGGCTTGGTGAGGTAGTCGTCGGCGCCGAGGCCGAGCCCCTCGACCCGGTCGCGTACGGTCCCCGAGGCGGTCAGCATCAGGACGCGGGTCAGCAGCCGCTCGCGCACCAGCTGGCGGCAGACCTCGTCGCCGTGCAGGCCGGGCAGATCCCGGTCGAGGACGAGGACGTCGTACGCGTCCAGGCGCAGCCGGCGCAACGCCTCCAGCCCGTCGCCCGCCTCGTCGACGGCCAGGGCGTCGCGGCGCAGGCCCTCGGCGATCATCTCCCGGAGGAATTCCTCGTCCTCCACCACCAGTACGCGCATGCCCCCTCTTTACCGGAGGTCGGCATTTCGCCGTTGTAAGGGGGGTGCGAGAGGGAAGCGAAACCCCCTTTCACCGCAGGCTCCGGAGCATGAAGCGATCCCTGATCATGACCACGGCCGCGTTCGTCACCGGGCTGGCCCTGCTCGCCACCGCCTGCACGGACGACGGCTCCGGCGGCTCCTCCGGTTCGGTCGGGAAGAAGGAGTCGAACGGGGGGACCGACGCCGACAACGCCGTGAAGATGCGCCAGTGCCTGCGCGAGCACGGCATCGACGCCCCCGACCCGGAGCCCGGCCAGGACCCGCGCGGCATGACGGTGGGCGGCGGCGCCGACCCGCAGAAGATGCAGGAGGCCATGAAGGCGTGCGGGATGGGCGGCCCCGGCTCGGGCAAGGAGCCCACGCAGGAGCAGAAGGACAAGGAGCTCGCCTGGATCCGCTGCATGCGCGAGAACGGGGTCGCCCTGAAGGACCCCGAGTACGTCGGGGGCGCGCGCAGCGGCATCGAGATACCCCAGGGCCAGGAGAAGGCCTTCGAGGAAGCCCAGAAGAAGTGCGAAGCGGCCCGATGAGCTCCCGCTCCAAGTGGCTGCTGGGCGCGCTGGCCGCCGTACTGGCCGTATCGGGCGGCGGGTACGCCGTCATGGCGCAGCCGCAGCGGGACGACGCCGCGCGGGAGCGGCGCGCGGACGGGCTGCCGCCGGCGACGGCCGCGGTGCAGCGCGGCGACCTGAGCGCGGGGCTCCAGGTGGAGGGCACCCTCGGCTACGCGCGGGAGCGCAAGCTGAACGCTGGCGGGCCGGGCGTGCTGACGTGGGTCGCGGGCGAGGGCACGGCGGTCGAGCGGGACGGGAAGCTCTACGAGGTCAACGGGCGGGCGGTGCGGCTGATGTACGGGGCGGTGCCGATGTACCGGCCGCTGAAGGCCGGTGACAAGGGCGAGGACGTCCGGCAGCTCAAGCGCAACCTCCAGGCGCTGGGGTACGGCACCGGGCTCGACCCCGAGGACCCGGTGTTCACGGCGGGTACGGCGACGGCCGTCAAGCGCTGGCAGAAGGCGCACAAGACGGCGGAGACGGGCGAGGTCGCCAAGGAGGACGTCGCCTTCGCCTCGGGACCCCAGCGGGTGCGCAGGAACGACGCGGCGGTCGGTGACGAACCCGGGCCGGGCAAGCCGGTGCTCACGGTCACCGGCACCGAGCGGATCGTCCGCTTCCAGCTTGAGGCGGCGAAGGCGGCCGCGGCGAAGACCGGCGAGCCGGTCACCGTACGGCTGCCGGGCGGGGCCACCGCCACCGGGAAGATCGACTCCGTGGGCGGCACGGCCGGCCCGGGCGACGGGAGCGAGGGCGGGGGCGGCGGCGGTGGCGGTGGGGGCGCGGGCGGCGGTGACAAGAAGGCCAAGGTCGAGGTGTCCGTCACCTTCGACAAGCCCTCGGAGATCAGTGCACCGGACCAGTCCCCACTGAGCGTCGGCCTGACCGGCGAGACCCGCAAGGGCGTGCTCTCCGTACCGGTGGGCGCCCTGCTCGCGCTCGCTGGCGGCGGCTTCGGCGTCCAGGTCGTGGAAGACGGCAAGGCCCGCGAAGTGAAGGTCGAACTGGGCATGTTCGGCAACGGCCGGGTCGAGGTGACCGGCGGCGCCCTCGCGGAGGGCATGCAGGTGGGGATCCCCAAGCTGTGAGCGGCACGGAGACGGTCGTGGAACTGACCGGGGTCACCAAGGAGTATCCGGGCGGGGTCGCCGCCCTGCGCGGGGTCGACCTGAGCGTCCGCGGCGGCGAGCTGCTCGCCATCGTCGGCCCGTCCGGCTCGGGCAAGTCCACCCTGCTGCACATCGTCGGCACCCTGGACCGCCCGACGGCGGGCGGGGTGCGCATCGCCGGCCACGACGTCGCGGCCCTGTCGGACCGCGCGCTGTCGGCACTGCGCTCCCGGCACGTGGGGTTCGTCTTCCAGTCCTTCCACCTGGTGCCGGGCATCAGCGCCCGGGCGAACGTGGCCGAGGGGCTGCTGTACTCCGGCCTCTCGCGCGCCGAGCGCGGCCGCCGGGCGGCCCGCGCCCTGGAACGCGTAGGTCTCGGAGACCGCATGGAGCACCGGCCGCACGAACTGTCCGGCGGGCAGAAGCAGCGCGTGGCCATCGCCCGGGCGGTGGCCGGCGAGCCCGACCTGCTGCTGGCCGACGAGCCGACGGGCGCGCTGGACACGGCCTCCGGGGAGTCGGTGATGGAGCTGCTGCACTAGCTGAACGCGGGCGGGGAGGGGGCCACCATCGCCGTGATCACCCACGACAACGAGATCGCGGCGAGCCTGCCGCGGCAGGTGCGGATCCGGGACGGGGAGATCGTGGCGGACGTACGGAACGGGAACGGGGCGGGGGTGCGGTCATGAGCGGTACGCGCACCCGCGCCCGCGCGCGGCGGCTGACCCCGCCGAGGCTGTCCCCCCTGGACGTCCTGCACGTCGGATCGGCCGGCCTGCGCTCCCGCCCGATACGGGTGTTCCTGTCCGCGCTCGGCATCGCCATCGGCATCGCGACGATGATCGCGGTGGTCGGGATCTCCTCCTCCAGCCAGGCCAAACTGCTGCGCGAACTCGACGCGCTCGGCACCAACATGCTGGTCGTGACGCCCGGCCAGGGGATGTTCAGCGGGCAGGACACCAAGCTGCCCGAGGACGCCCCCGGCATGATCTCCCGCATCGCGGGCGTCGAGTCGGTCGGCACCACCGGTGACGTGCCCCGCTCCGTGCGGCGCTCGGAGAACATCCCGCAGGAGGAGACCGGCGGGATCGTGCTGAAGGCGGCCAAGGACGATCTGCTGGGCACCCTGCGGGCCTCCGTGGCGCGCGGCACCTGGCTCAACGGGGCCACCGGCCGCTACCCCGCGGTGGTGCTCGGCGACGTGTCCGCGCGCCGCCTCGGCGTCACCGGGCCGGGGCAGCAGGTGTTCATCGGCGGCCGGTACTTCACGGTGATCGGCATCCTGGAGCCGGTGCCGCTCGCTCCGGAGATCGAGCGGTCCGCACTGATCGGCTGGGACGCGGCGGAGCAACTGCTGGGCTTCGACGGCCACCCGACGGCGGTGTACGAGCGCTCCGCCGACGATCGGGTGGCGGAGGTCAGGAAGCTGATCGCCCCGACGGCCAACCCGCAGACCCCGAGCGCGGTCTCGGTCACCGACCCGTCGGCGGCGCTGCAGGCGAAGGCGGCCACGGAGGGCGCCTTCAGCACGCTGCTGCTGGGCCTGGGCGGGATCGCCCTGCTGGTGGGCGGGGTCGGGGTCGCCAACACCATGATCATCTCGGTGCTGGAGCGGCGCCACGAGATCGGCCTGCGCCGCTCGCTGGGCGGCACGAAGGGCCAGATCCGGATCCAGTTCGTGACGGAGTCCCTGCTGCTGTCCGGGCTCGGCGGCCTGGCGGGCATCGCCCTGGGCAGCGCGGCCACAGCGGTCTACGCCCGGGTCGGCGACCTCCCCTGGGTAGTCCCCCTGTGGGCGGTGACCGGCGGCTTCGCGGCCACCCTGGCGATCGGCACACTGGCCGGCCTCTACCCGGCGGTCCGCGCGGCCCGACTGTCGCCGACGCTGGCACTGGCGGCGGGGTAGGGGGCAGGGGGTGATGCGCGGGGAGGGGGGACAAACCGGATGCCCCCGCGCCCACCCCCGGCGTAGGCTGGCTCGATGCGAACTCCACGTCACGCGGCGCGCGTTGTCATCCTCTCCCCCGACGGATCGGTGTTCCTCTTCCGCGAGGACAACGTGGAGGTGGGCATCCACTGGCTGCCGCCGGGCGGCGGCATCGACCCCGGCGAGAGCCCCGAGGACTGCGTACGGCGCGAGCTGCGCGAGGAGACCGGGTGGACCGACCTGGAGCCCGAGCGGCTGCTGTGCACCTGGGAGCACGACTTCACGCACCAGGGGGTTCCGGTGCGCCAGCACGAGCACATCTACCTCGCGCGGGGCCCGCACCGCGAGCCGGTCCTGGAGTACCCCGGCATCCACTGGCAGTGGGTCTCCGCGGAACGCCTGGCCACCCTCGGCGAACCGCTCTGGCCGCCGCGCCTCCCGGACCTACTGGCCGCGGGCGCCCCGGCGGAACCGGTCCACTTGGGGCTGCTGGCGTAGGGCCGGGCTTCAGCCCTTCCCCGTCGCCTTGGCGTACAGCGAGGCGGCGTACTCCCCGAGGACCGTGCTGGTCGACACGTCGTCGGTGTCGCCGCCCGTGAGGATGCCGACGATCTTCCCGTCGCCGGCGATCCACGCGCTGCCGCTGGTGCCGCCGGGAAAGTCGGCGCAGTCGAAGCGCTGTTCGGTGTCGCTCAGCCGGACCGTGACCGCCGTGCAGGTACGCGGGACCTTGCGGTCGGCGGGGTAGCCGGTGACGGTCACCTCCTCGGCCGTGCGCCCGCTGGTGTCGAGGGCGGCCGCGCCGGTCACGTCCTCGATGTTGCGCCCCTTGTCGTCGGGGGCGAGACGGGCGAAGGCGAGGTCGTAGTCGTCGTCCGTGCCCTCGGCCCAGCGGTCGTCCTCGAAGACCCGCTCGACCTTCCAAGTTCCGTACGGAGCGAACCCGTTGGCGTACGCGGGTGCGAAGACCGCCCCGCCCTCACCCGTCTGGTCGCCGGCCAGCAGGCAGTGTCCGGCGGTGACGATGAGGTTCTTCCCCGGACTGCTCACGACGGTCGCGGTGCAGAAGTGGTCCCCGTCCAGGCCGCCCGTGAACAGGGCCCCGGTGAAGGCCGCCGGGCCGCCGGGCTTGGGGGTGACGGGCGCGGGCAGCGGGGTCGAGAGCTGCGACTTGGGCAACGCTTGCGAACGCGACGAGGCCGTCGGTGAAGCGGTCGGCGCGGCCTTCGCCCGCGCGGCCGGAGCCCCCTCGGGCGGCGGCACCAGCTCGGCCACCGCCGCGGACGCCCCCAGCGCCGCCACGGCGCACAGCACCACCGTCACCACATTCCGCCTGTCCACCGGCATGATGATCCTTCCGCTTTGCCCCGGCGAAGCATGCCTTGGGGGCGGGGGCGGGTGCAAGGGGCGGGGTGGGGAGGCGGGGTAGCGGGGTCCCGGCCGGCCGGAATCGGAGAAGGCGCGGGGGGTTTCCCGTCTGTCCCATAGTCCTTCCGTGTCGGGCCGGCCTGTAAAGGGCGCTCACTTCGTTCGCGTCGCTTCGCGATGGCCTTCGGCCACCCTTGACAGGCCGT
>NZ_JBFBFP010000041.1:0-70488 GCF_040684275.1 Streptomyces sp. NPDC091371
AAAAACCCCCCACATTCCCCGCGCGCGCGCTAAAACTTTTCTCCCAACAAATCCCCCCAAAAATAAATCACCCCCCGGGGGGGGGGGCCCCCCCCCCCCCCCGGCCCCGGTGCCATGATGGCGCACGTGAAGCGCAGGGCGAACGCGGACGTACGGGCGAAGGTCGACGCCATCCTCGCGGGCCTCGTGGAGTCGGGGGCCGAGAGCGGCCTCCAGGTCGCGGCCTACCTGGACGGCGAGCCGATCGTGGACGCGTCCGCCGGCTGGGCCGACCGGAGCGCGGGCCGCCGCCTCGGCCCCGACGTGCCGATCCACGGCTTCTCGACCGGCAAGGGCTTCACCGCCACCCTCGTCCACGTGCTCGCCGAGCGCGGGCTGATCGAGTACGACACCCCGATCGCGCACTACTGGCCCGAGTTCGGGGCGCAGGGCAAGGAGCGGGCCACCGTACGGCACGCCCTGACGCACACCCTCGGCATCCCGCAGCTGCCCCCCGCCCTCACCCCGGCCGAGCTGTGCGACTGGGACACCATGTGCGCCTTCGTCGCCGGGGCGCGGCCCTTGTGGGAGCCGGGCTCCGCGAGCGGCTACCACGGCTGGACCTTCGGCTGGATCCTCGGCGAGACCGTGCGCCGGATCACCGGCCTGACCCCGGCCGAGGCTCTGCGCACGTACGTGAGCGAACCGCTCGGGGTGGGCGGCGAGCTCTACTTCGGGCTTCCCGCGAGCGAACTCGACCGCGTGGCACCTCTCGTGGAGGGGAACTGGGCCGCCTGGCTGGAAACCCTCCCGGCCGACGCGCCCTTCCGCCGGTTCGTCGTCCCGAACCGCGCCGTGTGGACGACGGCCGATCTCGCCAACCGCCGCGACTACCTCCTCGCCGACCTGCCCGCCTGCGGCACCACCACCGCGCGCGCCGCGGCCCGGATGTACGCGGCGCTGCTCGGCGAGGTGGACGGGGTGCGGCTGCTGTCCCCGGAGCGCGTGGCGCTCGTCGCGGAGGCCGCCGTCGACGGCAAGGACCGGATGCTGCTGGGCCGGTACGCCAAGGGGCTCGGGTACTTCCTCGGCATGCCCGAGATGGCCGGGGAACCGACCTCCTTCGGCCACCACGGCAGCGGCGGCAGCATCGCCTTCGCCGACCGCGCACGCGGCCTGTCCTTCTGCCTCACCCGCACCCGCCTGGTCGCGGGCCCGCAGGCCGCCGCGGCCGGGCTCCTGGCGGACGAGATCCGCTCCGCCGTCTCCTAGCGCAGGCCCTTTACGGCGTTGTCATGTGCGGGTAACTTCCTGCCGCAGACCGCAAGAACTTGCAGCAACATTCCGGCTGGCATTTCACTCCAACCATCCCCGTCCGCTTGGCCCTTGAGGCGTGTCAGGGACCAGGCGGGAAGCCTGGAGACACGAATGAAGCGCACCCCCCACCGGCCGCTGAGACGGGCCCTCGCGGCCGCCACCGCCGCGACCGGCCTGCTCGGCCTCCTCGCGGCGCTCCCCGGCGCCGGAGCCGCCGCGGCGAACGCCCAGGTGAACGCCGCGGCCGCCGAGACCTCGGCCACGGTCTTCTACTACACGAAGACGAAGAACTGGTCCGCCTACAACCTCCACTTCGCACCGGACGGCGGCTCCTGGACCTCCGTCCCCGGTGTGGCCATGGAGGCCGCCTGCACCGACTGGGTCAAGAAGACCGTCCCGTTGGGTACCGCGGCCGGACTCCAGGCCACGTTCAACAACGGCAACGGCGTCTGGGACAACAACGGGGGCCGCAACTACGCCCTCGGCACCGGGGTCATCACCGTCAAGGACGGGGTCGTCGCCCACAGCGACCCGTGCGCGGGCGGTGGCGGCGGCACCGGCACGAACACCGCATCCGTCTACTACTCGACCGCGACCGTCGGCTGGACCACGACGAACCTGCACTACAAGCCCGAGGGCGGCGCCTGGACGGCCGTCCCGGGCGTGGGCATGGAACCCGCCTGCACGGGCTGGGTGAAAAAGACCGTCGACCTCGGCGCCGCCACGAAGATGCAGGCCGCCTTCAACAACGGCAACGGCGTCTGGGACAACAACAACGGCGCCGACTACACCGTCCCCACCGGCCGCAGCACCCTCAAGGACCGCGTGCTCGTCCCGAACGCCGCCGACCCCTGCGCCGCCGAAGTCCCGGACGTCCAGGCCCCGACGGCCCCGACCCAGGTCACCGCGAAGGCCGACGGCGTGGCCGTCATCCTGACCTGGGGACCCTCCACCGACGACAAGGCCGTCACCAAGTACCAGGTCACCCGCACCGGAGGCACCAGGGGAACCGTCGTCACCGACGTGACCTCGACCGTGCTGACCGAGTCGAACCTGGAGGAGAACACCGCCTACGCCTACACCGTCAAGGCGGTGGACGCCGCCGGCAACACCTCCGCCGCCTCGGCCCCGGCCACCGCGACCACCGGGGCCAAGCCGCCGGCCGCGCCCGCCGGCACCCCGCTGGGCACCGACCCCCGCAAGGACCCGATCTACTTCGTGCTCACCGCCCGCTTCAACGACGGCGACGCGAGCAACAACCGGGGCGGCAGCCAGCACGTCAAATCCGGCAACGCCGTCAACAACGACCCCATGTTCCGAGGCGACTTCAAGGGCCTGATCGAGAAGCTCGACTACATCAAGAGCCTCGGCATGTCCGCCGTCTGGATCACCCCGGTCGTGCTGAACCGCTCCGATTACGACTACCACGGATACCACGGCTACGACTTCTACAAGGTCGACCCCCGCCTGGAATCCGCCGGCGCCTCCTACCAGGACCTGATCAACGCCGCCCACGCCAAGGGCATGAAGATCTACCAGGATGTCGTCTACAACCACTCCTCGCGCTGGGGCGCCAAGGGCCTCTTCACCCCGACCGTCTTCGGCGTCCGGGACGCGTCCTGGTCCTGGTACTACGACGAGAAGAACGAGGGCTTCGAGTACGACGGCCTGACCGTCGACCCGAAGAGCGGCAAGTCGTACTACAACGGCGACCACTGGTCCACGCAGGCACCCGCGGGCAACACCTGCGTCGACTGGGGCAAGGCCACCCCGTACACCTCGCCCGAGGGCTACCGCATCTACAACTGCCAGTGGCCGAGCCCCACGTCCGGCATGTTCCCGAAGCAGTACTTCCACACCTGCTGGATCGGCAACTGGGAGGGCGAGGACTCCCGCTCCTGCTGGCTCCACGAGGACCTCGCGGACCTCAACACCGAGTCCGCCGCCGTCCAGAACCACCTCATCGGCGCCTACAACAAGTACATCGACATGGGCGTCGACGGCTTCCGCGTCGACACGGCCGTGCACGTGCCCCGCACCACCTGGAACCGCCGCTTCCTGCCCGCCATCCAGGAACGCGTGACCCAGCGGTTCGGCGCGGAGGCGGCGAAGAACTTCCTGGTCTTCGGCGAGGTCGGCGCCTTCGTCAACGACAAGTGGAACCGCGGCTCCGTCAACCACTCCGCCCAGTTCTTCACGTGGAAGGAGCGCAAGGAGTACAGCGCGGACGACGCGACGGCCGCCCTGGAGATGTACGCGTACGAGAACGGCGCGGGCCCGGCCGGCCAGCCGGTCTCGACGAACGCCTTCCTCGACGGCAACGACTACCACGCTCCCGACCACAGCGCGTTCTCCGGCATGAACATCATCGACATGCGGATGCACATGAACTTCGGCGACGCGGCCAACGCCTTCACCAACGGCAAGGACTCCGACGACTCCACCAACGACGCCAGTTACAACGTCGTCTACGTCGACAGCCACGACTTCGGCCCCAACAAGAGCTCCGAGCGCTACGCGGGCGGCACCGACGCCTGGGCCGAGAACATGTCCCTGATGTGGACCTTCCGCGGCATCCCCACCCTCTACTACGGATCCGAGATCGAGTTCCAGAAGGGCAAGAAGATCGACTGCGGTCCGAGCTGCCCGCTGGCGGGCACCGGCCGCGCCTACTACGGGGACCACCTCGCCGGCGACGTACGGGCCTCCGAGTTCGGCCGGGCCGACTCCGCCACCGGCGAGGTCGCGAACACCCTCGCCATGCCGCTCGTCCGGCACCTCCAGCGCCTGAACGCGATCCGCCGGGCCGTGCCCGCCCTGCAGTCGGGCCAGTACTCCACCCAGGGCATCTCGGGCCAGATGGCCTTCAAGCGCCGCTACACCAGTGCCGGCACGGACAGCTTCGCGCTGGTCACCGTCACCGGCGGGGCCACCTACACGGGCATCCCCAACGGCACCTACCGGGACGCCGTCACCGGGGACACCCGCGTCGTCACCGACGGGAACCTCACCGTGGCCGCCCCGGGCAAGGGCAACCTGCGCGTCTACGTCCTGAACGGACCCGGCCGGATCGGCGACGCCGGGCCCTACCTGAAGTAGGACCCCACCCGGACCGGGAAACCGGGCCCCGTCCGGATGGGGCATGATCGGGGGATGTCCGAACGCATCATTGCCGCCTGTGACGGAGCGGCGAAAGGTAATCCCGGCCCCGCCGGATGGGGCTGGGTCATCGCCGACCCCCAGGGCCGCCCCGAGCGCTGGGAGGCGGGCCCGCTGGGCCGGGCCACCAACAACATCGGGGAGCTGACCGCCCTCCAGCGCGTGCTGGAGGCGGTCGCTCCCGGGACGTCGATGCAGGTACGGATGGACTCGCAGTACGCGATGAAGGCCGTCACGCAGTGGCTCCCGGGCTGGAAGCGCAACGGCTGGAAGACCTCCTCGGGCCAGCCCGTCGCGAACCGCGAACTCGTCGAGCGCATCGACGAGCTGCTGGCCGACCGCGACGTGACGTTCCTCTACGTCCCCGCCCACCGCGAGGACGGCGACCACCTGAACGCCATCGCAGACCAGGCCGCCAGTGACGCGGCGGTGACCCAGCAGGCCGCCGGCACCGCCCACGGGCACGCGGACATGCCGGTCCCCGCGCCGGTCGCACCCGCGCGCCGCAAGTCCGCCGCGCCGAAGAAGCGTACGTCCGACGGCACGTCCACGGGCCGCGCGTCCCGGGCCATCAAGGCGAAGTTCCCGGGCAGCTGCCCGTGCGGGAAGCCCTACGCGGCCGGAGACATGATCGCCAAGAACGGCAGCCGCTGGGGCCACGAGGCCTGCGCCACGGCCGCGTCCTGAGGTGCTCTGCCCAGGGGCGCCGCTACGGCCGGCGCACGCGCAGGTGCGCCACCTCGAAGGACATCCGTGACACGTCCGCGTCGGGCGCCGGGTGGTAACGCCCGGCGCACACGGACAGGTTGACGATCAGGTACGCCCGCCAGTCGCGCCCCACGCCCCGCCGGTCGGCGAAGACCCGGGAGCCGTCGACCCACCACACCACCGAGCGCGCACCGAACTCGACCTCCAGGTCCACCCAGCCGCCGGGCCGGACGGCGGGGTCCCGGTGGTAGCGCTGCCCCCCTCTGACGTGGTTGGAGAGTTCGAGCAGGTCGGGGTTGTCGGGGTGGTATTCGAAGACGTCGACCTCGTTGCCGCCGTCCCGCCAGGTCCAGACCGCCGGCCAGGCCCCGGTCTCGACGGGCAGCCGTACCCGGGTCTCCAGCACGTCCCCACTGAGGACCATGAAGCCCTCCTCGCTGTCCTCCGTCGTCAGCAGGCCGGCGTCCCAGTCGCCGTCCGTCCGGCGGGTGGCCAGGAAGGTGCCGGTGCGGCTGTAGGAGGGGTCCTCCACCAGGTGGTCGAGCTTGTTGTCCCCGGGGTTGGTGGGCCCCCCGTCCGGATAGGCCCAGGAGCGGCCGGCGACCCACTGGGCGGTCGAGGTGAAATCGGCGGTGAACACCACGGCGCCGCGACCCCGGCGGGGGCGGCCCCCGAGTCGTCGGACGAGACGGGCGAGGAGCTGAGCGGCCATGGCGTTCCCTTCCATGCTGCGGACGCCTTCGTCATGCCCGGCCCGCGTGGGAGCGCATACCGGCGCACGGGTGCTCGCTTGCAGCAGATGGTACGAAATCGTATAGTCCGAAATTATGCATTCCGAATTCGTGCCATCCGGCTGGTCGGCCCTCCTCGCCCTGCAGAGGGCCACGCACGCCACCTTGCAGGTGCTCGCCGCGGAACTCGTCGACCTGGACCTGACCGCGTCCGAGATCAACGCGCTGGCCAACCTGGCGGACGGCCGCGGCCGGACCGTGTCCGAACTCGGTGCGGCCGTCGGTACCCGTCCCACGACGCTGACCAGCGTCCTCGACCGCCTGGAACGGCGCGGCCACATCACCCGCGGCACCCGCCCGGGCGACCGCCGCGCGGTCCTGATCGAGCTCACCGACTCCGGGCGGGCGGCCGCCGCCACCATCCGGGAGACCATCGCGGCCCTGGAACAGCGCGCACTGGCCGCCCTGCCGCCCGAGGCGCTCGCCGGTCTGCGGGCCGCCCTGCAGGCCCTGACGGAGGTGTCCGCATGACCGCCGGAACCGCCGCGTTCGACGCGCTGCTGGCCGAGGTCACCGCCGCCGCCGGACGCTTCGGCCACCGCGAACACGTCCACCTCACCTGGCTCGCGGTACGGCGGTTCGGCATGCCCGATGCGCTGCGCCTGATCGACGAAGGCATCCGGAGCACCGCCGCCAAGGCGGGAGCGCCGGAGAAGTACCACGTCACGCTCACCCGGGCCTGGGCGGAACTGGTGGCCCACCACGCGGCCGGGAGCGGCGAGGGCGACTTCACCGCCTTCACCGACCGCCACCCCGAGCTCCTCGACAAGCACCTGCCGGCGCGCTTCTACCGCCCCGGGACACTGGCCGCACCCCGCGCCAGGACCGACTGGGTCGAGCCCGATCTTGCCCCGTTCCCCTGGCAGCAGCCGGGTCTCAGCTGACCTCCGCCGCATGCGTGCGGGCGATGAGCAGGGCCACGTCGTCGTGGGTGTCGGGGCGGCGCAGGGCCGCGAGGAGGAGGTCGCAGGTCTCCTCGATCGGGCGTTGCGGGCCCGCGAGGAGATCCGTCAGGGTCTGGATGCGGGCGTAGATGTCCTGGTCGCGGGTCTCGACGAGCCCGTCGGTGTACAGGACGAGCCCGTCCCCGGGCCCCAGCCCGATCGTGGTGGTGCTGAACGGGATGCCTCCCACGCCCAGCGGAACCGCCGTCGCGATCTCCACGAGCTGCGGCTGGCGCCCCGAGAGCAGGTGGATCGGCGGCAGGTGCCCGGCGGTGGAGATGTGGCAGAGCCGGGTGTGCGGGTCGTAGACGGCGTAGATGCAGGTTGCTATCGCGTCACCCAGGTCGGCAGTGGCCTCGTCGAGGTGGCTGAGCACCGTCGCCGGCTCCAGCCCGAGCCGCGCCAGGGTGCGGGCGGCCGTGCGCAACTGGCCCATGGTGGCCGCCGCGTTGATGCCGCTGCCCATCACGTCCCCGACGACCAGTGCCGTACGGTCGCCGTCGAGCGGGACGACGTCGAACCAGTCCCCGCCGGTCTCGTCCGCCGCGCCGGCCGGCTGGTAGCGGTAGGCGATGTCCAGCCCGGCGGCCGTGGGCGGGGGCTGCGGCAGGAGGTGGCGCTGGAGGGCGAGCGCGGTGTGGCGCTGGTGCTGGAACCAGCGGGCGTTGTCCACCGACACCGCGGCGCGGGCGGCGAGTTCGGAGGCGAGCAGCACGTCGTCCGGGCCGAACGGCTCCGGATTGCGGGCCCGCTTGAGGTCCAGCGCGCCCAGCACCTGGCCGCGCGCGATCAGCGGCACCGCCAGGTACGAGTGGACCCCGGCCTCGGCGAGGAGCCGCACCGCGTCCGCGTCGCGGGCGATGCGCGGCAGGTCCTCGGGCCGTACGCGCGGCACCAGTACCGGACGGCCCGTGCTCGCGCAGCGCGACACCAGCCGGGTGGGCCCGTACAGCGCCACGTCCCCGACCGGGTCCGCCGCGTCCTCGGCCGGGGTGCGGTAGGCCGATTTCACCGCCAGCGCCCGGAACCGTACGGCCTCGCCGTCCGCTCCCTCCCCGGGCCGGGGGCCCGCGAGGACGGTGTCGAGCACGTCGACGGCGGCGATGTCGGCCACCTCGGGGACCGCCACGTCCGCGAGCTCCCGGGCGGTCACGTCCAGGTCGAGGGTGGTGCCGATGCGGACGGACGCGTCCGCGATCAAGGACAGCCGGCGGCGGGCATGGGCGGCCGACACGGCGGCCAGGTGCTGCTCCGTGACGTCCACGACCGAGACGGCCACCCCGATCACCCGGGAGGCCTGGTCCTCCAGCCGGTACACCGAGGACAGCCAGGCGTGGTCACTCTCCGCCTCCGGGGAGATCCGCCCGGTGGTGAAGTCGTCGAGCAGCGGCACGCCCGACTCCATGACCTCGCGCATCCGCGCCTCGATGCCCGCCCCGTCCAGGAACGGCAGGACCTCGGTGATCCGCCGCCCCAGGTGCCGGGCGGCCGGCACCCCGTTGATCCGCTCCAGCGCCGGGTTCACCAGCACGTACCGCAGGTCCGTGTCCAGGACGGCCAGCCCGATCGGGGACTGGTCGACCAGGCGCAGGGAGAGGGCCAGGTCCCGCTCGACCCGGAGCAGCGTGGCCCGGTCGGAGGCGAGTCCCAGCGCGAAGGCGGCGCCGCTGTCCGCCTCCAGCCGCATGTTGCGGAACTCCACCAGCACGGTCGTCCCGTCCCGGCGCCGGACGGGGAAGGCCCCGGCCCACGCGCCGTGGCCCGCCATGACCTGGCCGAACAGACCCAGCACCACGTCCCGGTGCCGTTCCTCGACCAGCAGCTGCGCGGCGTACTGGCCCCATGCCTCCTTCGCGGAGTAACCGAACAACTGCTCGGCCTGGGGGCTCCACAGCGTGATCCGCCCCTCACCGTCCAGGACGATCGCCGCCACTCCCAGTACGTCGAGGAGGCCGCCCGCCTCGAGCGCCACGTCCCCCGCCCCGGAGCCAGGGGCCGACGGAAGGGACTGGTCAGCGGCCATCACCGGCCTCCTCACCCGAGCGCGCCGGGCAGCCCGGACGGGCCCGGGCCTCCTTCCATGCTGCGACCCCGCGCAAGGCCCCGCGACCTAGGGACGTCCGGCGGATCACGGCCCGGGCCCGGGCTCCCGACGCCCGGCGTCAACGCGGCGCCCGGCGTCGTCCCCTTCGTACAGGACCGCACCCCGCCGCCGGCCATGGCGTTCACCGTCCGGGACGGCAGGATCACCGCGCTGGACATCCGCGCCGATCCGGAGCGCCTCGCGCGCATCGATCCGGGCGTCCTCGACGGCCGGCGGCCCGGGCCCGCGCCCGCCCGCCCCGCGCCGCCGGAGCGGGCCCGGCCGCCGGACGGGAACGCGGACAGTAGGGTCCGTCCCGTTCCGTGCCGTTCCGCTCGGCGCCGGTCACCCACCCATCAGGGGAAAGACATGACGATGCGCAACCCGAAGCTCAAGGCGGTGCTCGTCACCGCGGCCGCAGGTCTCGGCATCCTCGCCACGGCGGCGTGCGGAAAGGACGCCGGGGACTCCGGGCCCCCCGCCCCCAGCCTCGGCACGCCGCCCGCCGCCTCGCCCTCGGCCTCTTCCCACTCCCGGTCCGCGGCCCCCGCCACCACGGCGGCGGCCGCGCCCACCGGCGACAGGCCGCAGGTCAAGCTCACCGACGACCCGGACGCGGCCGGCGACGAGCTGGTCCGGCTCCGGAAGGCCGGCTGGTTCAACCCGAACAAGATCGAGTACGCGGACGACGCGGTCATCGCCCTCCAGCAGTTCAAGCGCTGGCTCGACGCGGGCTACATCGCGCGCGACGGCGGCTGGACCCCCGAGGGACTGGCCGCGGTGGAACGCGCGAACAAGTCCGGCACACCGCTGTAGCGAGCGGGCCGACGGCCGGGCTAGAGGCTGCCGCCGCCCTCGGCCGCGCTGGTGTACGAGGCCGTGTCCCGTACCTCGCCGAACCGGGGGAAGATCCGGCTCACCGCGAACTCGTGCTCGTCCGCGGCCATGGCGGACATGGCGTCCTCGACGAACTCGAGCTCGTAGCCGTGGTCGCTCGCCGCGCGCGCGGTGGACTCCACGCCCATCGTCGTCACCAGCCCGGCCAGCACGAGCCGGTCGACGCCGAGATCCCGGAGCTTCTCGTCCAGGCCCGTTCCGTGGAAGGCGCCGACCGTCCGCTTGACGATCTCGATGTCGCCGGGGCGGGCGAGACCCTCCACCAGGCCGCTGCCGGGCGGCTGTTCAGACACGTTCGGCCGCTCCACCCGCACCAGCACCACGGGCCGTCCCGCGGCGCGGAACGCCGCGGCCAGCCGCGCACAGCGGGCCGCGACCTCCTCGCCGGAATGGGGAGCCACCGGTTGGGCGATGATGCGGGGCATGAGGTCCACGAGGACCAGTGCGGTGTCGGCCGAGGTTTGCGTCACGCGGTGATCGTACTCAGCGCCACCGCACGGCCGGAACGATTATTCGGCCTCGAACCGCGAGGTGTCGCCCGCCCCTCGGCGTACGATCTCGGCCTCGCCGCTGGAGAAGTCGATGACCGTGGTCGGCCTGGTGCCGCAGTCGCCCGAGTCGACCACCGCGTCCACCACGTGGTCGAGCCGCTCCTTGATCTCCCAGCCCTGCGTCATCGGCTCGTCCTCCTCGGGCAGCAGCAGCGTGCTGGACAGCAGCGGCTCCCCGAGCTCCGCGAGCAGGGCCTGGGTGACGCCGTGGTCGGGGATGCGGACTCCGACGGTCTTCTTCTTCGGGTGCAGCAGCTGGCGCGGCACCTCCGAGGTGGCCGGGAGGATGAAGGTGTAGGGACCGGGCGTCGCCGCCTTGATCGCGCGGAACACGTCGTTGTCGATCTGCACGAACTGGCCCAGCTGAGCGAAGTTCTGACACACCAGGGTGAAGTGGTGCTTGTCGTCGAGGCTGCGGATCGAACGGATCCTGGACACGCCCTCGCGATTGCCGAGCCGGCATCCCAGAGCGAAACAGGAGTCCGTCGGGTACGCGATGAGCGCGCCGGAGCGGATGCTGTCTACCACGTTGCTGATGGTGCGCTGCTGAGGGTTCTCAGGGTGCACGTCGAAGTACTTCGCCATCCGCCGAGACTACGTGATCCGCCTCCCCCGCCCGACACCTCGTGTCGTACCGTGCGCGGGCGCGGCGACAGGTCGATAGTGGGGCCCGTGAGCGACTCCTCGCAGGGCCCGGGACAGGACGGCGCCGGACCGGGAACGGACTGGTCGGGACGTGACGGGGCGCGCGCCTTCGCCGCCGTGGAGGCGGCCACGGACTGGCTCCTCGGATACCCGTTCGTCTTCCGGGAGCTCTCCCGCCGGATCGGCCCCGGAATGGTCCTCGTGGACTACGGGTGCGGACCGGGCAAGGTCGCCGACGAGGCGGCCCGCCGGCTGGGCGCACGCGTCCTGGGCGTCGACACCTCCCCCCAGATGCTGGAGCTGGCCCGCGCGTCGACGACCGCGGTGGCGGAGTACCACCTCGTCGAGAACGGGCGGGCGACCGGCCTGACCGACGGCTGCGCGGACGCGGTGATGTGCAACCACGTCATCGCCTCGCTGCCGACCCAGGAAGCGCTGCTCGCCGTGTTCACGGAGATCCGCCGACTCCTGCGCCCCGGTGCCCCGTTGGTGCTGCTCACCACCGACCCCGGGTGCGCCGGCACCGAGTACGCCTCCCTGCGGATCGGCGAACCGGGCCGGGTGTACGCGCCGGGCGAGCCGTTGGCCGTGGGCCTGCGGCGAACGGACGGCTCCTGGCAGGAGGTGCGCAACCACGCGTGGCCGGTCGACCTCTACCCGGCGCTGCTGGGGAGCGCCCGCTTCCGGGACGTCGTCCAGCTGCGCCCGACGGTGGAGGAGGCCCTCACGGTCGCCGACCCGGAGTTCGTGCGCGGCCGCGCTTGGCCGGCGGAGCGGTCCAGGCCGCCGCTGGTGGTCACCGCGGCGACGGCGGCCTGACCTCAACCGGCCTTGGGCGTCGCCGGCTTGTGGCCGGGGTACACGTGGTCGGGGGTCACGATGCTCGTGATCGCCTCGCCGAAGAGCGTGCTCGGCTCCTGCCCGTCGGTCGTGATGTCGGTGTTGAGCAGTACAACCATCGTGGCCTGCTCTTCCGGCAGGTAGACGGGCAGCACCTCGTACCCGGGCAGTGAGCCGTTGTGCCCGATCCAGCCCTGGACGTTGAAGATGCCCAGCCCGTACCCGTCGCCGGGGATGTCCATCGGGAAGGTCTTCAGACGCTCGGCCTGGGTCTCGGGCGTCAGCAGGGTGCCGGTGGCCAGCGTGCGCGCCCAGCTGCGCAGGTCCAGCAGATCGGAGATCATCGCTCCCGCGGCCCAGGCCCAGGAGGGGTTCCAGTCGGTCGAGTTCACGACCTTGCCGGACGCCGACTGGTCGGTGTAGCCCTGCGGGTGCGGATCGGGGAAGTGGGCGTCGACGGGGAACACCGTGCGGCGCAGCCCGGCCGGCTCCAGCACCTCCTGCCGGATGAACTCGTTGAGCGGCTTCTTCCCGATCTTCTCCACCACGAGCCCGAGCAGGATCAGGTTGGTGTTGGAGTAGTCGAATTGGGCTCCTGGCTCGAACTGCACGGGATGCTTGAAGGAGAAGTCGAGCAACTCCCGTGGCGGGAAGTACTTGTCGGGGCTGGTGGTCAACGCCTTGTCGAAGTCCGGGTCCTCGCTGTAGTTGAACAGGCCGCTGCGCATGCCGGCCAGGAACCGCAGCGTGATGCGGTCGCCGTTCGGAACGCCCTCGATGTACTTGCCGATGGGGTCGTCCAGGGCGAGCTTGCCCTGGTCGACCAGTTCGAGCAGTGCGGTGACCGTGAACGTCTTGGTCTCGCTGCCGATACGGAAGTTGAAGTCGGTCTCCATGGGAGCGCCGGTGGCCTTGTCCGCCACGCCGAAGGTCCTGACGTAGCTTCCCTTGCCGGGCGCCCACAGTCCCACGACCACGCCCGGCACCTGTGTCTCCCGCAGCACCTTCTGGATGGCGGCGTCGAGTCGGGCCGCGACGGCGGGGGTGAGCTCCGGGAATTCGGAGTCGCCGTCAGCCGTGGGGGTGGGGGTGGGGGCGGGTGCGACGGAGGCGGACGGGCTCGGCGTGGGCGCTCCGTACGAGGTGCCCGCGGCGGCCGGGATGACGAGCAGGCCCGCGGCGGTAGCCGCCACACAGGCCCGGCGAAGTCGCTTGTGCGTCGACCTCACGGCGTGCCTCCTGTCGTACGGGAGTACCAGGGCAAGGCAGTGGCACAAGCCTAGACCTGGCCCAACCGGCCCGCGACCGCGGACGGAGCGGAGCCGCTCGTACAGATGGCGCCGCCGCCGGGCTGAGTCAGCTCCTGGTCTCGTAGGCACCGACGTTCTTGGAGACCGCCTCCAGCAACGGCCCCATCCGGTCGACCAGCCTCTGGTACTCGCCGACCCGGCCGTCCGACCACTGTCCGAGCCCCACCACCATGGCCCGGCCCTGGCCCGTGAACGCCTGCACCATCCCGCTGTCGGGCGGCAGGGTCCGCAGCCCGGAACCGGGCGGCGGGGCCTGCGCGCCCACCTGGTAGTCGTCGAAGGCCATCGAGAGCCGGGTCACCAGCGTGAGGGTGTCCCGGGGGTCCTTCATCGTGAAGACGGCCAGGTTGAACTGGTTGTTCTGGGCGTCCTTGTAGAGCGCGACCTGCTCGCCGACGCAGCCCTTGCTCCCCTCGATGAGCTCCGCCAGGGCCGGTCCGACCGAGTCGGGCTCGGTGCACGACTTCAGTACGACCGAGCCGACCCGGCTGAAGGTCGCGCCGGAGCCGTCCTTCACCTGGGCCGGAAAGGCCTCGGCCAGCGGGACCATCGGCCGGCCGGGGGCGCCGGCCGCGGGCGTGGCCTTCGACGGGAGGGGGGAGGGGGAAGCGGGAGCCGGAGCCGGAGCGGCAGCCGAAGCGGCCGTCGCGGCCGCCGCGGGAGTGCCGGAGCCGGCCGCGCCTTCCGCGGACAAGCCCGTGAGCTTCCACGTGACGCCGGCCAGCGCGGCTGCCGTGACCACGAGCACGGCGGTCAGCAGCCACACCCGCTTGCGACGTGCGGGGACGGCGGGTCCGTACGGTATTTCATCGTTCATCGACACGGTGTGACCCTAGTGATCAGCGCCGTTCATCTGAACGTCCCCAGGTCACAGCCTCATCACTATGCGGATGGACGGCCCGGTCGGGGTGCTGAAACCATGCCGCCATGGAGAACACACGACAGACCGTCAGCTCAGGATCACCCCTCGAACCGCAGATCGGCTTCTCTCGCGCGGTCCGCACGGGCAACCACATCGCGGTCGCCGGGACGGCTCCCATCGCCGACGACGGCTCGACCGCCGCGCCTGGCAACGTCTACGCCCAGACGGTGCGGTGCCTGGACATCGCCGAGCGGGCGCTGCGCGAGGCGGGGGCTTCGCTCGAGGACGTGGTGCGCACGCGCATCATGCTGACCGACGTGACGCGGTGGAAGGAGTCCGCGCGGGCCCACGGCGAGCGGTTCGCTTCCGTCCGGCCCGTCACCACGTTCGTGGAGGTGTCCCGCTTCATCGATCCCGCGTGGCTCGTCGAGGTGGAGATCGACGCCGTGGTCCGTGCGGGTTGAGTTCGGGGTCTCGTTCGGCGGCACGGCCGAGTTGGTGATCATCGTTCTGACGTCTTGTCCGTTTTGATGCCGTCTCCGGGCTCAGGCGGTTCAGGGAGGGTTGTGTGGTCATGCGGCGGGCGCGACGGACACGGATGGCGGTGGCGGGTGCAGGTGCGGGTGTCCTGCTGATGGTCGGTGCGGCGGCCCCCGGCCGGGGGCACGGCGCGGACGAAGCACGGCGGTTGCCCGGCGTTCCGGTGGTCGGTCTGCTGGTGGGCCGGGTGGTGGACGAGGGCGGCGCGGTCGTCCGGCCGGGCGGGGAACGGTGCGCGGCCGAGGTGTTCCGGCTGGGCATGTGCCAGGGCTGGCGCGAGGAACGGGTGCTGGCCACCGCGGGCGGGCAGGGAGCCGTGCTCCCCCCGCCGCTCCTCGGCGGCGTGCCCCGCCGGGTCGCGCGGGGCACGGACGCCGGCGGGCCGCTGGAGATCGCCGTGGCCGGGCCGGGACAGGGCTCCTTGACCGACGTCTCCGTCACGGACGGGCACGGCCGCCACGTGGCGGGCGCGCTCGGCGCCGGGGGCGGGCGCTGGGTGAACGCGGAGTCCCTGCGCGCGGGGGAGTCGTACACGGTGCGGATCGGCGCGCAGGACGCCGCGGGCAACGCCGTGGGCGCGACCCTGGAGTTCCGTACGGCGCCGGGGCCCGCCCCGGACGAGGGCCGGCTGACGGCGGACTTCGGACCGCGCCCGGGCACCTACGGCGCGGGGGAGATCGTGACGGCCGAGCTGAGCCACCCGGTGCCGGCCGACGACGGACTGGCCCGGACCCGGGTGGAACAGGCGCTGGAGGTGACCTCCCGCCCCCACGTGGAGGGCGCCTGGCACTGGGTCGATTCATCGACCCTGCACTACCGCCCGCGCACGTACTGGCCCGCCCACACGACGGTGAGCGTCCGCAGCGGGCTCGACGGGGTCGAGATCGGCGGGGGCCTCTACGGCGGGCCCTCCGAGGGCGTCGAGTTCACCGTCGCGGACCGGATCGAGGCGGTCACCGACTCTGCCGCGCACACGATGACGGTACGCCGCAACGGACGGGTCATCAGGACCATCCCGGTCACCACCGGCAAGGCCGGATTCAGGACCCGCGCCGGCGTCAAGGTCGTGCTCCGCAAAGAACCCAAGGTGCGGATGCGCGGGGACTCCGTCGGCATCAAACGCGGCACGAGCGAGTTCTACGACCTCCCGGTCCTCTACGCGACCCGCGTGACGTGGAGCGGAGAGTACGTGCACGCCGCGCCCTGGTCCGTGGACGCGCAGGGCGAGGAGAACGTCAGCCACGGCTGTACGGGCATGAGCACCGAGGACGCGGCCTGGTTCTTCGAGACGGTCCGCGAAGGGGACATCGTCGAGGTGGTCAACAGCGGCGGCCCGCGCATGGAGCCCTTCGGCAACGGCATCGGCGACTGGAACATGGACTGGCCGGCCTGGCGGGCGGGCAGCGCCCTGACCACCGGCTACGGCGCCCCCGCGCCCGGGGTCCCGCAGGCGCCGCCGAGGCTGTCGCCGACCACCTGAGGCTCGGCCGAAACCGGGGGAGGGGCGGCGGGCGTCCCCCTCCGGGGGTGGTGTTCATGTCAGAGCTGGAACCACGCGAGTGGGGGCTGGACGCGGCCCTGCCGGGCGCCGCGGCGGCGGCCGTCCTCGCCTGGACGTACTGGTGCTTCACGGCTCCGTCGGCGCCGTCGACCACCGTTGCGGTGACGGGTGTGGCGGTGCTGCTCCTGGCCGCCTGCGCGGTGTACTTCGTGCGCGTGGGCGGCAGCGGCGGCTTCTTCGGCACGCTGTTCCTGGGCTTGGGGCTGCTGGCGACGGTGGCGACGGCGGACCAGACGGCGGCGCGCGGAGAGGTCGCCGCCTGTGTCGTACGGGAGGTCCGGGCGACGGACCAGCATTCCGTCGGCGAGGGTCCCGCGGAGAAGACCCTGTACCGGCTCGGGCTGGACTGCCCCGGCGGCTACCCGACCGAGGTCAAGGACGGCCCCGAGGCCGCGGTGGGTGCGGAGATCCGGGTCACCTACGACCCCGACCGCCGAGTGGACCCGTCGGTGGAGGGCGGCACCTCACCGTGGACGACCGGGCTAAGCGCCCTGCTCCTCCTCGCCGCCGCTACCGGCCTCGCAGGGCGAAGGAGGCCCGCTCCTGGAACTTCGCCCCGTCGTACACCATGAGTTCGACCGACGAGACACGGGCCGTGAACGGAAGCCGTCCGGCGAAGTCGGCCTCGACCTTCTCCAGGACCTCGTCCGCCTGGTTCTGGGCGACGGTCAGATGAGGTACGACCTCGGCGAACCGGCCGCCGTACGGCGGAGCTTCCGGCCAACGGGCGACGATCGCCGCCGTGAGCCGTTTCACGGGCGTGTCGGGTTCGGGTACGAGGTACAGCGCTTCCGGGAGCCGTCCGGATCTTTCGAACCGCAGGTCGAAGGCCTCGTGGGAACCCAGTACCCCGGCGAGGGCGGAGTGGACGGGTGCGCCCAGTCGGCTCTCGTCGAGGAACGGGAAGATCACGGTGACATGTGCGGGCACCCCGGCCCACGCCGAGGGGTCGAGCCGTTCGCGCCACGCGCGGACGGCCGGCTCGGCCTCCGGGACCTTCACGACGAGTCCCGTTTGGCCCGCCTGGAACGTGGTACTGCGCTCGTCCGCCATGACCTCGCATGGTGCCACGGCTGACACCGGCGTCCCAGCTCCTTTCCCACCCACGGGCACAGGCGCGTTCAGCGCCCGCCGGCGAAGGGCCAGGCCTCGATGTCGCGGTAGTGGATCGGGCCCGGGCCGCGGCCGATGTTGCTGCCGACCAGGTGCAGTCGTTCGGTGTGCCAGGGGCGGCCGGTGAACGCGGCGAGGCCGGCGGCGGCCTCCACCGCGTGGGGCGGTTCGTTCCGGCGGGAGCGGGCCAGGGTCAGGTGGGGGCGCAGGGGGCGGCCTTCGTAGGGGATGCCGCACTCCTTGACCAGGGCGCGTACGTCGTCCGCGAGGAGGTGGAGCTCTTCGAGGTCCCCGTCGATCCCCGTCCACAGCACCCGCTCGTCGAAGTGCCCGCCGCCGCGCAGCGCCAGTCGCAGGGGCCGGCGCGCCGCCACGAGCTCCGCGAGCGGTGGGCGCAGCAGGGGGACGGCCGCGACCGGGAGCTCCCCCAGGAAGGCCAGCGTGATGTGCCAGTCCTCGATCCGGTTCCACCGCATCCGCGGGTACGCCGCGTAGGCGGGGCCCAGCACCCGCTCCAGTTCCTGCTTGGCGTCGTCGGGCGGGGCGAGGGCGATGAATATCCGGACGGTCGCGGCGTGGGTCTTTTCCTTCACACAGCACTTAGTACCGTGCCGCGGGTGGTCCAGTCACCTCTCGCACTGCCGCGGCCCGGCACGGCACCCGCGGGCCCGAGTTCACCGTGAGCACACCCGGCGGCCGCCCGGCCAACAGGCCGCGGCCATCCGGCGGCCCGACGCTCAGCGGCGACCAATCTCTCATCATGCACCTGACATTGGAGTCCTTTTCGTGACCCTGCCACGTCAGACCCGCCCGGCGGCCACCCTCGCCCTGGGCGCGACCGCGCTGCTGCTGGCCTCCGGCGTCACCGCGCCGGCCCACGCCGCCCCCTCCCCCCGTCCGGCCGCCGCCGGCTCGCTGCCCGCCGTGACGCCCGTCGCCGAAACCGCACCGCTCTTCGACGACGAGGAGGGCGGCAACGCCAACGCCGACGACCCCGCGATCTGGCGCAACGCCGCCGATCCCGCCCGCAGCCTGGTCATCGCCACCGCCAAGGAGGGCGGCCTGCGGGTCTACGACCTCGACGCGGCCCAGGTCCAGGCCCTGCCCGCACCCGCCGGCCCGGGCCCGGACGACGCGCCCGGCCGGTTCAACAACGTCGACCTCGTCCACGGCATGCCCCTGACCGCAGGTCCCGCGGACATCGCGGTCGTCACGGACCGGGGCAACGACCGCCTGCGCGTGTACCGGATCGACCGGAACCGGCCCGACCGCCCGCTCACCGACATCACCGACCCCGCCGCAAGCCCGGTCTTCTCCGCGGACCAGGCCGAGATCAACGACCAGCGCACCGCCTACGGCCTGGCCACCTGGACCGACCCCGCAACCGGACGCTCGTACGCGCTGGTCAGCCGCCGCCACGAGACGACCGTCGCCCTGCTCGAACTCGTCGCCACCCCCGGCGGCACCGTCGGATACCGGAAGATCCGCAGCCTGGACCTGCCGGCCTCCTTCCGCATGCCGAACGGCGCCTCCTGGACCCCCTGCGCCGAGCCGGGCGAACGCCCCCAGATCGAGGGCATGGTCGTCGACCCGGCCACCGGCACGCTGTACGCGGGTCAGGAGGACGTCGGCATCTGGCGGGTCCGCGCCGACCTCGGCGGCCGCCCCCAACTCGTCGACAAGGTCCGGGAGTACGGCGTACCGGCCACCTACGACGAGCAGACCGAGGAGTGCGTGGCCGGCGCCGACCCGGGCTACGGCGGCCGCCGCCTCTCGGCCGACGTCGAAGGGCTGACCCTGATCACCGAGCCCGACGGCGACGGCTACCTGATGGCCTCCAGCCAGGGCGACAACACCTTCGCCTTCTACGACCGCGAACTCGAGGACGGCAACGAGTACGAGGCGGGTCTGCGGATCACGGCCCGCTCCCGCGAGATCGACGGCTCCGAGGAGTGCGACGGCGCCGCCGCCCTGAACCAGCCCCTCGGCCCCAAGTTCCCGCACGGCCTCCTCGTCGTCCAGGACGGCCACGACGCCCCGCACGACGGCGAGCGCACCGCCACCAACTTCAAGTTCGTCGACCTCGGCAAGGTGATGAGCCGCATCGACGACTGATCCCCGGGGGCCGGCCGGACGAGGTCAGGAACGCAGGAGCTCAGGGCCGCAGGAACCGGCGCAGCCGGGTCAGCGGCCACGCGTTGATGACCTCGTCCTTCGTCAGCCAGCCCCGCTGGGCGGTGCCCACCCCGTAGCGCACGTACGGCAGGTGGGTGGGGGAGTGGGCGTCGGAATCCACCGCGAAACGCACCCCGAACCGTTTCGCCCGCAGGACGTCCTCGTCGCACAGGTCGAGCCGCTCCGGATGGGAGTTGACCTCCAGGGCGGTCCCGGTCCGTGCGCACGCCCGGAACACCTCGTCGAAATCGGCCTCGATGCCCGGCCGGCGGCCGATCCGCCGCGTGGTGGGGTGGCCGATGACGTGTACGTACGGGTTCTCGCAGGCCCGCACCAGACGACGGGTCTGGGCCCGCCGGTCCAGCCCGAAGTGCGAATGCACCGAGGCCACGCACAGGTCGAAGCCGGCCAGGAACTCGTCCGGCCAGTCCAGCTCGCCGTCGGGCCCGATGTTGAGCTCCGTGCCGTGCAGCAGCCGCATCCCGTGGTGGGTCCGGTCCAGCGCGCGCACCCGCTCCCGCTGGGCCAGGATCTTCTCGTCGGTCATCCGCTGCATGTACAGGTTCGGTGCGTGATCGGTGACCGCGTAGTACGCGTACCCGCGCGCGGCCGCGGCCGCCACCATCTCCTCCAGCGGAGCCAGCCCGTCGGTCAGGTCGGTGTGGGTGTGCAGGTCGCCCCGCAGATCGCCCTCCGCCAGCAGTTCCGGCAGCTCGCCGCGCAGCCCGGCCGCGATCTCCCCGCGGTCCTCGCGCAGCGGCGGCGCGATCCACGGCAGGCCGAGCCGGGCGTAGACCTCCTCCTCCGTCCCGCCCGCCCGCAGCTCGCCGCTCTCGGCGTCGAACAGCCCGTACTCGGACAGCTTGAGCCCGTGGCGCACCGCGAGCTCCCTGGTGCGTACGTTGTGCGCCTTCGACCCGGTGAAGTACTGCATGCCCGCGCCCCAGGACGCCGGCGGCAGCACCCGCAGGTCCACCTGGAGGCCCTTCGTCGTCCGGACGGAGGTCTTCTTCGGCCCGTGCGCCAAGACCTCGGCCGTGGACGGCAGTCCGACGAGCGCCTCCATCACCGGCGCCGGCCGCTCCGACGCCACCAGTACGTCGATGTCGCCGATGGTCTCCCGCATCCGCCGCAGCGACCCGGCGTACGCGCACCGGACGACGCCGGGCACCGACGACAGCTCGCCGGTGATCCGCTCGGCGATCTCGGTGGCGGCGCTGATCAGGATCCGGCTGCCCGCCTTCTGCATCAGCGCGATGCCGGCGAGGATGTTCTCCTCGATCTTCTCCCCGAAGCCGCGCAGGTCGCGCAGCCGCTCCGCGTGGACCGCGTCGAGCAGCTGGTCCACCGTGCCCACCCCGAGCCGCTCGTGCAGCAGCATGGCCCGCTTCGGCCCGAGCCCGGGGATCCGGGTCAGTTCCCGCACCCCCGCCGGAACCGCCGCCCTGACCTCGTCGATCGCCGGGACGTGCCCGGTGCGCAGGTAGTCCAGTACCTTCTCGGCGATCGACGCGCCGACGTTGGGGATCTCCTTCAGCCCCTTCGCGTCCAGCTTCGCGACGTCCAGCGGACTGCCGCCGATGGAGCGGGCCGCCTTCTCGTAGGCACGCACCTTGAAGGCGTCCCCGCCGCTGATCGCGATCAGGTCGGCGTACTCCTGCAGGAGCGCCTCGACCTCGTCATTGGCCCGGCCCATACGTTCAGGGTGCCCCCGCGTCCCGGACGCGGCGAGCGGGTCAGCCGACCGTACGCACGTCGTCGCACACCGCGAGGGCGGCCGCCTCGGGGGCCTGCGCCACCGTCTGCTTCCAGTACGCGATCTCGCCCTCGACGCCGCGCCGTACGGGCTGGGCGTACGACACCCACGCCTCCGTGCCCGGCTCGCCCATCGTCGACCCGAACCGGACGGCCACGACGTACTGCCGCCCCGGCTCCAGGACCGCGTTCCGCCCGGGCTCCCGCGACACGTAATGACCGGGGCCGCTGCCCTTGAGCACGCTCTGGGTGAGCGCCAGGGACGCGGGGAACCGCCCCTTCACCGTGCCGAGCACCTTCACGTCGGTGACGAGGAAAGCGCCGGGCTGCGTCGACTCGTCGTCCTGGTGGCGGACGTTCCGTACGGCCTCCACGACCGCGATGCCCCGCGCCGCCGAGGCGACGCCGGCGTCCGTGGACCAGTCCGTGCCGCTGTCGCAGACGGCCGACACCGTGACTTCGCCCGTTCCGGCGGCCGCGTACCAGCCGCCCGCCGTGATCCCCCCCGCCACGGCCAGCCCGGCAACCGTCCAAACCCCTGCGCGCATCAGCCCCACAGCTTTCGGTAATTGGCCTTGTCGACGTCCTGCGGTTCCGCGAAGAGCGAGTGCGCTTCGGTCCACATGATCGAACGCACGTAGCCGGAGCCGCCGTTGCTCTTGTGGCACAGGCCGAGCGCGTGTCCCAGCTCGTGCGTGGCGACCTGGCGCCTCGTCGCGGTGTCGTAGCCGTCCATCTTCGCCTTGTTGAACCGGATGTAGTCGGTCGCCCCGATCTGCGGTCGCCGCTGCCAGTTGCCGGCGGCCGCATCGGCGGCGTTCGAATAGTCCACGAACTCCAGGTCGTTGACCGTCGTGGCGGAGTCCGCCACGATCTTGATTCTCGCTCCCGCGTACTGCCAGCGCTTGATCGCCCACTGGAACGCGTCGTCGTACTTCGTCGACTCCGTCCACCGGATCTCGCCCTCGTCGACCGAGGAGTCCTCACGGGTCTCCGTCGCGTCGCTCCCGCTCCTGGCGATGCAGGGGGCGGGGTTCACGGCGGCGGCGGCCGCCGGAGGCGGCGCGACCAGCACGACCGCGGCCACCAGGGCGAGGCCGCAGCGAAGACTGTTGCTCACGGCCCCGTGATACCGCCCCGCCCGCCGCCGGCTCGACCACCTGCCGGGTCAACTCACCCGCACGGGTGGCCGGATTCACGGGGAAGGGGCGCTCTCCGGCTTCCACCCCCAGGCCGTGAGCATCCCGGGCGACAGTCCGGTGCACCCGGGGGAGTCCAGGTAGCGCACGGCCTCGTCGAGTCGGGCGTCGTCGACCAGCCCCGTCGCCACCATGGCCGTGCGGGCCCGGTCCCAGGTGTCGGCCCAGAAGCGGCTGATCGCGCTCCCCGGCAGGAGCGGCGGTACGTGGATCTCCGCGGCCACCGGTTCCAGCCCGGCCGCCCGCAACTGATCGGGGCGCCGGGGCACCTGGGAGACGTCGGTCCCGATGCTGTCGCGCAGCCCCTGCCACATGGCCGCGATGGCCTGGGTGTACGGGGTCACGGGCGCCGAGTCCGTGGTCAGGTCGACCGCGTCGCTGACGACCAGGACCCCGCCGGGGGCGAGCAGACCGGCGAGCCGGGAGACCAGCCGCTGCGGGGAGGGCAGGTGCATGAGCACGAACCGGGCGTGGACCAGCCGGAAGAGCCCGGGGGAGAAGCCCTCGGCGGTGATGTCCGCCTGGAGCGTGCTGAGCCCCGGTACGGGGTGCGCCGCGAGGAACCGTACGTCACGGTCCACCGCGAGGACCCGCTCCACCCCCGCCTCGCCGAGCAGCCGCCGCGCCACCGTGCCCGTCCCCGCACCCACCTCCAGGCAGGTCCAGCCGGGCCCCACCCCCAGCTGCCGCAGCCGGGCCATGGTGGTGTCGTCGTAAGTGAGGGCCCCGAGGTCGATACGGTCGTCCTCGCCCCGGTCCCCGGGGCGGAAGACGCGCTCACCGTAACGGCCCTCTTCCGGGGGCCCTGTACCGGCCATGTGGCCATTGTGGCAAGCGGGGGCGGATGCCACATGTCGTACGGCCGGTGCCCGCCACCATGGCCAGGGTGCCGGCCCGGAACGGCAGCACGAGGTACGCGGCGGGGGAGAGCAGCACCGCGAGCGCGTAACAGGCGAGGGGCAGCAGGTAGCCGATGCCGCCCTCGGTGAGGGACGCGTACGCGCGGTCGCGGTCGGCGGCGGCCAGCAGGGCGCCGCCCACCGCCAGGCCGCGCAGGGAGGCCCGTACGACGGCGCGGCGCTTGCGGATCCGGGCATCGCGCCCGGCGTAGGCGCGGAACCCGCTGAACGCCGAGTCCACCAGCCCCAGCGCGCCGAGCGCCACGGCCACGCCAACGGCCGGGGCCCGATGACCGGCCGCAGGGTGGGGCAGAACGGGTTGGCCAGCCCCCGCGGCTCGTACAGCGGCCCGAGCAGGTGGACGAGCCGCTCCCCGATGCGCAGCTCCTCGCTGAGCCGCTGCAGCTCGGTGTGCGCGTCGGTCATCAGCCGGTCCACGGCCCGCCGGTCGAGCACGCCCTGCCGGTCGGCGTCGCACCGGCGGATCACCTCGGCCCGGCGCACGGGCAGGCGCACGCCGCTCCCCGGCCCCGCACCGCGGGCTGCTCCTCTCACCCGCCGTCCGGCGCGGAGTCCATGGACCGCATGGCTTCCTCCGACCGCTTCGCCATCTCGTCCGGCGGGACGTCCTCGATGTGCGTGGCGACGTTCCAGCGGTGGCCGAACGGGTCCTCGAACTGGCCCGTGCGGTCGCCGTAGAACTCGTCCTTGACCGGCGACACCTCGGTGGCGCCCCGGGCGATGGCCTCGGCGAAGACCGCGTCGACGTCCTCGACGTACACGTGAAGGGTGATGGGCGTGCCGCCCACGGCCTTCGGCGAGCGGAACCCGATGTCCGGGAACTCGTCCGCGAGCATGATGACCGACTTGCCGAGCTCCAGCTCGGCGTGGCCGATCCTGCCGTCGGGCGCGGCCATCCTCATCCGTTCGCGCGCGCCGAGCACGGAGACGTAGAAGTCGATCGCGGCCGAGGCCCCGTCGACGCAGAGGTACGGCGTGACGCGCGGATATCCCTCGGGAACGGGCTGGACAGTCACCGGGCTCCCGCCTTTCCGGACCGGGGCGGTCACCGCCGACCGCCGTCTGCGACCACAGATAGCCCTCGCCCGCGGCACGCGCGCGGGCGCCGCGCGGTGGCAGGGCACGGGATGCCCCGAAGGGCCGCGGGCACCACGCCCGCCAGGTCGTCCGGCCCGCGGCCCCCGGGCGCGTAGGCTGCGGCCGAACCGACCATTCGTCACGAAGGGAGTAAACGTGGCCTCTCGTCTCAATCCGTACATCAGCTTCGCGGGTGACGCCAAGCAAGCCATGGCGTTCTACAAGGAGGTCTTCGGCGGCGACCTGGCCGTCCACACCTACGGCGACTTCGGCTCCGAGGCGCCCCCCGGATACACCGACAAGATCATGCACGGCATGCTGGAGACCACCAGCGGATTCACGCTGATGGGCGCCGACAACCCGCCCGGCACGGAGCACAATCCCGGGAACAACATCGCGGTGAGCCTGAGCGGCGACGACGCGGCCGAACTGCGCGGCTACTGGGACAAGCTGTCCGGCGGCGGCACGGTGTCCGTCCCCCTGGAGAAGCAGATGTGGGGCGACGTGTTCGGCATGTGCACGGACAAGTTCGGCATCACGTGGATGGTCAACGTCAGCGAACAGCAGCGCTGACGCGCCGTTGACGCGTCGGCGGCCCCGTGGGCCGTCGACGCGCGTCCGCCGCGACCTCCCGCAGGCACGGCAGGCCGGCCGGCGCTACCGGGGCACCCGTACGGTCACCGTCTTCGGCCGCTGGTACTCGTGCAGTGCCAGAACGCTCAGGTCCGTGCCGTGGCCGGAGCTCCCGCGGCCCCCGTGCGGGAGTTCGGCCGTCTGCACCAGATGGCAGTTGAGCCATGCCTCGCCCGCGTTCAGGCGGGCGACCAGGTCGAGACCCGTGGCCAGGTCCGTCGTCCACACGCTCGCCCCGAGTGCCTGCGGGACGCCGTTCGCCAGGGCCAGGGCCGCCTCCGGGCCCTGCGCCTGCTGGACGGTCAGGAGGGGCCCGAACACCTCCTCGGTGACCGCCGGATCGTCGTCGGGGAGGTCCGCCAGCAGGCGTGCCGGACGCCAGTGGCCCCGCTCCCCGTCGGCTCCGGGGGCGATGTCGGCCGCGAGGTTCCGCTTGGCGGCGGAGGAGGCGACGAGGCGGTCGTAGCGGGCCGCCTGGTCCGGATTGTTCAGCGGCCCGAAGTCCCGGCCGGCCAGCCGCGAACGCAGTGCCGCCGCCAGCCCGGCGACGGTGGCCTCGTAGTTCTCCGCGAGGGTGATCACCCGGGCCGGAGCCGCGCAACTCTGGCCCGCGTTGTACGTGGCGGCCTCCGCGAGGGCGGCGTACGTGTCGGCGGGGGAGTCCGGGAGGACGATCGCCGGAGCGTTGCCGCCCAGTTCCAGGCTGACGCGGCGGGTCCCCGCCCGGGCCGCCACATCGGCTCCGGCCCGGCCGCTGCCGGTGAACGCGACCATGTCCACCGCCGACTCCACGAGCAGCCGGCCGGTGCGCCGGTCGCCCGGGAGGCACGTGAGGACGCCCTCGCCCAGCACCCGCGCCGCGTGCTCCGCGAGCAGCTCCAGGCTGTCGGGGGTCGTCTCGGCGGGCTTGGCCACCACCGTGTTCCCCGCCGCGAGGGCCGGCGCGCAGCGCCAGGCGGCCATCAGGAGCGGGTAGTTCCACGGCACGATCACCCCGACCACGCCGACCGGCTCCCAGCGGACCCAGCTCTCGTGGCCCGTCACCAGGTGCCCCGAGGCCGGGGCGGTCCGGGTGCGCGCGGCCGTCGCGTAGAACCGGAACAGGTCGGCCACCTGCTCAAGTTCGCCCGCCGTCTCCGACCCGGGCTTGCCCGTACCGGCCTGCTCGCGGGCCGCGTACTGCTCCGCCCGGTCCTCGACGAGAGCCGCGAGGCGGTCGAGGCGACGGCCCCGCTCCTTCGGCGTCAGGGCGCTCCAGCCGGGGAGGGCGGCGCGGGCCGTCGCCACGGCGGCCGCCACCTCGCGCTCCCGGGAGAGGGGGGCACTACGGCGCGTCCGCCCGGTGCGGGGGTCGCTCAGCTCGGTCGGCTCGGTCGGCTCGGTCGGCTCGGTCAGCTCGGTCAGCTCGGACAAGGGCGGACGCCTTTCGCGGATCGGGGGTTTGCTCGGAACTCATACGTCGTACGACCTCAGCCACAGCTCCAGCGTCAGCACCAGCCACAGCTTGCCGCCCTGGCGGGGCAGCAGCGCTCCCTCGCCCTTCAGCCAGGTACGGATGGTCTCCGGGCGGAACAGGCCCCGCTGCCGGGAGCGGCGGCCGAGGAGGAGTTCGTGGCCGAGGTCGCGCAGCGGACCGGTCAGCCACTGCTGGACGGGGACCCGCATCCCGCTCTTCGGCCGGTCGACGACCGTGCCCGGCAGCAGGTCCCGCACGGCCTCCTTCAGGATCCACTTCTCGGCCGTGCCGCGCAGTTTGTACGACGGCGGGGTGGCGAAGGCGTGGTCGACGACCGACCGGTCGAAGAGCGGGGAGCGGCCCTCCACGCCCTGGGAGGAGGTGAGGCGTTCCACCTTCGTGAGGATGTGGTGCGCCCCCTTGGTCCGCAGGTTGCAGTGGAGGAGCCGGTTGAGGAGGTGCTCCATGGCGTGCGGGCCGCCGCCCTCGGCCTCCGCGAGCAGGTACGGCTCCACGTGCCGCTCCAGCCGCGGGGCGTCCCGCAGGGCGTCGAGCACCGGCGCCGTCAGCAGGACCGGGAGGTCCGTCCAGCACTTGCGGTACGAGCGCAGGTACGCGGTCGCCCGGTCCTCGTCCCAGGGCGCGCCCGGAGTCCGGTGCATCTCCTGGACCAGCATCGGGAGGTTCTTGGGCCCGCCGAAGACGGGGTCGCCGCCCTCGCCGTTGAGGACCACCGAGGCCCCGTCCGCGGCCACGGCCTCGGCCAGCATCAGGTTCGGCACCGTCAGCGGGTCCCCCACGGGGCTGTCCAGCAGCGCGGCGGCCTCGGCCAGCCGCGCCGCCACGGCCTCTCCCGACACGTTCAGGATCCGGTGCCGGGTGTGGCAGTGGGAGGCCACCAGGCCGGAGTAGCCCAGCTCGTTGGGGAGGTCGTCGCCGAAGCTGATCGAGTACGTGTGGACGGGGTGGGAGTGGAGCTTCGCCGCCAGGGCGGTGACGAGGGAGCTGTCGATGCCGCCGGAGAGCAGCACCGCGGCGGGCTCCGCCACGGGCAGCCGGGCCGCCGTGGCCTGCTCCAACAGGGCGCGCAGGGCCAGGACATGCCCGGTGGGGTCTGCGGGGGCGGGGTCCGCGACGTGTTCCCGGGGCTCCCAGTGGACCGTCTCGGTGACCCGGCCGTCCAGGGCGAGGCGCAGGACCCGGCCGGGCAGCACCTCGCGGACTCCGGTGAGCAGGGTCTCTTCGCCGGGCAGGTATGCGAAGGTGAGGAAGGAGCGGACCGCCGACAGGTTCACGGACGTGCCGAGCGCCGGCCAGCGACGCAGCGCCCGCAGGGACGACGAGGCGGCCCAGGCGCCGCCGGCCCGCGCGTAGTAGAGGGTGCGGGCGCCGACGTGGTCGCGGATCAGGACCAGGTCGGGGCCGTCGAGCACGGCCAGCGCGAACATCCCCTCGGCGCGCGCGACTCCGGCCTCGCCGAGCAGCGCCCAGCAGTGCAGGAGGAGTTCGCCGTCGGAGCAGTCGGGCGGGGGTGGCGCAGCGGCCGCCCCGGCTCTGAGCGCGGCCAGCAGTTCGGGGCGGTTGTGGAGGGTGACCTCGCCGACCGCGGTGCGCCCGAGCGCGGTGAACGGGCCGGTGGCCCGGCCGGGTTCGCCGGCGATGAGGGCCAGCCCGGCGCCCGGGACGTCCGCCGGGACGGGTCCCCGTGCCGGGGCGCCCATCGCCGCGAGGTGGGCCAGGGCCTGCCCGGTGCTGTCGGCCAGGCAGGCGGAGAAGCGTGCCACGGCTGGCTCCTTTCCTTGGTGCTGGAGTACTGCTCGCGTACTGCTTGCCTACTGCTCCGTGCTCCGTGCTCCGTGCTCCGTGCTTTGCGTCGCGGGCCGCGGGCCGCGGCTCAGCCGAAGTCGTCGTCGCTCCAGGGGTCCTCGTCGCCGTCCCAGCCCGCGTCCCAGCTGTCGTCGCCGGAGTCCGTGTCGGCCCCGGCGTCCCCGCCCCCGCCGTCGCCCCCGGAGGACGAGGCCTGGCTCTGCTGGCGGCGCAGGGCCTCTTCCTCCGCCAGGGTCATGTCCAGCGGCGGCAGGTGCGCGGCCGTGATGGCGAGGGACGCCACCCCCAGTCCGGCGAGGAGCACTCCCATCCGGCCCCCGAAGGAGCTCCGGTTGACGGTGACCCGCTCGCCGCGCGGCCACACGGTGCGGCCGTAGCCGATGTCCCGCGCGTAGGTGGCGGTGCCGTCGGCGAGGGTGCGTTTGATGACGCGGTCGCCGAGCAGCTCATCGGTGCCCGAGGCGCCCCGGTTGTCGTGCCAGCGCACCAGGTGGGGGCGGCCGGCGGTGCGGCTGCGCCACTCCTCCAGGCCGTCGTCGTACCTGCGGTGGACCGTGCCGTCGGCGAGCAGTTCGTCCGTGTAGCCGATCTCTTGGGGCCGGATCATCGTCTGCGTACCTCTGGTGTCTGGAAGGGGTCACGGGGGCCGTTCACGCGGCGGGCCAGGTCATGAAGCCGGCGGTGCGCAGACCGCTCAGCTCGCCCCACACGGAGTCGCGGGGCGGCCGCGGCCCCCGCGTCAGCCGCAGTACCGTCCGTACGAGCCTGGCCGGCGGTACGGCGGCCACCTCGGCGAACCGGCCCCGTGCCAGCCACGCGGCCTCGCGGGGCCGCAGCGCCGCCGGCCAGTCGGAGCCCGCCGCCGGGGCGGGCGCCGGGCCGCGCCCGGAAGGCAGCCGCAGCGCGGCGGCGTGCCGCGGGACGAGCCCCAGGGAGCTGACCCGCACTCCGGGTACGGGCCCGAGCGCGGCCCGTACCCGAGCCGGGAGCGTCACGCCTTCGGGGCTCGCGTCGTGCAGGACGTGCACCGTGGCGCCGTCCGCCCGCTCCAGGGCCGCGAGGAGCCGGGGCGGCAGCGCGTCGGGCACGGCGAGGACGGGGCAGGCCGCCTCCAGGTGGACGTGGTTGGCGAGCAGCATGGCGGCGATCGAGCGGTCCTGGCACAGCAGCAGCCGGGGCAGCCCGTAGTCGTACAGGTCGGGTTCGGACGGCGGCCGGGACCGCGCGGGATCCGCCGGGGCGGCCGCGGCCGGCAGCAGGCCCGGCACGCCCTCCCGGCCCCGCGCGTCCAGGGCGCGGGTGAACGCGGGCAGGCGCAGCGCGGGCGGTGGCGAGCCGGGGATCCGGCGCAGGAGCGGGGCGGCAGGGCTGAGGACCCGGCAGGTCTCGTAGTAGAGCTGGCGCTCGGTGAACCGCAGCCCGCCGGGGTCGGCCGCGCGGGCGATGGCCGCGCCGATCGCCAGGTCGAGCAGCCGGCCGCCGGACGCGGGGGTCCCCGGGCGGGCCGAGCGGGAACGGGACAGTTTCGTACGGGTGCTCACGCGGTGGTCGTGCCCTTCTTCCGGGAGGTGTCCTCGTCTGCCGCACCGTCCGCGTCCGGCCAGGTCAAGAACCCGTACACCGGGGCGGATCCGGCACGCGCGGCGCCCTCGGCCACCGCCCGTTCCACCGCCTTCTCGACGACGCCGGCGAGCAGCGGCGGGTGCACGGCCGCGATCGGGCTCCAGAACCCCTCGGCCAGCCAGGCGGCGTCGTCCTCGGAGAGGCCCGCCACGGCCCGCAGTTCCGCGGGGTCCACGCCCCGGACGGGCGTGACGCGGTGGACGGCGCCCTTGCGGCGCCGGGCCGCGGGGACCGGGAGTCCCGCGTCGATGACGGCCCGGTCCGGGTGGGCGATGCGCAGGAGCGGTGCCAGCAGGGCGCCCAGCGCGCTCGCGTCGTGCAGGACCACCAGTGGCAGCCTGTCCGGTACGTCGACGAGGGATTCGTGAGCGGCCCCCGGTTTCGCCTCCACCAGCACGGCTCGCAGGCGCAGCGGGATGTCGTTGGCCCGGAGGAACACCGCTACGGCGCGGTCGGTGCACAGGATCACGGCCCTCGGCCGGGACGGCTCGGCCCGGGACGGCTCGGCCCGGGCGGGCCGGGGGGTGTGCCGCACGTCGTTCACGACGCCCGCGGGCAGGGCCCCGTACGCACTCTGCCACTCGCCGGTCATCAGCTGCCGGAACCGCTCCTCGGGGGGACTGAGGTACGAGCCCGCGGTGAGTGCGCTCTGGTACGGGAAGAGCTTGGGCGCCGCGATGAGGACGGCGACGGCGGCGATCACGGCCAGGTCGGCGGGGATTCCGCTGTTGAGGGCCCAATACACGAGGAGCCCGGCGCTCACCGGCAGCGTCACGAGCCGGCGGATCCAGGGAGGGACCCCGCGCGCCTCGCGCGCCTGCCAGGCCCGGCTCTGCGTACGGGCGCGGTACCAGAGCTGGGTGAGGGTCACCGTGAGCCGGCCGCCGTCGGTGAGGGACTCCGCGCAGCGGCGGATCCGCAGGTCGTGCATGCCCTGGCCGTGCACCTTGGGGTCCAGGGCGAAGCGGCGGTGGCAGTGGGAGCACACCTGGCCGGTGCGCTCCGTGCGCTTCAGCGAGGTCGAGCAGTTCGGGCAGATCATGGCGCACCCGCCGGTTCCGGGCCGTCCCCGGGCGCAGCCCCGGGCCAGGTCATGAAGCCGGTCTCGGCGGCCTTGCCCCGTTCGGCGTCGCCCCTGCGGGCGGCCTGTTCGGCGAGCCGGTCCACCACGGCGAGCAGCCGGGCCGGGGGGATGCCGACGAGTGGGAACCGCCAGCCCCGCGCCAGCCACTTCAGCTCCTCCTCGGTGAACTCGCCGAGGGCGGTGAGCCGTTGTATCTCCTCCGGGGCCGGCTTGTGCAGGGGATCGCGGTACGGCACCGCCTTCGGCAGGGCCCGGACCGTACGCAGCGACACACCCGCGTCGACCACCGGGCGGCCGGGGAGGCTCGCCCGGAGGTGCCGCACCAGCAGCTCGCCGCGCGCGTCGGCGTCGCGGAGCACCAGGACCGGGCCGTGCGGCGGCAGCGCGGCCAGCAGGGACGACCGTACGTGCTCGGGGCCCTGCACCAGGGCGATGCCGTGGCGCTCGGGCAGTCCGTCGGCGGTGAGGAAGGCGGCGACGGAGGGATCGGGGCAGACGAGCACCGCGTTCGGCGGCGGAGCGTCGGCCGCCCGCTCGGGCCAGGGTTCGCCGGCTTCGTCGATCACGCCGGGCGGCAGGGCCCGGTACACCCGCTCCCACGGGAGGAGCACCGCGTCGCGGAAGGCCGAGCGGGACATGGGCGCGAAGCCCTTGTTGAGCCCCATCGACTGGACGATCAGGATGCCGAACCCGAGTGCCAGCAGGGCTCCGCAGGCGTACCTCATGAACGGCAGCTCGCCGAAGCCGGCCAGCAGACCGGAGATCACGGCGCCGACGATGGCGGCGCCCGCGCAGCCGGGATCGGGCTTGCGGTCCCTGATCGGCTTGCGCGACAGCGCGTACCACAACTGGTCCGGGGCGATGCGGATCCGGCCGTCGTCGGTCAGCCCGGTGGCGATCCGTCGTACCCGGAGGTCGTTGAGGCCCAGCTGGTTGGTTTTGGGGTCCAGTGCGTATTCGCGCTGGCAGTGCCTGCAGACGTTGCCAGGGCGCTCCTTGCGGAGCAGGTTGCGTTCGCAGTGCGGGCAGATCACCGGGGCACCTCCAGTGCGGCCGCCACACGGCGCAGGCGTGCGGCCAGCCGCTCGCGCACGGTGGTTCCGGGGATGCCGTGGACCCGCTGGGCGCGCTCGATGTCGCGCAGCGCGGCGGCGAGGACCCGGTAGTCGGTGGTGGCGACGGCCACCGGGGAGGCGAGCCGCGAGGGGCCGGACGGCCCGGCGGTGGGGGCGGCCCCGGCCTCGGCCCGGTGCTCGGCTTCCGCCGCGGTGATCGCGTAGTCCTCGTGGTCGATGCCGTATCCCGTGTTGGCGGCGAGGATGGTGAGCGGGACGTCGCCGCGGTTCGCGAAGGAGTGCGGCATCATCTCCGGGATGCGGATCAGCATGCCGGGAGCGAGCCGGACCTCGGTGACGCGGCCCCGGTCCGGGTCGTAGAGCCCGCAGGCGGCGTGGCCGAGGCTGAGGACGAAGTGCTCGCCGCCGTGCGCGTGCGGGGTGAAGGCACTGCGCGGGCCCACCACCCCGAGCTTCACGGTGGCGTTGGACGGCCGCTCCGGCGAGGTGCCGGCGTCGCCCACGAGGTAGTGCGCGAACTGCCCGTCGTCGATGAACCGCAGGAAGTCCCGCTCCGGCCCGAGCTCCCGGGCCCCCTCCCGGTCCGCCAGCACGATGCCGCCGTCCGGCTGGAGCCGGTACAGCTCCACCCCGCCCGGCAGTCCGCGTCCTGCGCGCTCCAGCGGCTCCTCGGACAACTCGCGCGGTCCGGACGTGCGGTCGTACGGTCGTGCGGCCATCGCGCCTCCCCCTGACGCCATGCAGTGCGCTCCATCGCGCCTCGCACGGGCATCGTAAGGCCCTGATCGCCACGAGCGGGAGGACTCGGGACGTACTCAGGACAACCGGCAGATGACGGCCGGGTTCAGCCGACCCGGTAGTCGAACCAGATGCGATGCGTGCCGTCGGCGTCGACGGCCATTCCGCCGGCACCGGAGATCCCGGCCAGCTCGCCGGTGCCGCTCGAAGGCAAGATCGTGAAGAACTCCGCCGAGCGGTCGGTGCCGGAAGTCGTCGCGGAGTGCACGAAGTTGAAGGAACCCTCCCGTCCCTGCACCGAGCCCTCGAACGACTCCATGGCCACATAGGTGCCGACGCCGGTCGACTGGTCGAACGCGGAGGTGAACAGGGTCGCCGAGCGACCCGCGACCTCTCCCGCGAACTGCTTCTCCATCGTCGCGACCCCCACGGGCAGCCCGGTGGGCACGGCCGGCTCGGGCTTCAGATCGGTCGGGACGAATGCGGTGACGGTGAATGTTGCCGTAGCTCTCATACGCCGACGGTACCGAGGGGGTCTGACAATCGCCGCCGCCCCGGCCCACGACCCGCGGCCACCGGCTTTGAACCCCACCCCAAGTCCGACGCCGAGTTCGCGGGGCTCACCCGTGGGGACGGACTGTTCATCGGTTTCCAACGGGTCGACGGCCACCGGGCTCCGACGTGGCCGGACCAGGCCGTTCCGCAGCAGCTCCACCTCTGCTTCGAGGTCGAGGACGTGGCGGAGGCCGAGGCCCGGCTGCTCGAACTGGGCGCGGGCAGGCCGGATCACCAGCCGAACGAACGGTGGCGGGTGCTCACCGATCCGGCCGGGCATCCGTTCTGCCTCGTCGGGGCCGGAACGATTGATCCGAACCAGGCGGTGCCCGAGGGAAGTTGACAGGAGCCCCACCTCTGCACCACCCTTTCACTACTTACCTAGTGAAAGGGTGGTGTTGGCGTGCTGGAATACCGGATCGACCGGCGCAGCGGCATCGCCACGTACCTCCAGATCGTCCAGCAGACCAAACAGGCCCTGCGCCTGGGCCTGTTGGAGCCCGGCGACAAACTGCCGACGGCACGCGAGGTCGTGGAAGCCACCGCCATCAACCCGAACACCGTCCTCAAGGCCTACCGCGAGCTGGAACGCGAAGGGCTCGTCGAGGCGAAGCGGGGCCTGGGCACCTTCATCCGGAAGTCCCTGGGCAGCGCCCCGGCCGACTCCCCGCTGCGCGACGAGCTCGCCGACTGGGCCCTCCGGGCCCGGGAATCCGGGCTGGAGCGGGACGACGTGGCAGCGCTCTTCACATCCGTACTGGAACAACACTTCAAGGAGGACGGCACCGCATGACGCAAACCGTGATCGAGGCGGAAGGCCTCGGCCTGCGCTACGGACGCCGGGGAGGCTGGGCACTGCGCGACTGCTCCTTCCAGCTGCCCGAAGGCCGGGTGTGCGCACTCGTCGGCCCCAACGGGGCCGGAAAGTCGAGCCTGTTGGCCGTCGCCGCAGGGCTCGCCCTCCCCACGGAGGGCACCCTCCGCTCGGTGCCGCGCGAGGAACTGGCGTACGTGGGCCAGGACAAGCCCCTCTACCCGCAGCTCACCATCGGCGAGACCCTGCGCATGGGCGCCGAGCTCAACCCGGGCCGCTGGGACGCGCAGACGGCGCAGCGCATCGTCGACGGCGGGGGACTCGACCCGCACGCCAAGGTCCGTACGCTCTCCGGCGGCCAGCGCACCCGGGTCGCCCTCGCCCTGGCCCTCGGCAAGCGCCCCGGCCTGCTCCTCCTGGACGAGCCGATGGCCGACCTCGACCCGCTCGCCCGGCACCAGCTCATGGGCACCCTGATGGCCGACGCCGCCGACAACGGCACCTCGGTGGTGATGTCCTCGCACATCCTCACCGAGCTGGAGGGCGCCTGCGACCACCTCCTGCTCGTCGACGGCGGCCGGGTCCGCCTCTCCGGCCCCGTCGACGAGGTCGGCGCGGCCCACCGGCTGCTCACCGGCCCCGCCTCCGCCTCCGCCGAACTCGCCGCGCACACCGTCGTCGAGACCCGTACGACGGGCCGTCAGCTCACCGCGCTCGTGCGGCTGCGCGGCCCCGTCGACAGCGCGACCTGGCAGACCTCGCACCCCTCCCTGGAGGAGCTCTTGCTCGCCCATCTGCGTTCCCCCGACGCCCCGTCGTTCACCGCTCCCGACTCCCTCGCCGGCGCGGGGGTGGTGCGCGCATGAGCACGCTCACCTTGAAGGGCCCGTACTGGCTTACGGTCCGCCAGCACCGGCGCGCGCTGTGGGCGCTGCCCGCCATCGCGGTGGCCGGCCTCGCCGCCGTGATCGCCCTGCGCGCGTGGGCGGCCGACCCCTACTCCGTCCCGACCCCGTTCCCGAACCGCGGATACAGCGTGCTGCGGCTCTCCATGGAGTACGCGGGTACGGGCCTGCTGTTCCTGCCGATGCTGGTCGGGGCCTTCGTGGCCGGCCCGCTGACCGCCCGTGAGCTGGAGAGCGGCACCTGGCGGCTCGCCCTCACCCAGTCGTCCACCCCGAAGGCCTGGCTCGGTGCGAAGGTCCTCGTGGCCGCGGTGGTCACGGTGCTCGGCTCGGCGGCCCTCGCCGGCGTCTACCGCCTCGGCTGGGCCGAGGTGTCCGGCACCTGGCAGCTCCACTGGGCCGACCGCGGACCGTACGAGGCCGCCGGCCCGGTGCTCGCCGCGTACTGCCTGCTCGGCGTGGCCCTCGGCGTCCTCGTCGGCCAGCTGGTCCGGCGCACCCTCGTGGCCATGGCGGTCACCGGCTTCCTCACCGGGCTGACGCTGCTGGTCCTCGGCGCCCTGCGGTGGTCCTTCCTCTCCCCGGTCGTCGCCACCATGCCCTTCCCCGGGAACACCGCCTCGCTGATGCCCCACTCCGCCCTGCTGATGGACACGGGCCTCATCACCGCCTCGGGCGAGCGGCTTCCCGAATACGCCTGCATCGAACGGACCGGGAACCTGGGCGTCTGCCCCGCCGACATGAACGTCACCTCCTGGTACCTGGAGTACCACCCGGTCTCGCACCACTGGCCGACGCAGCTCATCGAGACCTCCCTCGTGCTGGCCCTGGCCGCTGCCGCGCTCTACGCCGCGTTCCGGATCGTGGGCGCCCGGCACCGCTGAGCACGCCGACGGAGTCGGGGCCCGTTGTCAGACCCCTCGGCGAGGATGATCCCCATGAAGAGCATCCACGCCGAAGAGGCGCTGTCCGCCATGTCCGGCCGCGAAGAGTACGAGGCCGCCCTCGCCCGCCTGCGCGAGGCCTCCCGGGCCTACTACGGCGAGGGCGACAGCCCGCTCGACGACGCCGGATACGACCGGCTCCGGATCGCCGTGCTGGCCTGGGAGCAGGCCCACCCGGACGAGACCGCGGCGGATTCCCCGACGGGCCTGGTCGCGGACGGAGCCGCCCCGGCGGGGGACGTCGCGCACACCACGCGACTGCTCAGCCTGGACAACGTCTTCGACCCGGCCGGCCTCGTCGCCTGGGGAGCCTCGCTCCAGCGCCGCCTGGGCCACGCGCCCGCCGGCGGGTTCACCGTCGAGCCGAAGATGGACGGCGCGGCCGTCGCCGCCCGCTACCGGGGCGGGCGGCTGGAGCAGATCGTCACCCGAGGCGACGGCACCCATGGCGAGGACGTCAGCCACGTCATGGGCACGGTCGAGGGCCTGCCCGAGCAGCTCCCCGTACCGGCCACGTTCGAGGTGCGCGGCGAAGTCCTCTTCACCCGGCAGCAGTTCGAGACCGCGAACGAGATCCGCACCGCACACGGCGCGCAGGCCTTCGCCAACCCCCGCAACGGCACGGCCGGCACCCTGCGCGCGAAGGACCGCCCCTACCGGCTCATGATGACGTTCTGGGCGTACGCAGCGGTCGAGCTCGACGGCGTCCCCTTCGCGTCCCCCGGGGCCACGCACGCCGAAGTCATGGCCGCCGTCGCCGAGTCGGGAGTACGGACCACGGCCGACACGCCCGCCGGCCTGCACGTGGTCGAAACCCTAGAAGAAGCCCAGCGGAAGGTCGACGAGATCGCCGCGCTCCGCCCCGGCCTGCCGTTCGGCATCGACGGCGTCGTGATCAAGGCGAACGACGCGGGGGAGCAGACCGCGGCCGGGCTCGGCAGCAGGTTCCCGTACTGGGCGATCGCCTTCAAACTCCCTGCCGTCGAGCGCCAGACCGTCCTGGCGGACGTGGTCTGGGAGGTCGGCCGCACCGGAGTCCTCGCCCCGACCGCCATTCTCGAACCGGTCGACATAGACGGCTCCACGGTCACCCGGGCGACCCTCCACAACCCGGCCGACATCCGCCGCCGCGACCTCCACCTCGGCGACACCGTGACGGTCTACAAGGCGGGCGACATCATTCCGCGCGTCCAGGCCGCCGTCATCGCACTGCGCCCGGACACCGCGCGGGAGGTCCCGCTGCCCACCGCCTGCCCCAACTGCGCAGGGGAGATCGACAAGAGCCAGGAACGGTGGCGCTGCGCGAAGGGAAGCGGCTGCGCCCTGCCCGCGCTGATCGAGTACGCCGCCGGCCGGGACATGCTCGACATCGACGGCCTGGGCAAGACGTACGTCAACGCACTGATCGAGGCCGGTGCCGTCACCGACGTCGCCGACCTGTTCACCCTCACCGAGGAGCAGCTCACCGAGGCCTCCGGCAGCGCCAAGCGCGGAGCGAAGCTCGCCGAGCAGATCGCGGCCGCCAAGTCCCGCCCGCTCAGCCGCGTCTTCTGCGCCCTCGGCGTCCTCGGCACCGGGCGCAGCATGTCCCGCCGCATCGCCGCGCACTTCGGCACCATGGACGCGATCCGGCAGGCCGACGCCACGCTGATGCAGGAGGTCGAAGGCATCGGCGAGGAGAAGGCCCCGGTCATCGTGGAGCAGGTCGCCCTCCTGGCCCCGGTCATCGGCAAACTGGCCGCGGCCGGGGTCAACATGGAGGAGCCGAAGGCGCCCGAGGCGACCGGCGGCGGCCCGCTGGCGAACGCGACCGTCGTCGTCACCGGCAAGATGAGCGGCCCGCTGGAGAGCCTGGGACGTTCCGGGATGAACGCGCTGATCGAGAAGGCCGGCGGCAAGGCGGGCAGCAGCGTCAACTCCAAGACGACCTACCTGGTCTGTGCGCCGTCCGCGAGCGGAAAGCCGAGCTCCAAGGCCGTCAAGGCCGCGGAGCTGGGCGTCACGGTCCTCACGCCGGAGGCGTTCGCCGAACTCGTCACCGACCACATCGGCTGACGGCGGTGTCGTCCAGCGATCCGAGGATATTTGCGATCATCGACAGCGATTCGCCCGGAATGCACGAGAAGCCGATGCGCGAGGAGCCGATGCGTGATGCCAGCAGCCCTTCCCGACCCGACCGCGGTTCATCCGATGCCCGATCACCCGCGTGTGGTCCTGCTGCGGCCGTTGATCACCTCGCCGCTGATCGAGGTCGGCGAGTTCTCGTACTACGACGATCCGGACGACCCGACGGCGTTCGAGACCCGGAACGTGCTGTACCACTACGGTCCCGAGAAGCTCGTGATCGGGAAGTTCTGTGCGCTGGGTGAAGGGGTGCGGTTCATCATGAACGGTGCCAACCACCGGATGGACGGTCCTTCCACGTACCCGTTCCCGATCATGGGTGGCGCGTGGGCCGACCACTTCGACCTGATCACCGGCCTGCCGGGCCGGGGGGACACCGTCGTCGGCAACGACGTTTGGTTCGGGTGCCGCTCCTTGGTGATGCCCGGCGTCCGCATCGGCCACGGAGCGGTCATCGCGTCCGGGTCGGTGGTCGTCGACGACGTGCCCGACTACGCCGTCGTGGGAGGCAACCCGGCCAGGGTTATCCGCCGCCGCCACGGCGATGCCGACATCGCCCGCCTACTGGAGCTCGCCTGGTGGGACTGGCCGCTCCCGCACCTCACCCGGCACGTGCGCACGATCATGTCCGGCAGCGTCGAGGCCCTCCAGGCCGCCGCCCCCGCGCCCTCCGACTAGGCCGAGAAGCGGGGCAGAGCGCCGGCGACGCGGTTCCACACGGAGCGCGTGGCCCCGAAGCCGCTCTCGTGCACCCAGACGTGCGTGCACGCGGGGCACTGGAGGTGGAGCAGGCTGCCGGTGTTGGTCAGCAGGTAGCGCCAGTGGCTGGAACAGGTCCGCCGCTGTTCGCAGGGGTCGCAGCCCTGGGCGTCGTCGCACTTCGGGCAGGCCACCCAGGCACGGCGCCCGGGGTCGGCCTGCGGGTCAAGCGGCAGCACGGCCGTCTCCCCTCGCGGGCAGCACACCGGCCGCGACCAGGTCGTCGTACACGCGCTGCTGCTGGGCGTCGAGCCCGGAGTACAGCAGGTCGTACGCGGCCTCCTCGCCGAGGAGCACCTCGAGGGGATCCCAGTCCGGGCCGAGGGCTTCCATCACCTGCGCGCGCCGGAGCACCTCCTGGGAGGTGAGGTCCACCGCGAAGTCGACCAGCGCGGACGGGTCGGACGCGCCGGACGCGGCGGGCTCGTCCGGGGAGGGGATGGGGTCGTGGGGGGCCATGGCATCGAAGTTAGGTAGCCCTTGCTTCCCAGGTCAAGAGGGGGTGGGCGGAGTCACAGACCGGACGCCCCGCGCCGCGCTCCGCCCCGGCGCTCGGCTCGCGGGCACGCTCACAGGCTCGTGAGGAGCCCGTCCAGGGGGGCCGGTACCCGTGCGTGGTCGAGGGCCTCGACGAGGAGGTGGCCGTAGCGGATCTTGCGGCCCTTCTTCGTGCCGAGGAAGCGCCGCAGCTGCTGCTGCCGGGGCCGGCCGTGGTGTGCGGGCTGACGCAGGAAGGTCTGCCAGGCCCGCAGGTCGCCCTCGGTGCCGATGATCTCCTCGACCCGCTCCGTGCCCAGCGCGCGTATGAGTTCCTCCTCCAGGTCCGCGACGCACACGAAGACGTCCTGGTGCGGCGCCCGGGCCCGCTTCAGACCGCTGTCGAAGTAGCGCTGCTCGCGCTCGTCGCACAGCCCCACCAGGCGCAGGCCGATACCGGGCGGCCCGAGGAGGCCGGCATAGCGGCCGATGTTCATCGCCCCGCCCATCGACACCACGCACACCCCCTCGGCGGCAAGGTCCCGGCCACGCCGCGCGGCCAGCGCCTCCACGGCCGCGAGGTCACTGGCCCCTTCGAGCAGCACCGCCGTCCGCACCCCCAGCTCCTCGGCCATGTCGCCCGCCGGCCCGCCGGGGCCGCCGGCTGCCTGGCGGCCGATCTCATCCTTGAACGCTTGCATGTCGACCATGGAGCGAGTCTGCATCTCCACCGGCGCCCCGGCACCGGAATTTCCCCCGCATCACTGGATCTGGGCGGCGGCCGCCGTGATGAAGGCGTCGAGGGCGTCCTGCACGTCCTGCTCGCGATCGGACAGTTCGGTTGCGCTGGATGCCGTGCGGAGGGGAGCGGTGGCGTCGAAGGCCGCGGCGGCAAGAGAGGCGAGCGCGGAGTCGTCGGCGAGGAGGCGGACGTGGAACAGGGCGTTCTCCGCGGCGGCGCCACATCGGTCGCACTCCGCGAAGGCCTGTCGCGCCTCGGCGCCGTCGGGGGCTTCCCGCAGCCGCAACCAGAGGGCGACGGTCGCTTGCTTGAGCGCGGTGACCGCTCCCGCGTAGGCGCTGTAGGTCGCCAGCCGTTCCTGCCGGAGCTGCTGCGCGTGCGCGAACGCCTCCGCATGTGCACTCGTCCGGCGCTGGACGGTGAGGGTGATGATCGAACCCAACAGGGTTCCCGATACGGCGATCAAGCTGGCCAGCACAGCCTCCATGCCCGCATCTCACCACACGGGCCGGCGCCCGGACAGTACGAGCGAGACGAGAACGCGCCGGAAGCCGACATGTCCACCAGGCCGGGGATGCACGGCAGTTCGACCTACGATGACCGCTGCGGACCCGGCGGGGCCTGCGCCGGAAGGGGGGACGAGTGACCGAGTCGGATGCTCCGCAGCGGGAGCCGGTCTGGTTGGTGGCCGCGAACGTCGTGGCCTGGCGTCGGTGCGGAGCCGGCGGCCAGGAGCTGCGCCCCGGGACGAAGTGCTTCAAGGGCGGGGCGAAGGTGTACGTGGCCGACGCGTACTGGGGTCCGGGCGGTGATCGGGTCACGGTCGTGGGACGTGAGCGGCACACCAGCCGGTGGATCGTCATCGACACGGCGACGCGCCACCTCCACAGCTTCCGTCCGAAGCTGGTCCACACGCCGCGGGTCTTGGAACGGCTGAGCGAGGCACGCCGCGCACGGGGGTTCAGCTCGGCGGACTACGCGACGGAAGTCTCCGCGAGGCTGGAGCGGTACGCGGGTCAGTACCGCGCCGAGACGGCGCCGCGCAGTCCGCACCCGGACCGGTGCCTCTGCCACGCCTGCCTCACCGGCGAGTCCGCGTAGCGGGTGTCCCTTCGACGGATCGGCCGGCTGACGCGAGCCGCACGGCGGTGAACACGGTCACCCCACGGTGCCAGGCCGATCCGGATCGAGCGCGGACGCAGGACCCAGTTCGAAGTCGCAGATCTCCATCCCCGCGAACGAGGCGTCGTCCTGGTCGAGTTGAAGCCACACGCGAGGCGTCTCCCCGTCATCGAGATGGATCCAGGCGTTGGCGGCACGGAGCGCGGGACCGGTGCGAAGGTAATTGCAGGTCCGGCTGCATCCGCACCAGCCGTGGAACCTCAACCGCCGTACAGCCTGTGCCAGCGCCGGCTCGCCCTCCTCGACCAGCGCCGCATCCAGGAACGAGACCAGCGCGGGATAGACGTCCGCAAGCAGCGGAGGCTCGATGTCGTTCACTCGGCCAGGCTAGAGGTCCGCGCACGCATCTCGTAGAGTGGAGGGGGTGAATCGAGACAACTCCCCTGAATCCACCGGCATTCCGGACCCCCGCGTGCAGTGGGCCGGCCTCGGCGGCGAGAGCGCCGAGGAATTGCTGCGCGGGGCCCTTGCCCGGCTGCTGCCCGTCGAGTCGTTCACCCCGGAGATGGCCGGGAACCTGCGGCACGCGCGCCTCGTGGCCGACGGGCTCGTCCTCGCCTACGCCCTCGACGGACCCACCAGCGTACGCATCCTCACCGACGGCGACGTGGCGCGCGCCGGGCTCCAGGAGCTCTCACAGGCCGCGCACGCGAACCTGATGCGCATGCCCGTCACGTACGAGGAGGTGCCCCTCGAGGGGCGGGCGACGCTGCACTCCGTCTACGGCGACTCCCACTTCGTCGCCGGCACGGCGCTGTACCTGTCAGAGCTGGCGAGGCAGGTCACCGGCGAGTCGCTCCCGGCTGCCGGCGCACTCGTCGTCGTCCCCACCCGGCACCTGCTGGCCTACCACCCGATCGCCGACGGCTCGGTGGCCGATGCCGTCAACGACCTCGCCGCGTACGCCCTGGGCGCGTACGAGGACGGCCCCGGGTCCCTGTCGCCGCGGGTCTACTGGTGGCACCGGGGCGCCCTGACCTCGCTCACGGTCATCGACGAGGACACGCTCACGTTCTCGCTGCGGCCGCCGCAGCAGCTGCTCGGCCTGATGAAGGGGCTGGTCCGCCTCGACCGCGCCGGCCGGCTCTCCACCCGCGCCGCGGACCGGGCCCCCGACATCGCCGCGCTCACCCGCACCACGGCCGAGTCGATAGCCCGCCTCGCGCAGGAGCCGTCGGGACTCGGCGACGCGTTCGCCTCCGCCCTGGCCCTCGCCCACGCCCACTGCGCCACCGATCCCGACGTGTCGGGCATCGACGCCTGGGACGCGTGGGCCACCGCCCTGCAACTCGGCTCCGCGCTGTTCACCGGAGCCCCGCCGACGCAGTGTCACCTGGGCGAGGACCACGTCGTACAGCTGCCCGCCACGCCCGCCGCCCCGCCCGCGGACGCCCGGGCCTGGCTCGACGCCCTCTACCTCGCGGTCGTGTGCCGCGAGCACGAGCGGATCGCCCGGCTGTGCGGGGTCCCGCTGGAGACGCTGCGACAGGACGACTCCGTCGACACCTACGTCCTGCACTGGATCGACACCCTGCAGAGCTGCTTCTCCGACGGCTCCACGGACACGGTCGTGGAGAAGCTGCTGGCCACGATGCAGACCTCCATGCCCGAGGCCCTGACCCACGCGCCGGACGACTTCGTGAACCGGATCGACTACCAGCCGGTCGCGATCTTCCACCGCCTCGTCGCGCGGGACCACGAGGCCTTCGGCAAGGAGCTCGCCGAGGCCCTCGCCGAGCACGGCGGCTACTGGGGCGGTTCGGCGGCGCCGCGGGCCCGGGTGGCCCTGGGCCCGCTCGCCATCGCCTGCCTCGCCCACGACCAGGGCTTCCCGGTCGACCCGGCGCAGCCGCACCTGCCCACGTACCTCCTCAACCGCCAACGGATCGAGACGATCCCCTGACACCGGCCCGGCCCCGGTCAGTCCACGAGCACGCCGGGGTTGAGGATGCCGTGCGGATCGAGCGCCCCCTTCGCGGCGCGCAGCGCGAGGGCGAAGGGCTCGGGGCGCTGGCGGTCATAGCCGGCCCGGTGGTCGCGGCCGACCGCGTGGTGGTGGGTGACGGTCGCCCGGTGGCGGTGCAGGACCTCGACCGCGACGGCCTTGAGGTCGTCCCAGAGGGCGTCCTCGTCGCCGGCCCGGCCGGCGGCGAGGACGGTGAAGTACGGTGCCGCACCGTCCGGATAGACGTGGGTCAGACGGCAGTTGACGGTCGCCGGGTGCCCGGTGGCCTTGAGCGCCGCCGCACCGACCTCCGTGCGCACCGCGTCGATCAGACCGGGGATCCGGTCCCAGGTGGCCGCCGTCTCGAAGGTCTCCGCGACGGCGCCCATCCGGGCCAGCCCGTCGCGGAGGTAGGGCATCCGCAGGAAGGCCGACCGCCACGCGCGCACGGCCGCGTCGGGGGACGAGTCGGGGGACGCGTCGGGCACGTCACCGTGCCGACCGCCGTGCCGACCGCCGTGCGCGCGGGCAAGGCCGACGGCCCGTTCGAGCCGGGCGGCCACCGGTTCGTCGGCCGACTCGAAGCCCAGGACGAGCACGGCGGAGCCGTCCTGCGCCGCGCCCGACAGTGCGGCCTCACCGGAGTCCAGCAGACGGCAGTTGGCTGGGGAGAGGTCGGACTGGGCGATGGCGCGCACCGCCCCGAGCGCGTCCCCGAAGTCGGTGAACGCGACCGCGGCGGACGCCTTGTGGCGGGGGCGTTCCTGCAGCCGGACCCATGCCTCGGTGATGACGCCGAGGGCCCCTTCGGACCCGAGGAACAGCCGGTCGGGGGAGGGGCCGGCCCCGGAGGCGGGCAGCCGCCACGAGCTGCTCGTACCGGCCGGGGTCACCACGCGCATCGACTGCACGAAGTCGTCGATGTGCGTGCGGCCGGTGGCGTAATGGCCGCCGGCCCGGGTGGCGAGCCAGCCTCCCAAGGTGGAGAACTCGAAGCTCTGCGGGAAGTGCCGCAGGGTGAGGCCGTGGGGCCGCAGCTGGTCCTCCAGGCTCGGACCGAGGGTGCCCGCCTGGATGCGCGCCGCCCGTCCCGTGGCGTCGACTTCCAGGACGCGGCCCATGGCCGTCAGGTCGAGGGACAGCACCGCCCGGTGGGCGTCGCCCCGGTACTCCACGCCCCCGGTGACCGAGGAACCCCCGCCGTACGGGACGACGGCGACCTGCCGGTCACCGGCCCACTCCAGCAGGTCGGCCACGCCCCGGTCGTCCGTGGGGCGGGCGACGAGATCGGGGATGCGGCCGGGCCGTCCGCGCAGGGCGCGCACCACGTCGCGGTACGCCTTCCCCATGGCGTGGGCGGCGCGGTCACCGGGGTCGGCGGTGACCAGGTGGGCGAGGCTGCGCGGGGGTTCGACGGCGGGGCTGCCGATGCCCAGGTCGCGTACGTGCGGGACGGGGAGCGGGCGGTCGAGGGTGCCGGGGAGCAGCGCGCCCATCGCGGCGCATTCCGCGTCGTCGGGATGGGCGTCCGCCCAGCCCCAGCCCCACCAGGAGCGGGTGCGGGACGTCGGCTGCGGGGTGGTGCGGGCCATGGATGCGCTCCAGAGGTCGCAGGAATTTACCTAGAGGTAAATTACCTACTGATAATATCGGCTCATGGCAACCCCGACGGCAGGATCAACGCCAACCCCGGCGGTCACCCCACCCTCCAAAGCCGGCACCAAGGGAGTCCCGCGGGAGCACCGCCGGCGGCAGCTGCTGGAGGCCGCCACGGAGGAGTTCGGCACCCGCGGCTACGCCGCCGCGTCGCTTCCCGCGATCGCCGCGCGCGTGGGCGTCACCAAGACGCTGCTGCACCAGTACCTCGGCACGAAGGAGGATCTCTACGTCGCCTGCCTGGTGCCCGTCGGGGACCGCATCCTGGACGCCATCCGGACGGCGATGGGCGCCGAGGGGACCGCCCCGCACACTCCGCTGCGCGTGCTCGACGCCATCTTCACGGCCCTGGAGGGGCGGCGAGAAGCGTGGTTCGTGCTGTACGACACCACCCTGCCCCCGGGCGGGGAGGCCGCCCGCCGGGCCTCGGAGTACTGGTCGGCCATCGACCGCCTCGCCGCGGGCGGTACCGCCGAACTGCTGAGCGCGGCCGGATCCGCCGACCCGCTGGACGCCGACGCGCTCAAGTACGTCTGGCGGGACCTGGTCGCCACCCTCGTCCGCTGGTGGGTCAAGCACCCGGAGCAGACCCCGGAGGCCATGACGCGGCGCTGTGCCCGCCTCTTCGCGGCGGCCGCCACGCTCACCTCCGGCACCGCCGGCACCTCTGGCGGCTGAGGCCGGACCGGCGCGCGGCCCTACCGCCGGACCGCTGCCGCCCTGCTGCCCCTACTGCCCCTTCGCGGCCTTGAGCTTGCGCCATATGGTCTCCAGCGCTTCCAGATCCTGCTGGTCGAGGAGCTCGGTGAAGACCGGCGCGAGGGCAGCGCGCCGGGTGGCGTCGGCCTCGGCGAACACCGCGCGGCCCGCCTCCGTGAGGGCGACCTCCACCGACCGGGCGTCCCGTGCCGAGGGCGTACGGGTCACCAGGCCCCGGGTCTGGAGTGCGTCGACGACCCGCGAGACCTGGCTGCGGCTGAGCAGCGTGCTGTTGCCGAGGACGGAGGCGGGGACGGGCTCGGGGCTGGAAGCCAGCCACAGCATCACTTCGAACCAGGACACCGGGAGGTCGTGGGCCTTCACGAGGGCCCGGTCGACCCGGTCGGTCAGCACGGTGCCGGCCCACACCAGTCCGTAGAAGGCGTAGTCGGCCGTCGGCATCTCGGTTTCGGTGAGCTTCTTCGGCATACCGACAGTCTAGGGGGTTGCGTGCACACGCACATAATCTGTAGTGTGTGTGCACGCACATAAATCACGTTCCGTGAAGACCTCGAAAGGCGCCCGCCATGCAGACCCTGCCCAACACCCCCGCCACGCCCCTCCGCACCGTCCTCGTCACCGGCACTTCCTCCGGCATAGGCCTGGCTGCCGCCATCGCCGCCGCCCGCGCCGGATGGCGCACGGTCGCCACCCTCCGTGACACGACCCGGGCCGACGCCCTGCGCAAGGCCGCAGCCGAGGCGGGCGTCGAGCTCGACATCCGGCAGCTCGACGTCGTCGACGAGAGCTCCGTCGCCGCCGCCGTCAACGGCGTCATCGCCGACTACGGCCGGCTGGACGCGGTGGTGAACAACGCGGGCGCCGGGCACGTCGGCACCCTCGAGCTCGAGTCCGTCGCCGATGTCCGCGAAGTCATGGAGGTCAACTTCTTCGGCGTACTGAACGTCTCCAAGGCCGCGCTGCCGCACCTGCGGGCCACCGGAGGCCGCCTGATCACGGTAACCAGCGTCGGCGGTGTGATCGGCCAGCCCTTCAACGAGGCGTACTGCGCCGCGAAGTTCGCCGTGGAGGGGTACATGGAGAGCCTGGCCCCCGTCGCGGGCGCCGTCGGAGTGAGCGTGTCGGTCATCGAGCCGGGCGCCGTGGCCACGGAGTTCGTCAACAACATCGGACTCGACATCGAAGCCCGCATCGCGGCCGCCGGCCCCTACGCCGACGCGATGCGCCACTACATCGACCGCACGGTCGGCCAGTTCCTGGACGGCGCCCAGACCCCCGCCGGTGCGGCCGAGGCCGTCATCGAGGCGCTGACCGCCGAGGAGCCCGCATTCCGCCTGCAGACCTCCCCGTGGGCCACGGGGTTCACGGCGACGAAGCTGGCCGACCAGGACGGCGCGGCAGTCCTCGGCATGACCGGATCCTGGGTCTCCTGACCGACCGCCACCGAAGCCGCCCCCGTGCGCTCGAACTGTGCTCCGTAGGAAATCGGGTCATCATGGGTGAAGACCGGCCGGGCCTGCGCCCGGCCGCGTGGCCTCCGCATGCCGGCAGGCCCTTATCGGGAGGTGGCTGGTGGGCATGGACGAATCACGCAGGGCCTGGATCATGATCGGCGTCGTCGTTGCCGTCATCCTCCTGGACCTCGCGGCCATCGTCCTGATGAACACCGTCTGACCGTGCCCGCGTGAAGTCCGCCCGCGGCACCTCGGAGTCCACGGCGTAGCGCTCCTTGCCCGAGCCGCCACCTGCCCGGCCTGGCCCGACCGGCCGCCCATGCCCCTCCGGCACCGCCTGCCGGTATCGCTGCGCGCGCTCGCCGACGAACCCGTACCTCCCGACCGTACGAGTCGACCGCGCCCGCCCTCCCTCCTGCCCTCCCGTCCAACTGCCCCCGCATCACCACCAGTTCAGATACATCCGCGCGGTGAAGAGAAGCTGCTCCAACCCTTGCTGTGCCGCCCCGGTTCGCGAATGATGCTCCCGGCGCGTCGGCCGACGGTGGTCGCGATCCGCCCGCCACGTCGAACCCCGGCCGGCCAGGAGGCATGCTTTGCGGACGAACCGTCACATCCGGAGATCCTTAGTGGTCGTCGGCACCACGCTCGCGCTGGTCGTCGGGGTTTCCCAGGCGGCCTTCGCGGCACCACCCCAGGCCCTGCCCAGTCAGGCCGAAGCGATCGAGCTGACCTTCCAGCCGGCCTACGACTACGACACCGACGGCTGCTACCCGACTCCCGCCATAGGCCCGACCGGAGTGCTCAACGGAGGCCTCAGCCCGACCGGCGCCCTCAACGGCAGCTGCCGGGACTCCTCGGACCTCGCCAACACCAACGGCTACTCCCGCTGGACCTGCAACAACGGCTGGTGCGCCGTGATCTACGCCCTGTACTTCGAGAAGGACCAGGCCATCCCCGGCATCAGCCTCGGCGGCCACCGCCACGACTGGGAACACGTGGTGGTGTGGATCCAGGGCAACGAGGCCAAGTACGTCGCGACTTCCGCCCACGGCGACTTCACCCTCCACACCCGTGACCAGATCCGCTGGGACGGCACCCACCCCAAGATCGTCTACCACAAGGACGGCGTCGGCACGCACTGCTTCCGCGCGGCGAACACCAACGACGAGCCCCCCGAGAACCACCGTCAGGCGTGGCAGTTCCCCGCCCTCGTCGGCTGGTCCGGCTACCCGCCGACCCTGCGGGACAAGCTCAGCCAAGCCGACTTCGGAAGCGCGCACTTCGGCCTGAAGGACGGCTCCTTCGCCCCGCACCTGGCGGAAGCCAAACCGGCGGGCATCCCCTTCGACCCTTACCTGTAGCCACGCCGCCGGCTCGCTCACGCCGAACCGACCGCTTCCGGGGTCAGTCCTGATCCTGTGCGTACTGAGCTGCGTACCAGCCCGAGTCGATGGCGGGGTGCCGCACGGGGTGTTCGACCCGAACGGAGGGGTGTCCATGACGGAGCGTCACGGGGTGGTGGCCGGAGCCGGAATCGGCGGGCTCGCGGCCGCCATCGCACTGCACCGCCGTGGCTGGCGCGTCACCGTGTGCGAACGCGCCCCCGAACCCCCCACCACCGGCGCCGGCATCGGCCTCGCCCCCAATGCCCTGCGCGCACTCGAAACCATCGGCGTCGATGCCGCGCACGCGGCGGGCAGCGCCGTACCCGCGGCCATGGGCGTGCGTCGTTCGGCCGGCCAGTGGCTCACCCGCACCGCCACCGCGGACATGGCGGCCCGGTACGGCATCGCCCCGATCGCCGTCCCGCGCCCCGCGTTCACCGCCGCCCTGGCCGCCGCGCTGCCACCGGGGACCCTTCGCTACGGCACCACCGTGACCGGCGTCGACGACGCCGAGCGCCGCCCGACCGTCCGCACGGCGGCCGGCCCGGACCTGCCCGCCGATCTGGTGGTCGCCGCCGACGGCATCCACAGCCCGCTGCGCCGCGCGTACTTCCCCGTCCACCCCGGCCTCCACTACATCGGCGAGACCGCCTGGCGGACCATCGTGGACGCCCCGGACCTGCGGATACCAGCCATGAGCGAGACCTGGGGGAGGGGCGAGCGGTTCGGCGTGACCCCGCTCTCCGACGGCCGGTTCTACCTCTACGCCACCGCGGTCCTCCCGGCCGGCACCCGGTCAGCCGACGCCCGCGCCGAACTCCGCCGCCGCTTCGGCTCCTGGCACGACCCGATTCCGTCCCTACTGGACCGCGTCGGCCGCCTCGACCCCGCCGACGTACTCCAGAACGACCTCTACGACCTGGCCGCCCCGCTTCCCGCCCTGCATCACGGCCGTATCGCCTGGCTCGGTGACGCCGCCCACGCCATGGCCCCCAACCTCGGCCAGGGCGGCTGCCAGGCCATCGAGGACGCGGTGGTCCTCGCCCACCTCCTGCCCGCCGGAGCCGGCCCGGACGGCACGGACCCCGTCCCGGCCGCCCTCGCCGCGTACACCGCCGCCCGCCGCGACCGCACCGACGCCGTGCGCGTCCGCGCCCGCCGCGTCGGCCGCCTGGGCGCCCTCCGCAACCCCCTCACGGCGACGGCCCGCGACCTCGCGGTCCGTGCCACCCCCGCCCGCCTGGCCCTGCGCGGCCTGGACGACCTCTTCAACGGCTTCCGCATGCCCGGGTAGGCGGGATGTCGACACCGGTTCAGTAGGCGTGGCCCGCGTGTGCCAGTGCCTGCTTCAGCAGCACCCCGTGCCCGCCCGGCATCTCGCTGTGCACCGCCGGGGAGGCCGCCTCCTGCGGACTGAACCAGACCAGGTCCAGTGCGTCCTGCCGCGGCCGGCAGTCCCCGGCCACCGGCACGATGTAGGCGAGGGACACCGCGTGCTGGCGCGGGTCGTGGTAGGGGGTGACGCCCGCCGTGGGGAAGTACTCGGCGACCGTGAAGGGCTGGAGGGAGGCGGGGACGCGGGGCAGGGCCACCGGGCCGAGGTCCTTCTCCAGGTTGCGCAGCAGCGCGTCACGGATCCGCTCGTGGTGCAGGACGCGGCCGGACACCAGCGTGCGGTTGACCGTTCCGTCCGGACCGATGCGCAGCAGCAGCCCGATGCTGGTGACTTCGCCGCTGTCGTCCACGCGTACGGGCACGGCCTCCACGTACAGGATCGGCATCCGCGCCCTGGCCGTTTCCAGCTCATCCGTGGTCAGCCAGCCGGGCGAGGTCTCGGTCATGTCAGACATTGCTTGATCATACGTTCTGGGGCGCGGCCGCCGCAGGATCTGCGGGCGGGTTCGGGTCCGGGCGGTTCACGACGTCGTCTTCGACCCGAGCTCGCCGGGGTTCTTCGGTATCCAAGGAAGCACGGCGACGGCCGCCTTGGGATCCGGCTCGGCCATGACGACGCCCCAGCTGTCCTTGTTGCCGCCGTTCCTGGCCACGACCTGGATCTGCTTGATCTGACCGGTGTCGTGGAAGTACAGGACGACCGCCTGCCGGACCGATCCCTCGTCGTAGAACTCCGCCGTCACCTTCCCGCGGGCGCCCTTGCCGAACGCCGAGATCCAGTTCTCGGCGGTCTTCTCGGGAGGGCCGGCGTCCTCCTTGTGGTACGCGAGACCGGCCAGTTCACCGGCGTTGCCGTCGGCGATCTGCCACACCACCTCCTGGGTGATCCCCAGCGACCCGGTGGTCGGGTACCCGACCACCGCCAACGGGTGGTGGGAGCCGTAGCCGGTGGCATACCGCACGTCGTCGGCGTCGTACTCCGAGCAGCCGGTCAGGCCGCCCAAGGCCAGTGCGGAGGCGATGACGGCCCGCAGGGCCACGGCGTTGATGCGGTTGATGAGCGTGTCCTTCGAGCAGGTCCCGGCGATGACCGAGCTGAGTGTGTCATGCCGGGGACAAGCTCAGCGGCCCGTCGAGCCGGTGATCGTGGCGAGAGCGTGGCGGAGGGCGGAGTCGCCCGGTGGGCGGTCCCGCCAGCGGGCGCCGATGTGGCCGTCCGGGCGGATGAGCAGCGCTCCGCCCGGGGCGAGGCCGCAGAGGTCCGTCTGTTCGCCGGTCAGGGGCTCGATGCGCAGCGGCCATGACAGGGAGTCGCTGTCCCGCTCCCACCCGTGGGGGTCCGGGGTGAGCAGCGTGAACCATTCGCCGAAGGCGTCGAGCGAGGAGCGGTCGTGGCTGAGCCAGAGGTGCGGCATGCGGTGGCCGGGCTCCGGGGTGGGGACGTAGTCCGCGTCCGATCCCGCGTCGGACAGCGGCGGTGCGGTGCTGCCGTCGGCCAGCACGGCGTCGGAGTGGTAGACCACGCCGAGTACGAGGCCGAGCTGGGCGAAGTACCGCTCGGACCAAGGCAGTTCGACCCGGGCCGACGTCGCCGCGCCGTCGGTGTGACGCTGCTCGCGGCGCCTGTTCAGTACCTGGACCGCGAGCTGGGTGTTGGCCACCGCTTGACGGAGGGTCAGCTGTGCGACGGGTCGCCGTTCCGTCTCGTAGGTCTCCAGCATGCTCGGCCCGCTCCATCCGTGGACGAGGCCAGCCAGCTTCCAGCACAGGTTGTGCACGTCCGCGATGCCGGCGTTCATGCCCATGCCGCCGAAGATGGGGATCGCGTGCGCGGCGTCGCCGGCCAGCAGGATCCGGCCGTGCCGGAAGCGTTCGGCGACGAACGCGTTCATCACCCAGTGCTGGACCCGCAGCACCTCGGCCCGCGTGTCGGCCCCGGGGCCGAGGGCGCGCGAGACGAGGGCGGACCAGTCGGCACGCCCGGCGTCCTCGGGTGTGAGGCCGAACCAGGCCCAGCCCCCTTCGGGGTAGAGCGGGGCGAGCGATCCGTGCGCGGTGAAGTAGACCCCGGCGGGCTGCTCGGCGCACCACGGGCCGAGGTCGGCATCGAACACGACGGTGGTGAAGCCGCCCATCTCTCCGGGCCCGGTGGTGCCGATCCCCAGCCGCTGCCGCACGGTCGAGTTCGCTCCGTCGGCTGCGAGGACGTAACGGGCGCGGACGCGTGTCTCTCGACCGTGCTGATGATCGGTCAGCAAGGCCACGACGCTCTCGGGTTCCTCGTCCAAGCCGATGAGCTCGGCCCCGAACCGCACCTGCGCATCTGCCGCGCCGATCAGGGTGGGTTCCAGGCGGTCCTGCGAGGTGACCACGCCGATCACGGGGCTTTCGGGGATCGGCGCGTTGATCCCGACCATCGCCGCCGAGGCGAAGTCGCCGTCGTACAGGGTGTCGCGGAAGCGGATCCGGCCGAACTCCGGTGCGAATCCGCAGGCCGTGATCTCGGCCGCGAGACCGAGCTGGCGAAAGATCTCCATGGACCGTGCGTTGACCAGCCGGGACCGGGGGAAGGGTGACAGCTCGCGGTGCTTTTCGACCAGCAGTGTCCGTACGCCCCAGCGTTCCAGCAGCGCCCGGGCCGTGAGCCCGACCGGCCCACCGCCGACGATCAGTACCTCTACCTCTACCTCTACTTGCGTGTCGGCTACGGCCATGCCGCGATCCTCCCGTTCACGTGGCTACGCCGGGCGATGAGGAGGACCGCGTCTGCCTGGACCGTGTGCGGGCCGGAGGCGAAGGCCGGGGCGAGCTCGGCCCGGAGGCCTTCCCGCATGGCCGGACGGTCCGGGTGGCCGGTGTGCCAGAAGCCGCCGAGGACGTCGGCGAGGACGTCGGCCGCCGTGCGGGCGGAGTCGTCGGGGGCGGGCCGGTCGAGGGCGAGGCGTCCGCCGACGCGGCGGAAGGAGATGTCGTCCAGGCCGGCCGCGGCCAGGAGTTCGGCGGCGCGGGTGAGGAGGTAGCCCTGGTGGTCAGGCTGTTCTCCGGCGCGGGCGGTGCAGTGGGTGTTGAGGAGCCGGATCATTTCGTTGTCCGGGGCTCCTTGGGCGAGTACGACCTTCGCCGCCGGGTGTGAACGGTCCAGGACACGGAGCATCTCGGCGATCGCGGCGTCCGGGTCGTCGGTGTAGTGCAGGACCCAGGTGGCGACGACGGCGTCGAAGGAGTCATCGGCCAGCGGCAGGGCCTCGGCCCGTCCGGAGTGGACCTCGACGTCCGGCAGCGCGGCCCGGATCGTCTCCTCCAGGGCGGCGTGCGGCTCCACCGTGGCGCAGCGGCCGAGGCGGGCCGCGATGGCCCGTACCCCGGCGCCGGTGCCGCCGCCCACGTCCAGGACCCGCTCGTTGCCGTCCAGCGCGTCGACGACGGCCGCGATGTCCTCGCGTTCGAAGTACGGCTCGAACGCCGTCCACGACTCCCCGCTCAGCGTGTGGGCGCCCCGGTACGCACCGGGCAGGGGGTAGGGGCCGAGCAGGGCGTGCGCGGGCACCGGGGGTCCGCCGGGGCGGCGGGCGTAGCAGAAGAGGTGGTGCTCGGGTTCGGCCAGGTCGCTGTCGGGCGAGAAGACCGAGCGGGCCGAGTGGAGGACGCTCAGCCCCGTCCGCTCGATCTCGTTCAGGTACTGCTCGGCCGGGAAGCTGGTGACGAGCATCGGCATGCCCATCCACACCATGGGGCGGTCCTCCATGTCGCCCGGGACCGTGGCGGAGACGAAGAGACCGCCGGGGACCAGCCAGCGGGCGATGTGCTCGAGCACCGCCGTCTGCTCGGCCCGGGACATCCGCAGGAGCGGGAAGAACGCGCAGACCGCGTCGTAACTGCCGTCCGGCGCCTGGAAGTCCCGTACGTCGTGCCGTTCGAACCGGCCGCCGGGCACCCGGTCACGGGCCAAGCCGACCATCGTCGCCGACACGTCGATCCCGGTCACCCGGAAGCCGGCCCGGACCAGCGCCTCGGCCACCGGCCGACCGGTCCCGCTGCCGACATCCAGTACCCGGGCACCCTGCGGCAGCCGTGCCGCCAGCCATTCCAGGGCCGCGAGCTGCTCCGGCAGGTGCCCGAAGGCCCGCTCGTAGTCCGCGCCCAGCTTGTCGAACGGCTCCGCCGCCGCTGCCAGCCGATCCATCGCCGCCGTCCCCCGCGCACGCCATCGCTACCCAACGTATCGTTCTGGTAACGTAACGTAGCGAACGAGTGCGGGGCGCGGCCGGCGGCTCGCCCGCAGACCGCACCCCCGACGCCCGATCCGGAGCCAGGCGCCCCCCGGCGCCCGGTCCGCAGCGGGCGCCGTCCCTGCTACGCCTCCTCGGCTTCCGCGGGCAGGCGGTGCCACGGGTGCGAGCAGGTGCCCTTGCAGTACGTCTCCCGACGGCGGGTGTCGGCGACGGCGAACACGGAGACCAGCACGCGGAACGCCTTCACGTGCTCGTCGGCGGGCAGGCGGTAGAACCCGTAGCGGGGCGGGTCCATGCAGATCATCACCGAAGGGTTGGCTGTGGGCTTCACCCCGGACCGCGCCACCCCCGCGCGGCCGTCCGCGGCGGTGATGTGCGCCTGCATCGCGTAGCCTGCGACCTCGCGCAGCACCTCCTGCCGGCCCGCCGGGGGGAGGTCGGAGAACCAGGCCGTCCCGTCGTCCAACGTGCGGAGTTCCTGCGCGATCTCATTGACGACCCGCTCGACCCGGCGCCGCCAGGAGCGCTCGTCCGCGTTGCCCGTTCCCGTCATCCTTCGGCCTTCCTTCGAGCCCTCGCCCGCTGTCGGAGGGTCACTTCGTACTGCACACCTGCGCAAGGTTGCCTCGGTCTACCGTTGGGCGATCGAACACAACATCCCGCCGCGCCGCGCCGCGCCGCGCCATCGCCACCCGCTGGGCCCGCTCCGAGGCCACGGCCGGCCGCTGGATCGCCTAAGCGAGAAAGAAGGGAGTGCTCCCCCCGTCCGGGAATTGACCCCACCAGCAGCCCGGGGCCACCCGCCCGCCTCGCCCCCGTCCGGCAGCGCGGCTCTCAGCCGGTCGTTCGACCTCCGCCGTCAGCGGGGGCCTGGTCACCGAGGACGGGGACGACCTGGGCGGTCCAGGTCCACGGTTCCCGGCGCGGATCCCAGATCACCTCGACGGTTGTGTCGTGGACATCGCGCGCGAGCTCCTCCAGCATCACCGTGGCGGCGGCCAGCGCCACTTCGGGATCGAGCGGCTTGTCGCTGAGGCGTCCGCAGAGCGTGGCACCGTCCACGGTGAGGACACTGTGGCGCCAGCCGTCCGGCGTCGCCGGCAGGACGACCCCCTTGGGCAGGCCGAAGGGAGGCCGCTTCTCCTTCTGTCGTCTCGCCACGCACCCATTCAACACGGCGGGGGTGGCGCCGAGGGGGACTTCTTGGACCTCGGCTTCGGCGGGCGCGGCTGGCCCAGCAGGACCGCCAGGAAGATGACGACCATGCCGACGATCTGGAGGGTGGTCAGGGTCTCGTCCTTGAAGAGGTAGCCGAGCAGGGCCGCCACGACCGGGCTGCCCAGTGCGAGGAAGGAGACCGCCACGGCCGGCAGGCGCTCGATGCCCCGGAACCAGACCATGTAGCTCAGGACCGCGCCCAGGGTGATGAGGTAGGCGAACCCGATGACGTGGGAGGTGGCGAGAGCGTCGGGAAGGTCTTCCATCGACAGCCAGAACGGCAGCAGGACCACGCCGCCCGCTGTGAGTTGCCACCCGGTGAACGTGAGCAGCCCGACGCCCTCCGGTCGGCCCCACCGCTTGGTCAGCGTGATGCCCGACGCCATGCACACGGCTCCGCCGACTGCGGTGAGGACCCCGACGGCGTCGAGTGACGCCGTGCCCCTGAACACGAGCAACCCCACACCCCCGGCGCCCATCGCGCAGGCCGCGGCGTGCACCGCCCTGGCCCTCTCACCGAGGAAGAGGGCGGCGAGGACCACGACGAACACCGGCTGCGCCGACATGATCACGGCGGCGATGCCGCCCGGCAGCCGGTAGGCCGCCACGAAGAGCAGGAAGTTGAAGGCGCCGATGTTCAGAACGCCCAGCACCAGCGCCCGCCACCACCAGCGGCCGACCGGAAGCTTCCGGCCGAGCGCCAGCAGGACCAGGCCGCCGGGCAGGGCCCGCATGGTGGTCGCCAGGAGCGGTCGGTCCGGTGGCAACAGCTCGGTGGTCACCAGGTAGGTGCTGCCCCAGACCGCCGGAGCCAGGCCGGTCAGGGCCGCCGCCGTGAGTGCGTACTGTCTGTTCTTCATCTCGCCTCAATCCCGCAGGAACCACCCGGCTCCCGCCGGGCGTTGGTCCGGCCGGCCGGGGCCGGAGATCGGATCGCGGTCGCGGGGCCGAGCACCTGGGCGGCGCGGATCGTGCCGTGGCCGAGCCGGCTCTCGCGTGGCGGATCGGACGCCCCCCCCGCGTTGCGATCACCAGTCTCGGGCCGGGCAGATCGATGAGTCCAACACATGCTTGTCACGTGGTCCATCTCGGATCACGATGGATCCATGGAGCTCCAACAGATGCGGTACGTGATCGCGGTGGCCGAGACGAACAGCTTCACGAGGGCCGCCCAACGCTGCCTGGTGGTCCAGTCCGCGCTCAGCCACCAGATCGCGCGCCTGGAGAAGGAACTCGGCGCGAGGCTCTTCGAACGCACCAGCCGCCGCGTCCGGCTGACCCCGGCAGGCGCGGCCTTCCTACCCGCCGCCCGCCAGTGCCTGGACGCGGCGGAGCGGGCCGCAGCCGAAGTCGCGGCCGAGGTCGGGGAGGTGCGTGGACGCCTCGCCGTGGGGCTGATCCCCACCGTCGCCGCCGTGGACGTTCCCAACGTCCTCAAGGAATTCCACGAACGCCATCCGAAGGCCCGGATCAGCCTCAGCGTGGGAGCGAGCGACGAGCTCGTCGAGCAGGTCAGGGAGGGCGAACTCGAGGTGGCCTTTCTCGGTATCCCGGTCACGGCCCGCCCCCGGGGCGTCAAAGCCCGGGAGCTGGGCCGGGAGCGGCTGGTCGCCGTGGTCTCCCCGGACCACCCGCTGTCGCGCGAGACCTCGGTCGACCTCCGTCGCCTGTCCTCGGAGGTGTTCGTGGACCTCCCGGCGAAGACCGCCGGCCGGGCCCAGTCCGATCTGGCCTTCACCGTCGCCGGCCTCACCCGAGAGGTCGCCTTCGAGGTGACCACCGCGGATTACGTGGCCCGCCTGGTCGGCGCGGGCCTGGGAGTGGCCCTGCTCCCGCCCGCGTACGCCGCGGGCCTGGCCGGGGTGGCCACGATCGAGGTCACGGACGCACCGGCGCGCGCCGAGTACGTGATCTGGAGCCACGAGAGCCGCACACCGGCGGCCGCGGCCTTCCTGGAACTGCTGGGCATCCGGGAGGAGTGAGCGCGGTCAGGCGCGGACGAGCCGGGGCCGAGCCCCACCCCATGCGGATGGGGGCGGCCGTGCACCCCCCTGGCAGCCCTGGTGATCGACGCCGCCCCAAAGCCTGCCGGGCTCCGGCACCGCCTACGGCGGGTGCATGGCGAGCCCGGGCTGGCCTGTCCACGCCCGCCGCCTGCCGCCCGACGCCACCTGCGCAAGCAAGAGCTCTATCCGTTGCCACGCCGCGTCCGTCAACTCGCCTCGACCCGCCACAGGATCAATGATCAGAGAGCCTGCGGTCCGCCTCGCGCGCGGTGTTCGCCACGAACCGGCTCAGCCGATAGGTGGACTGCTCCACTGGACGTCGACACAGTATGTCGATCTGGATCAGCGATTCGTCGACACGCGCTTCCCGAAGACGGCGCAACTGCGCGCGCAACTCCGCCTGGTCCTCTGTCTCAAGGACCACTTCCCACTGTCCCGCGTCCGGCGCAGTGCGAGCAGCCAGCCGCTGCCTCCCGGCCTCTTGCCGCCGCTTTCTCTTCCCCTGTCCTGGCACCGACCAAGAATCACTTGCCGACGTCAGCGCGGCAAGACCATTGTGCCGGGCACCACGCCCACGCTCGGTGATCACCTGTCCGAACGTTCTCCGTGCCTCGCTCAGGCACAGGCCGGCGGGGCGGTGGTTGAGGGGCGGAAGGTGATGGCGGGCAGGCCTGGGGCTTCGAAGCGGGCGTGGTCGGGGGAGGTCAGGGTCATCCAGCCGGCGGTGTAGCCGGTGTACGTGCCGCCGGCGGGGTCGTCCGTACGCGGCGGCAGGGCTTCCGTCTCCCACCACCGTCCGGCGAAGAGCGCGTACCGGATGCCGCAGTGCGTGTAGAGGTCGTACGGGTACCTCCGGCCGATCTCGGGGGCGGAGGGGCCGGTCTGGAGGGCCGCCGGGTCGTGGCTGCGGGACGGCACCGAGGGTGCGGGGTGTGGGGACGCGGCGGCCGGCGGCGGGGTGTTCCCGTCCGGGAGGGCGGCCAGGGTGACGGCCGCACCGGAACCCGCCATGACCACCGCGACGGCGGCCAGGACCACGCGGCCGCGCCTACGTCGCGTACGGACGGCCGAGAGCGTCCGGCGGGCGTCCGTACGCGGTTGAGGCGGTTCGGAGACCAGGTCGTCGAGCTGCGCACGGAAGTGGCGTGCGGGGGCGTCGTCGGTGCTCATCTCTCCTCCATCACCCGCTGGTCGATGGCGCCGCTCTCGCGCAGGGATCGCAGCGCGCGGTTGGTGCGGCTCTTGACGGTGCCCGGCGGGCAGTTCAGGAAGTCCGCGGTCTCCTGGAGCGTCATGTCCTCGTAGAACCTGAGCACCAGGACGATCCGCTGCTCCACCGGGAGGCGGGACAGGGCTTGGGCGAGCGTGTCGCGGGTGCCCAGTCGCCTCGCGGTCTCGTCGGGCGCGGGGGTGTCGGGGAGCCGCGCGGTGGGGAGCTCGCCGCACCACCTTCTGGCCCGCCAGGATGTGCAGGTGGTGACCATGACGCGCTTGGTGTAGGCGAGCGGGAACTCCGCCACCGCCGAGTCCCGCCAGCGGCGGTGCACCTTGACGAGGGCGGCCTGCAGCAGGTCCTCACCGGTGTGCCAGTCGCGGGTCAGCAGCCGGCCGAACTTCAGCAGCGCCTGGTGGTGTACGTGGACGAACTCCTCGAAGTGTTCGTCATTGCCCTGCATCGGCCCTCCCGGCTGCCCTCCCGTTTGTTCCTCCTCCTCTTTGAGCTGATGGAACATCAAAAAGGTTCCACGTTGCGTGCCCGTGTCGGGCGAAGGTTGCGGCAATCCGGGGGCGCGGCCTTCACGCAGCCTCGGCGGTGTTGAACCCGTTCACGTCCCCGGAGCGGCCATGCGTGGCGCGGGGCGTGCCGGCGCGCGTACCAAGGATGGGTGCCTGGTCGTGGGAGCGGGCTCCCGCCCCCACCCCTTGGCTCCACCCCCACGGCCGGGCGGCGGGCGAAGGCACTCCTGCGTGACCCGTCGCCTGATCCGGGGCCCCCGGGCCCCACCGCACCCTGGAGGTACAACGTGAACGTCCTGTCCGCTCTGCGCCCCGCGGCTTCCCCGCGCCGCAGTGTCGTCCGCTCGGCAATCGGCGCCCTGACCGCCGCGGGGCTCGTCCGACGTGAGGTGGAGACGGCCGGTGATCAGGCCGCTGTTCGCGCTGTTGCCCGTGACCGTGTAGTCGAGGACCACCATCTCGCCGACGGCCGGGGTGTCGTTGCTGATGGTCACCGTGGTGTCGGCGGTGTCGCTGTGGCCGGTGACGCTGACCGGGTCGGCCAGGACCGGGCCTGCCGTGGTGAGCAAGGTGGCTGCGGTCAGCGTCTTCGGCACCGTGCTCGGCACACCGACCTGCACCCCCACGGCGAACGAGTCCCGCATCCTCGCCCGCCCCATCACGGACGACGACCGCTTCCCGCCCACGCCCACGGACCGCCACTTCCTGATCAACTTCACTCCGAGCATCCAGCAGGGCGTCACCGCCCACTTCAAGATCGCCCTGCCCGTGCAGGCCGCCGGTGCAGGGCAGGGCTTCCGCCTGACGGCACTGTCCGACGCGTTCGGAACCCAAGCCGCCCCGACCCCGATCACCGTGACCGCCCCCGGCGCGGACGTCGCGGTAGGCCTGAGCGCCGCGCCCGCGCTGCGGCTCCTTTCCCCCGCCGTCGACTACGAGCTGGCCTTCACCAACCACGGCCCTGGCACCGCCCAGTCCGGCACGGTCACCGCCCAACTGCCCGCCGCCGTCACCTCGGTCAGCGGACTGACCGACGGGTGCACCTTCGACAAGGCCACCCGGAAGGTCACCTGCCCCACGGGCACCCTGACCAACGGCGCCTCCCGGGAGCGCGCCTTCACCGCCCGCATCGGCGTACTCACCCTGGGACTGCCCCTGCCGGCCACCGCCCACCGCACCGCCGGCTGCCCCAACAACCCCAACCCCGCCGACGACACGGCCGCCGCCAACTGCCTCGTCATCACCGGCCTGATCATCAGCTGCTCCCGCTGACGCACAAGGCCAGGTCACCGTGTTGCGCGGAGCTGCCCGAAAAGCCGGTTGTCCAGGCATTGGGTCAAGTAGGGCACGCCGTCGGTGTAACCCGATCCGTGCGCGCTGCCCAGCATGCGCGCGGCGAGGCTTCGATGGGTGGCCTTCCAGCGCTGGTGCCGGGCTTCCAGCCGGCCGAGCGAGGCGTCGAGGAGATGCCACTGCGACGGGCTGAAGTCGTTCCTGCGGCGAAGGTCGAGGCATGCGTGCGCCACCGTGTCGTGGCCGCATTCCTCGGCCTCGGCGCGGACGGCCGGGACACTTGTGAAAGCAGTCGACCGCAGCCTCGCCACCGGTGGGACTCCGCACAGGATCTCGAACCGCTTGTACTGTTCGGACTGAATCGCGCTGGCCCCCTGAGTGAACTTCCGGAACGTCGAAAAATGTCCGGGCCGCATGGTGGCGACTATTCGGAAGAGCGCTGAGGCCCGGTCGAAGCGGCCGGCCGCGAGATCGATGTGTTCCGCCCCTTCCTGGAGGCGGCCATCGCGCAGCGCCGAGATCGCTGCCCGGATGTCCGTCACGATTGCCGTGAACAGCATTTCGTGCGCCTGAAGGGCCCGGATGAAGAAGTACTCGTCATGGAGTACGTACACGGGCTGGACCGTCACGTCGAACCAGGGGCCGACCGTCGCCGTGGGGCGCGGAAGAAGATCGACGATCTCTGCCCAGCGGGCCTGGGGCATGCGGGCCACTCGGGACGTCAGTTCATGGACATCCGGCTCGTCGCCGTCCTGCGCCACGAATCGCACGGCGTGGCGCAGGCGCTTGTGCAAGGTCGCGGGATCGGGCCGATCCCGGTCCACGGATTCCGCCGGCGAGGCCGCCGCCTGGATCTCGTAGCGTACGACGTCGGATATGAGCAGCGTGGCCAACCGGTTCGGATGGATCAGGTGGTCCGGTCCTGCCGAGAGTCGTTCCAGCAGCGGCAGGCCGAGGTAGGTTCGGTTCCAGAAACGCTCCTCGTGTTTGTCGAGCAGGCAGTCGAGAAATGCCCGAAGCAAGGGGCGGCGGTCCGTGGCATGGCGGGACCGAATCGCGTCGAGTTGAATCAAGAGGGACGGTGGCAGGAAATGCTTTCCGGTACGTCGTACCTCTTCCGTGACGATACGCGCCAGACGAATCCCATCCAGCCTTCCGTTCACATGCCCGGTGGTCGCCCAGTGCTCCACTTCTCCGAGTGGCGATGTGCGCAGGCCGCACGCGCCGCCATGGGGTGAGTCGACTTCTGTTTTCTGCCGGCTGCAGGGTCGATCTCCTGCGGCCATATTTCCGATGCACCGGGCGCGGCATTCAGAAGCCATCGCAATCCGTCTCCTCGATCCGGAGGCCTCACCTTGTCAAGTGAGGCAGGGCCTTCAGTAGGCATGATCGGAAGGGCACGGGTCATGTCTCGTACATTCGTGTCTTGACATGACGCGATCGGTCGGCTCCCATCCCCCTCCGTGACCCTTGTGCGTCCCCTATGAAAGAGAACGCCGGTGAGGAACCCCCCTCAGCTTGCCTCCTGTCATCCGGAAGCAGTGCTGGAGAAACGCACATATCCATCTCATTCGCGGCATGTGTGCGGCCTATATTGCGTCGTGTGATCGAGTTAAGTGGGCTTACCAAGCGGTACGGGGACAAAACCGCAGTCGACCACCTGACGTTCACCGTGCGCCCAGGCGCGGTGACCGGCTTCCTCGGCCCGAACGGTGCGGGCAAGACGACGACCATGCGCATGATGCTGGACCTGGACCGGCCGACCAGCGGCAGCGTCAGCATCGGCGGGAAGCGCTACAGCGGGCTGCGCGAGCCGATGAAGCAGATCGGCGCCCTGCTGGACGCGAAGGCCCTGCACCCCGCCCGCACCGCCTACCACCACCTCCTCTGGCTCGCCCGGTCCAACAGGATCCCGGGCCGCCGGGTCGGCCAGATCCTGGAGACCGTCGGACTCTCCGACGTCGCCCACCAGCGCGCCGGCGCCTTCTCGCTCGGCATGGGCCAGCGGCTCGCACCCGAATCCGATGAGGCCGTAGCCGCGGCCGCCCTCGTTGCCGCGCAATGCCCCGGTGGTGAACCTGCCCATCCCGTCTACGGGCCGGACGAGCCCCTTCCTGATCTCACCGGCCTGCGCGATCTCGCCCTCCAAGCCCTAGACCGCATCATGACCGAGCCGTCCGAGCTGATGGACCTATGGGCGGAAGCGGATGGAGCACCCTGGCGCGCGAACATCCGCGGGCTGCAGAACGTGCTCCAGCCGCAGCCGCCCGGAGAACAGCCCAGCCTGATCTGACCCGCCGCAACCGCTGCTGACAGGCCTGCTCCCGGTCGGCCCGGAGGGGGGATGGGCTGATCGGATGCGCGGTGGGGGTGGGGCAGGGCCCGGTGGGGGATGCATGTCGGACCCGCCGACGGAACGAGAAGGGACAGCCCGTGCCCGCGTTGCTGAACACCGACCTCCTCTCCACCGCCGGGACCGAGCCCGGGTGCCGGTTCCTGGCCGAGGGATATCTGCCCCTGCCCGATCTGCTCACCCCCGACGGCCTTGACGTGCTCCGGGGAGAGGCGCGGGCCCTGGAGGCGGCCGCGCAGCGCCGCGACTTCGAGATGGGGTGCATGGACGACTCGCCACGCCACATGACGACTCTCGGCGGTCACGTCATCGCCGAGAAATCGGACCTGATCCCGGGCCTGTACCAGGACCCGCGCCTGAGGCAGCTGCTGCGCCGCATCAGCGGACAGGACATCACGACCGTGCCCGACCTGCTGGAGCGCCACGTGCTGAACATCCTGCACCGCGTCGGCGACACCCACGGCGCACACACCGACGACCACCCCTACGCCCTGGTCATCTTCCTCGAAGCACCCGAAGACCCCGCCGACGGCGGCCTCGCGCACTTCGCCCCCGGCGCCGATTCCCTCCACGACCTCGACACCGGGCAGGCCCGCACGGCCCACCACCGGGCCGGGGACGCCTACCTCCTGCGCAGCGACACCACAGCCCACCGAGTCACCCCGCATGCCCGCCCGGGGCTGCGCCGCACCGTGCTGAACTTCGCCTACACCACACCCGCCGCCCACCCGCTTTCCACGCCGTCGGCGGCGGAACTCTACGGCTGACCTCCGCGGTCCCCCGGGGTCAGGGGTGCGGGGCTGCGGGCTGCTGATGGCTTCTCGGTGTGGGCCTGGCATGATCGCCGTTGAGTCTGTTGAGTCTGTTGAGTCCGTTGACAGGTGTTCGTTCGCCGCACGCTGGATCGGTGCGGCTGTGCTGCCGGGGTAGTTGCTGATGGCGAGGTGGTTCCGTCGGCGATCGGAGCTGGACAAGGAGCTGGCCGAGCTGACGGCTGCCGCGGAGCTGGGTGACGACGTGGCGATGGCGAACCTGGCGGCGGCCCTGTACCGGAAGGGCGATACGGCCGGTGCGCTGCGCTGGGGGGAACGGGCGTGGGCAGCCGGGAACGTGGTGGCCGGCTTCAACCTGGGCATGGTGCACTCGGTGGCCGGTGACGCGAACCGCGCGCAGGTGGTCTGGGAGCAGGCCGCGGCGCTCGGCGATCCGGACGCCATGCTGGGCCTTGCCAAGCAGGCGCTCGAACGTGGCGATGCGGCTGGTGTCGAGCGCTGGGCTCCGCTCATCCTCGCGCAGGACGAGGCGTTCCCGATCACCGCGCTGGGTGTGGCGTTCCGGGACCACGGCGACGCGGACCGGGCCATACGGACCTTCCTGCGCGCCGAGGAGCTGGGCGACGGGTACGCCATGGAGTACCGGGCGCGGATCCTGGCTGCCCGGGGGCAGCACGAGGTGGCCGAAGCGCTGCGAGCACGCGCTGCGACGGCCAAGCGGATGCTCTGAGGGGGGCGGGCGGGCGGGCCCGGTCCGGGTTCAGCTGGTGGGGGAGTGGGCGGTGGTCAGGCGTCGCGTGAGCTGTTCGCGTACGCGGGGCCAGTCGTGCCGGGTGATGGAGTAGAGGGCGGAGTCGCGTACGCCGCCGTCGGCGGCGAGGAAGTGGGCGCGGCGCGTGCCTTCGTGGACGGCTCCGAGGCGTTCGATGGCGGTGCGGGAGCGGGTGTTGCGCACGCCGGTGTGGAGCGAGATCCGGTGGACGTCCCACTGGTCGAAGGCGAGGGACAGCAGCAGGTATTTGGTTTCGGTGTTGATGCCGGTGCGCTGGGCCCAGGGGGCGAGCCAGGTGGAGCCGATCTGGCCGGCGTTGGGTATGGCGTCGGGGTTGACGTGGCCGGGGCGCGGTGGCCATACGCCGGCGTGCCAGTACTCGAGGTCCCGCAGGCGGCTCGTGCCCGCGACGCTTCCGTCGTGGTCGCGGATGATGGTGTAGGTGACGGCGAGGTGGGCTTCGGCGTCGAGGCGGGCACGCTCGACGTACCGGTCCACGGCGTCGGCGTCCGCGGGTACGTAGGTGTGGTCGTAGGTGCTGCGGTCTTCCGTCGAGGCGCGGAGCAGGCCGGGTGCGTGGGCGTGGGTCATGGGCTCCAGGCGTACGAGGTGTCCGTGCAGGGGCAGGGCTTTGGGCATGGGGTGGGAATCCTGTCGTGGTTGTTCGTCCTGTGGGCGGGGAGCAGGGGCGCCGGCCCACGGCGGGTCAGTCCCGCAGCCGGGCGCGGCAGGCGTCGACGACGGCCGGCGTGACGTGCGGCAGGATGTCGGTCCAGACGGGGCACGGGTTGACCTCACAGACCACGAAATGCCCGTCCGGGGCGAAGGGCAGGTCGACCCCGGCCAGGCCGCCGCCCATGGCGTCGGCGGCACGGCAGGCGAGTTCCTCCCCTTCGGGGTAGCGGCCCAGGCACGCCTCGGCCGTTCCGCCGCGACCGCCTTGCCGTCGACGACCACGACGCGCGGGTCCCGTCCCCTGGAGCTGGGAAGGTATTCCTGGAAGAGGCAGGGGACGTTCTGTTTCAGACTGCCTTCGATGTTGGCCTGCATCGCCATGTCGTCGACGAGGAAGACGCGGCTTCCCCGGTTGCCGCGGGCGGCCTTCACCACGCGGGGCTCGTCCCACCGGCGCCCGATGACCTGCACGACCTTCGAGTCGGCGTAGGAGTCGGTGTCGGGGACCGACAGTACGAAGTGCCCGGTCCGAACGCCTCGGTGAACGCGGCGGCGAGCTGCCTGCCGATCCGCCCCCACCAGCTCGCCGTATCTGGCACTTCTACCGCCTTCGAGCGTGGCCCGGTCCGGGCGAGGGGCGCGGGGCGCACCGGGCAGTTCCCGACAGCGGGGCCCGGCGGCCCGCGACACCAGGCTGACCATCGCCTCGACCGCGTCGGCCTCGCTCAGCCCGTGGTCATGGCACAGCGAGCGCCAGGTGCCGAACTCGGCGGCGTGCGCGATCAGCGCCGACCGGTGGTGAGCCGAGGTGCCGCGGTCGGCGAACGGGGCCAGCAGGACCGTGCGGTAGCGGGCATCGCGGGCGGCCAGGGACTCGCGTTGAGCGGGCGGGAGGGCGTGCGAGTCGCGGCGGACCAGGGTGAGCATGGGCTCGCCCTCACGGTAGAAGCGGTACAGGTCGGTCAGGCCGGCGCGCAGGCGCGGCCGCGCGCCGGGGATGGCGGCCCATGCGTCGGGATCGGGTAGACGCATGCCCGAGAGCCAGTGGGCGGAGCAGGCGGCGAAGAGCGCCTCCTCCTCCGGGAAGTGGCGGTACACGGTCAGCCGGGTCACGCCGGCCTCCTGGGCGATCGCCGCGATGGTGGTGGCGGCCGGCCCGATGCTGCCGTGGAGTCGGACTGTGGCCCGCACGATGCGCTCCCGGGTGTGCGCGACCTGTTCCGCTCGCTCCCGCATCTGATAGCCCCGAGATTTCGGCGTACGTCGTCGAGCATCCGTTCGCCGTCGGCGCGATCGCTCCGGTGCACCAGCACAGCCGGGAGGACGAGTACTCGATCGTGCTCGAAGGCGAGATGGGCTTCCGTTCCGGTGACCGCGAGGTCGTCCTCGGGCCCGGCGGATACATCACCAAGCCCCGTGGGGAGATGCACACGATGTGGAACGCCGGCACCGCGCCGGCCAGGAGCATCGAGGCCATCACGCCCGGCGGCTTCGAGCGGTACTTCCACGATCTCGCCGGACTCCTGGCGGAGGGCCGGCCGGATCCCGAGGCCTTCGCCGAGCTGGCCGCCGCGTACGGGCTCACCTTCGGCCGCCCCGCCTGGCTGGACGATGTGGTCCGACGCTACGGCCTCACCGCGCCGTGGGCTTCTGGCGGGGTGGCGTCTTCTTGACCGTTCAGGCCTGCCGGCGGGCCCCGCACGTGCGGTCGCACGGGGGATCCCGGCCTTCTATCTCCAACCCGTGTTGTTCCTAGAATGGCGGGATGGAGGACATCGACGCGATTGCGGTGTTGCAGGATCCGGTGCGGCGCCGCCTGTACGAGTACGTGACGGCCCAGGGGCGCGAGGTCGGCCGCAACGAGGCCGCCGAGGCGAACGGGGTGGCGCGCACGCTCGCCGCGCACCATCTGGACCGGCTGACCGAGGCGGGCCTGCTGGAGAGCGGCAGCCGCCGCCTTACGGGCCGCTCGGGACCAGGGGCGGGCCGACCCGCCAAGGTGTACACCCGGGCGCGGGGCGAGTGGGCCGTGTCGCTGCCCGCCCGCGACTACCGAACCGCCGCCGAGCTGCTTGCCGAGGCCGCCGAGCAGGCCGGTTTGGATGCCGGGCTCTGCGCGGCCGCGCGCCGCCGGGGTGAGGCCCTGAGGGGCTCGGCGGCGCCCTGCGGCGGCATCGAGGAGGCCATGGAGGTGCTGGCCGCCCGGGGCTACGAGCCGCACCTCGAAGCCGTAGGGGGTGTCGAGGGGGCCGACGGTACGGCCGGCGCGGCCGAACGCGTGGTCCGCATGCGCAACTGCCCCTTCCATGCCGTCGCCGAGCGCTTCCCGCCGCTCGTGTGCGGCATGAACCTCGCACTGCTGGAAGGGCTGTTGGGTGAGAGCGGACCGGTCCGTGCCCGGATGGACGCCCGGCCGGGACAGTGCTGCGTGGTCGTCGAAGTCTCTAAAAACAATAATCATTGACATAGAAAGTGGGGCCATGCTGGGATGAGGGCATGACCGCATCCACGCATGCCGCGCGCCCGGCCCACCCGGCTCCGACCGCCCACCTCGCCCAGATCAACGTCGCCACGCTCCGCTACCCGCTCGACGACCCGCGCATGGCGCAGTTCGTCGAACTGCTCGATCCGGTCAACGGCTCCGCCGACGGCGCGCCCGGCTTCGTGTGGCGGCTCGTGGAGGAGGGGGAGGCCGACGCCACCGCCCTGCGGCCGCTGGGCGAGGACGTCATCGTCACCATGTCGGTGTGGGAGAGCCGGGAGGCGCTGTGGGAATTCACCTACCGCAGCGGGCACTTGGAGGTCATGCGCAGCCGCCGCGACTGGTTCGAACGCCACGTGGAGGCACACCTGGTCCTCTGGTGGGTCCCCGCCGGCCACCGCCCGAACGTCGGCGAAGCGCTGGAGCGGCTGGCGGACCTGCAGGCGAACGGCCCGTCGCCGCGCGCCTTCACCTTCGTCTCCTCGTTCACCGCGGCCGAGGCCGACCAGCACGCTCAGGCCCTTCCGCAGGCACAGCTCGAGGGCTCGCCGACGCTCTGACCACGTCGCACGCTCGCCGCCGCATCCACCGGCCTGCCGGTGGGGCCCCCTGTCTGCCGGCGGTCCGCCTGCTCGGGTGCGAGGTCGGCGCGTCTGGAACGATGTGTCCGTGCATGCTGATGATCAGGTTGGTGAGGGTGTCCCCGCAGAGCTCGCGGCATTCGTGCGGAGTGCGGTCGACGACCGCCCGGTGAAGATCGCACCTTGCGTGTGTGCGGGGTGCGGCGGCCGCGTGTTCTTCGTGCTGGTCAACGCGTCCGGAGCGGAACGGGACTGTTCTGGCTGCGGCAGCCGTGCGTTCATCGCGGACAGCGAGGAGTACTGGAACGAGGACTCCTGGGAGGACGACGAGCCCGGTGCGGCCGAATGTCCGTGCGGGAGCGAGGAGTTCGAGGCTGCGGTTGCGTTCTCGTTCGGCAACGGCGGAGCGGTCCGCTGGGTGAGTGTGGGCCTGCGGTGCATCGAGGACGGGTTCTGCGGGGTCTATACCGACTGGAAGATCGACTACGGCCCGACGGATCACCTCCTGACCATGGTCTAGGTGGGCCGGGCCGCCAGCGCCCGGTGGGGTCCGCGTGTCAGCGCCCCTTGAGCAGCGCGCAGGCGAAGTCCTCCTGCACGGTGCGCAGCCGGGCCAGCAGCGCGGGCTTGTTGCCCTTGCTGGTCTGGGTGTTGATGGAGAAGGTCAGCGAGCGCGCGCCGTCGGGGGTGGTGGCGGCGAGCTGGGTGTAGCCGGGGAAGTTGCCAGTGTGGCCGTAGAGCACACCGCAGCGCGTGGTGTACTGGAAGACCGCCAGCCCGGCGGCGTTGGTGCCGGGGCCGGCCGGCTCCGATGAGTCGCCGGGGCGGAAGGTGAGCTGCTCCTCGCGGGTCTCCTCCGAGAGCAGGGCGGGGCCGCCGTAGGCGCGGATGAACGCGCCCAGCTCCGTCGGGGTGGAGATGATGCCGCCGGATGCCCAGACGCCGGATACTCCGACGGCCTCACTGACGTCCTCCGGCTCGGCGGGCGGGCGGACGTCGTAGCCGTGCAGGTACGGACTGGGGATCAGGTAGCCCGAGGGCAGGCTGGTGCGGCGCAGCCCCAGCGGCTCGTAGACGAACTCCCGCAGGAGGTCCTCGTAGCGGCGGCCGGTGACGGCCTCGGCCATGAGCGCTACGGCGATGTTGTCCGAGTTGGAGTACTCGTACAGGGAGCCGGGCCGGAACAGCAGCGGCTCGCCGGCCACGAAGTCGAGGAGCCGGCGCGAGTCGAAGACGTGGCGCGGGTCGGCGCTGATGATCGCGACGAACTCGGGGGCGGTCGAGAAGTCGGGCAGGCCGCTCGTGTGCTGCAGGAGCTGGCGCAGAGTCACCGCGTGCCAGGCCGAGGGCTGGTCGGGCAGGACCTCGCCGATGGTGTCGTCGAGGGAAAGCCGGCCCTGGTCGACGAGTCGGAGGGCGACGGCCCCGCTGAACGCCTTGGCGATGCTGGCGATGCGCATGTGGTCGTCGGGCCGAGGCGGGCGGCCGGTCGCGATGTCGCCGACACCGGCGGTGTACACCTGCGTACGTTCCCCCCGGGTGAGGAGCGCGATCACCCCGGGCGGGCCGTCGTCCTGGGCGACGAGCCGGTCGAGCTGCCGCTGGAGGCTCTTGTCGTGGTGCAGGCCGCCCTCGCCCGGACCGGGCTCGCCGGCTGCCTGCGCTGGCTGCAGCAGCCCTCCGAGCGCGGCGGCGGCGAGGGCGGTGGCGGACAGTCCGATGCGGAGGCGGCGCCTGCGGGCGGGGGTCGGCACGAGCATGTCTCCTGTGTGCGGTGGGACGCCGGGGCGGGGCGAGGCCCGAGCGGTACACCCGCCTGCCTAGCACCCCCGGGCCGCGCACCGGGCCGACGGCGCGCACGGGCACCCCCGGTTGGCCGCGCAAGTCACGACCGGTCCGCGGCGCACCTTCAGTGGGGGCGGTGCCGGTCCGGACCGCGCCCAGGCCCTGGGTATCGCTGCCGACCTCGCGGACCGCGCACCACGGCACGGTCCGCGAGCGGCCCGCCCGCGGTCGATGAGGCCTTTGGCATCGATCCGGAGCCCCAGAAGGAAGCCCTGGAGACGCGTTGGACGCCGCGATCACACCAGCCGCCCGGCGATCATTTCGGTTGCGGAGGTCGCTCGTTCCAGCCGATCCTGTTCACCTGGTTTCTCCCAGGAGGCCCCGTCCTTTAGGGCGGGGAGGAATGGGTCCTCGGCGCGGAGCCGCGGAGCGGCGGAGTTCTCTTCGCGTCTGTTCTGACCTGGACTTTCCTGCGTTGTCAGTGGGTGCTGTTAGGTTGCTGATCATGACAACCGCAGCGATGGCCGATGAGGGTTCCGGGCACGTCCGGTACACCTTTCGGGTTCGGCTGTCGTCGACTGCCCGTGGCGCGTTGGAGGCGGAGTGGGGGCGGTGTCGTTGGGTGTGGAACGAGTGCGTGGCGATGTCCCGCAAGGTC
>NZ_JBFBFP010000042.1:0-69748 GCF_040684275.1 Streptomyces sp. NPDC091371
CCGTCCTCGAAGCGCAGCTGGATTACCCGCAGGGCAATTTCAGCCTCGCCGGCGTTTGAGGCGCGGGGGTTCGGGGGCGGAGCCCCCGACAGCGGCGCCGCAGAGGTGCACGGACGGTCACCGGAACGGGTGAGGGGGGTACCCGGTGAACCGGATACCCCCCTCCAGGCAGCTACGGGCGCTACGCGCCCCGGAGCACCGCGCCCGTCCGCTCGCCCGCGAGGGCAACGGCGGCGTCGCGCGCAGCCGTCGACTCCTCGGCAGTCAGCGTCCGGTCCGCCGCGCGGAAGCGCAGCGCGTACGCCAGGGACTTCTTGCCCTCGCCCACCTGCTCGCCGGTGAACACGTCGAACAGCCGCAGGGATTCGAGCAGCGGCCCCGCGCCCTTGCGCAGCGCTGCCTCCACCGCCGATGCCGGTACGGACGCGTCCACGATCAGCGCGACGTCCTGGGTCGCCACCGGGAAGGAGGAGATCCGGGGCGCCTGGAGGGCCTCGCCGCCGGCCGCCGCGAGGCGGTCCAGGTCGAGCTCCATCGCGCTGGTGCGGGCCGGCAGGCCCATCGCCTTGACCACGCGCGGGTGCAGCTCACCGGCGTGGCCGATGACCGTCTCCACCCCGTCCAGGGTGACGAGCAGCTCGGCGCACCGGCCCGGGTGCCACGGGCCGTACTGGCCCTGGCGGACCACCAGCTCGGCACCGGCCTCGACGGCCAGCGCACGCGCCGCCTGCACCGCGTCCGCCCAGTCGGCCGGACGGCCCTTGCCCCACCAGCCGGCCTGCTCGCGTGCACCGGCCAGCACGACCGCGGCGTACCGCGGCTGCGCGGGCAGGGCCGCGTTCAGGGTGGCGATCTCCTCGTCCGTGGGACGCCGGTCGACGGGCAGCCGTACGGCGACACCCGGCTGGGCGCCGGCCCGGAAGACGGAACCGGTCTCGAAGAGCGCGAGGTCGTGGCTGCCCCGGCTGTCGTTGCGGCGCAGCGCGCCGAGCAGACCCGGCAGCAGCGTGGTGCGCAGCGCCGGCTCCTCCTCGGAGATCGGGTTGACCAGCTTGACGACCTGGCGGCTCGCGTCGTGCGCGGGCAGCTGGAGCTGGTCGAAGACGCCCTCGCCGATGAACGGGTAGCTGAGCGCCTCGACGTAGCCCGCCCCGGCCAGCGCACGGCCGACGCGGCGGTGCAGCTGCTGCCGGGCGGTCAGACCGCGGCCGGAGGGCACCTGCGGGAGGGTGGACGGGAGGTTCCCGTAGCCCTCCAGCCGGATGACCTCTTCGGCGAGGTCGTTGGGCTCGGCGAGGTCGGGCCGCCACGAGGGGACGGTGACGACGAGCTCGTCCTGGCCGTAGACGTCGCAGCCGATCTCCTGGAGGCGGCGCACGACGGTCTCGCGGCCGTACTCCATGCCCGCGACCCGGTCCGGGTGGTCCGCGGCCATCGCGATGGTGCGCGGGGCGCCCGGGGCGGCGACCTCGGTGACGCCGGCCTCGGCGGTGCCGCCCGCGAGCAGCACGAGCAGGTCGACGGTCCGCTGCGCGGCCGCGGCGGCGGCCTGCGGGTCGACGCCGCGCTCGAAGCGCTTGGACGCCTCGGAGGACAGCTTCAGACGGCGGGCGGTGCGCGAGATCGACACGGAGTCGAAGTGCGCGGCCTCGATGACGACGTCCGTGGTGCCGGTGACGGCGCCCGTCTCGGGGTCGGTGACGGAGTCGGCGATCTCGGTGTTGGCGCCGCCCATGACACCGGCGAGCCCGATCGGGCCGCTGTTGTCGGTGATCACCAGGTCCTCGGCGTCGAGCGTGCGCTTGACGCCGTCGAGGGTGGTGAACTTCTCGCCCTGCTCGGCGCGGCGGACGCCGATGGTGCCCTCGATCCGCGAGCGGTCGTAGGCGTGCAGCGGCTGGCCGAGCTCGAGCATCACGTAGTTGGTGACGTCGACGGCGAGCGAGATCGGGCGCATGCCCGCCTTCTGCAGGCGGCGGGTCAGCCAGATCGGGGAGCGCGCGTCGGGGTCGAGACCGGTGACGGTGCGCGCGGTGAAGCGGTCGCAGCCGGACGGGTCGTCGATCTTCACCGGGTAGCCGTACGAGTTCGGCGCCGGGACGTCGAGCAGCGCCGGGTCGCGCAGCGGCAGGCCGTACGCGGTCGCCACCTCGCGGGCGACACCGCGCATGGACATGCAGTAGCCGCGGTCCGGGGTGATGTCGATGTCGAGGACCTCGTCCACGAGCTCGAGCAGCTCGATCGCGTCGGTGCCGACCTCGTGCTCGGGCGGCAGCACGATGATGCCGTGCCCGCCGTCGTCGCCCATGCCCAGCTCGTCGCCGGAGCAGATCATGCCGTGCGAGGTGCGGCCGTACGTCTTGCGCGAGGCGATCGCGAAGTCGCCGGGCAGCACGGCGCCGGGCAGGACCACGACGACCTTGTCGCCGACGGAGAAGTTCCGGGCGCCGCAGACGATCTCCTGCGGCTCGCCGGTGTCGTTGGCCCGGCCGACGTCGACCGTGCAGAAGCGGATCGGCTTGCGGAAGCCCTCGAGCTCCTCGATGGTCAGCACCTGGCCGACGACGAGGGGGCCCCTCAGGCCGCCGCCGCCGAGCGGCACGACGGTCTCGACCTCGAGGCCGGCGTCGACCAGCTTGGCGGCCACGTCACGGCCGGTCTCGCCCGCGGGGAGGTCTACGTACTCCCGCAGCCAGGAAAGCGGGACGCGCATCAGATCTCACTCCCGAACGGCCGGGTGAAACGAACGTCACCCTCGACCATGTCTCGCATGTCTTCGACGTTGTGGCGGAACATCAGCATCCGCTCGATTCCGAACCCGAAGGCGAACCCGCTGTACTTCTCGGGGTCCACACCGCAGGCGATGAGCACCTTGGGGTTGACCATGCCGCAGCCGCCCAGCTCGATCCAGCCCTCGCTGGAGCAGGTACGGCACGGGCGGTCGGGGTTGCCCACCGACTCGCCGCGGCACACGTAGCACTGCATGTCCATCTCGGCGGACGGCTCGGTGAAGGGGAAGAAGTGCGGGCGCAGGCGCGTGGTGGTGCCCTCGCCGAACAGCTCCTGGACCATGTGGTCCATGGTGCCCTTGAGGTCGGCCATCGTCAGGCCCTCGTCCACGGCGAGCAGCTCGACCTGGTGGAAGACGGGGGTGTGCGTCGCGTCGAGCTCGTCGGTGCGGTACACGCGGCCCGGGCAGACGATGTAGACGGGGGGCTTGCGCTCCAGCAGCGAGCGCGCCTGCACCGGGGAGGTGTGGGTGCGCAGCACGACGCCCGACTCGTCGCCCTCGGTGCCTTCCGGGCCCCGGACGAAGAAGGTGTCCTGCATCTGGCGCGCCGGGTGGTCGGGCGTGAAGTTCAGGGCGTCGAAGTTGAACCACTCCGCCTCGACCTCGGGGCCCTCGGCGACTTCGTACCCCATGGCCACGAAGATGTCCGCGATGCGGTCCATCAGCGTGGTCAGGGGGTGCCGGGCGCCGGCGGGAACGCGGTCGTAAGGCAGCGTGACGTCCACGGCCTCCTCGACCAGCACCCGCTCGTCGCGCTCGGCTTCCAGGGCGACGGTGCGGGCTCCGAACGCCTTGTTCACCGCCCCGCGGGCCTGGCCCATGCGCTTGCCGACCTCGGCCTTGGCCTGGGGCGGCAGGGCGCCGATCTCGCGGTTGGCGAGCGCCAGGGGCGAGCGGTCGCCCATGTGCGCGGTCTTCGCCTCACGCAGCGCGTCGAGGTCGCCGGCGGCCGCGAAGGCGGCGAGCGCCTCGTCCCGCATGCGCTCGATCTCTTCCGGTTTCAGTGCCTCGACCTCGACAGGGTCGTACGACTTGTTCGGTGCCGACATCTCTTCCCGTACTTCCGATGGCTGGCTGGTGGGTCCCCGTACGACTCGATCGGCACAAGGACAACACAAAGGTGCCAAAGGACGAGTCTAAAGGTCGCCGGGGGTGAAGGAGCCCGTGGGCCGCCTGGCAAGACTCTCCGCAGTGCTACTGCGTGAGGTAGGCCGGGGCGCTCACGGGCAGGATAAATCGGAACTCGGCCCCGCCGCCGGGGCCCCGGCCGACCGTGATGGTGCCGCCGTGGGCCTCCACGATTCCCTTGACGATGTACAGGCCCAAGCCGGTGCCGCCGCGCTTGCTCCCCCGCCAGAAGCGGGTGAAGACGCGGCTCATCGACTCCTCGGGGATCCCGGGACCTTCGTCGGTCACGGTGACGGCGGTTCCCTTCTCGTGCGGCGTTACGTCGATGGTGACCGTTCCCTCTCCGTGTCGCACCGCATTTTCGAGGAGGTTGCCGAGGATCTGGTCGATCTTGTCCGGGTCGGCCCACAGGTCGGGGAGCGGGCGGCCGACGCTCACGAGGAACCTCCCGGGTTCCTGTCCGTTCGCGGTCAGCGCCTGCACGTGGCGGCCGACGGCAGTGGCGATGTCCACCGGCTGGCGGCGGACCTCCAGCCGGCCGGAGTCGATCCGGGAAATGTCCAGGAGCTCCGCGATCAGCCGGGTGACCCGGTTCGCGTCGGCGTCGACGGTCTCCAGCATCAGCCGCTTCTGGTCGTCGGTGAACCGCTCCCATTTGGCGAGCAGGGTCGCCGTGAAGCCCTTGACCGAGGTCAGCGGCGAGCGCAGCTCGTGGGCGACGGTCGCGATCAGCTCGGCGTGGCTGCGCTCGGTGCGGCGGCGGGCCTCGGTGCCGCGCAGGGTGACGACGAGGCGGCGCAGCGGGCCGGTGGGGTGGCTGCGCACGTAGTTGGCCGATACGAGCACCTCGCGGCCGCCGGGGAGCAGCAGGTTCCGCTCGGGCTGCCCGCGCCGGGTGGCGAGGCCCCCGTACGGGTCGGTCAGCGCCCACCAGCGGCGCCCTTCGAGGTCCTCCAGCGGGAGCGCCCGCTCGATGCGGCTTCCGAGGGCCTCGTGCGGGGCGATGCCGGTGATGCGTGTGGCGGCCCGGTTGAAGCAGACGACCCGCCCGGTGTCGTCGGCGACGACGAGCCCGTCCGGCAGATCGTCGGGGTCGAGCCCGGGCGAGGCCGGTGCGTGCTCGCGGCCGCGCGCGGGCTCCGCGGCCCGGAGCGGTACGCCGCGCGGCCCCGCGGCCGCGGCCGGGGTTTCGGGGGCGTCCCGGAACCGCTCCTCGGCCGCGCGCGCGGCCTCCGGTGAGCTGTTCGTACCGACGGTCATGTCCCCGTACCCCACATCTCCGAGTAGCGCAGTGGGCCCCCGGGCCGCCACATTACTAGCTGGGGGTCACGGAGCGGCACCCTCCGGGCGCCCGCTGTGCACGCGCGGAGGCGTAGAGGCACACGGCGGCGGCCGTCGCGAGGTTCAGGCTCTCCGCCTTGCCGTGGATCGGGACCCGTACGACGGCGTCCGCGAGCGCCCGCGTCTCCTCCGGCAGGCCCCACGCCTCGTTGCCGAAGACCCAGGCCGAGGGGGTGCCCATGGTGCCCGCGTCCAGCTCGGCGTCCAGGTCGTCCTCACCGGCGCCGTCCGCGGCGAGGATCCGTACGCCCACAGCGCGCAGGCCCTCGACGGCCTGCTCCACCGGGACGCCGACCGCCACCGGCAGGTGGAAGAGGGAGCCCACGGAGGCCCGTACGGACTTGGGGTTGTACAGGTCCACGGAGGCGTCGGTCAGGATCACGGCGTCGGCGCCGGCGGCGTCCGCGCAGCGCAGCACCGTCCCGGCGTTGCCGGGGTCGCGGACGTGCGCGAGGACGGCGACGAGCTTGGGCTGCGCCTTGAGGATCTCCTCGAAGGGCGAGTCGAGGAAGTGGCATACCCCGACGAGGCCCTGCGGGGTGACGGTCTGCGAGACCTCGGCGAGCACCTCGTCGGAGGCGTAGTGCACGCGCGCCCCGGCCAGCAGGGCGGCCTCGACGATGTCCGCGTAGCGCTCGGCGGCCTCGACGGTGGCGAACAGCTCGATCAGGGTCGACGCGCCCCCGGCTCCGCGGTGCTCGACGGCCTCGCGGACCGCCTGGGGGCCCTCGGCGATGAACCGGCGCTCCTTGGTGCGGAAGTTGCGCCGCGCCAGGCGCCTGGCGGCGGCCACCCGCGGGGAACGGGGGGAGATCAGCTCGTCGGGGTGACCCATGGTGTCTGCGGTTCTCTTTCGAAGTTCCGGGGCTGCGGGGCTGCTGGGCTGCGGGAAGCCCGCTGGGGAAAGCACACGGACCCGCAGGCGAATGCCTGCGGGTCCGTGGGGGCCGGCCGCGTCAGAGCGGGCCGGCTAGCCCTTAGGCAGCAACCTTGGGGGCGTTGACGTCGGCCGGGAGGGCCTTCTGCGCGACCTCGACCAGCGCGGCGAACGCGTTGGCGTCGTTGACGGCCAGCTCGGCGAGGATCTTGCGGTCCACCTCGATGTTGGCGGCCTTCAGACCCTGGATGAGGCGGTTGTACGTCATGCCGTTCTGGCGGGCAGCGGCGTTGATGCGCTGGATCCACAGCTGACGGAAGTCGCCCTTGCGCTTCTTGCGGTCGTTGAAGTTGTAGACCAGCGAGTGGGTGACCTGCTCCTTGGCCTTGCGGTACAGGCGCGAACGCTGACCGCGGTAGCCGGAGGCCGCCTCGAGGATCGCCCGGCGCTTCTTGTGGGCGTTTACTGCCCGCTTGACGCGTGCCACTTTTTACTCCTTGTAGCGGGGCCGTGGGTGTCTTCACACGGCCCGAATTCGATGGGGTCCCGGTCTTGACGCTCATCCGCTCCCGGCAGGGGAGCGGAGAGCATCACTTGCCGAGAAGCTTCTTGATCTTCGCGGCGTCGCCGGGGGCCATCTCCGCGTTGCCGGTCAGGCGGCGGGTGACACGGGACGACTTGTGCTCGAGCAGGTGGCGCTTGCCGGCGCGCTCGCGGAGCACCTTGCCGGAGCCGGTGACCTTGAAGCGCTTCTTGGTACCGCTGTGCGTCTTGTTCTTCGGCATAGCGCCGTTATCTCCTCGTCGGTGGCGCTCCCTCGCCGGTCCGGAAAGGACCGGCGAGCAGGAACGTCATGTTGTGTCGGGTGATTCGAGACAGGCTGCCTCGGAATCAGGCCTCGGCGTTCGCCTCGTCGGCGGCGGCCTCGGTGACCTCGGCATCCTCGGTGGCGGTCGCCTCGACCGGGGCGGCCTCCTCGGAAGGAGCCTCCTCGTCGGTGGCGACGACACCCTGGCGCTCCGCCTTGCGGGCGGCCTGCGCCTCGCGGGCTTCGGCCATGGCCTCGGTCTTCTTCTTGTGCGGACCGAGAACCATGATCATGTTTCGGCCGTCCTGCTTCGGGTTCGACTCGATGAAGCCGAGCTCCTCGACGTCCGAAGCGAGACGCTGCAGCAGTCGGTAGCCGAGTTCCGGCCGGGACTGCTCGCGACCGCGGAACATGATCGTGATCTTGACCTTGTCGCCCTGCTTGAGGAACCGAACGACGTGACCCTTCTTGGTGTCATAGTCGTGCGGGTCGATCTTCGGCCGGAGCTTCATTTCCTTGATGACCGTGTGCGCCTGGTTCTTGCGCGCCTCACGGGCCTTCATGGCCGACTCGTACTTGAACTTGCCGTAGTCCATGAGCTTGCAGACCGGCGGGCGTGCGGAGGCCGCTACCTCGACCAGGTCGAGGTCGTACTCCTGTGCGAGCTCAAGCGCCTTGGCAAGCGGCACGATGCCGACCTGCTCACCGCTGGGACCGACGAGTCGAACCTCGGGAACGCGAATCCGGTCGTTGATGCGGGGCTCGGTGCTGATGGATCCTCCTCGGTAGCACCACACGACTGCCTGGCAGACAGCCGCTGACGTGTATTTCCGTCAGACCGACCGCAGCGGGAGAATCAAAAAAGCCCCGCCGGGCACAGGCAGGGGCTCCAAAACAACCGGAGCACCATCGCGTGCGAACCGCGGGGCGCAATATCGGGCAGCTTTCCATCGTCCGTACGGAACGATGGATGCCGCCTGACCGGTGACCTGCCTCCCCGGAGGGTGGTCAGGTGGGAGAATCGGAGCCTCCACTTGTGGGCCGGGCACGCAGGTGTCCGGCCGGTCGAAGTACATACTAGCACCGTGCGTACGGGGCCGCTCGACGGCCTATCGTGGTCCGCATGACTGACGCGACGCCCTCCGCTTCCACCGACGCCCCCGACTACGACGACCTGACCCGCGACATCGCGGAAGTACCGGCCGTCGAGGTCATCACCACGGTGGCCGTGCACCTGCTGAGCGCCGCGGCGGTCAACCTGGGGCTGGACAAGCCGGACTCCGAGCACAAGGACCTCGACGAGGCCCGCAAGCTGATCAACGCCCTGGCCGGTCTGGTGACCGCCAGCGCCACCGAGATCAGCTCCTTCCACGCCGCACCGCTGCGCGACGGCCTGAAGTCGCTCCAGCTCGCCTTCCGCGAGGCCTCGATCGTCCCGGACGAGCCGGGCCAGGGCCCTGGCGAGAAGTTCACCGGTCCCGTCTACGCCTGATCCGCACGCCCGTAACGCCCGTACGCCCGTACGCGAAAGGGGCCTGGCCCGCCGGAACGTTCCGGCGGGCCAGGCCCCTTTCGTCGTTCAGCGGCTGAACAGCGGCTGCCCCGGCGGCACCGGCCCGTCGGCCGGCAGCAGCGCCAGGTCCAGCCCGCGCACCAGGCGGGCCCGCAGGGTCTCGTCCGCCGCGAGGGCCTGCGCGACCCGGCGCGCGGCCGCGGGCGCCTGCGCGTCGGCGGCCAGCACCACGGCCAGGGTGCCGTCCGCGTCGGCGCCGCCCCGGCCGAGGTGGGCCCGGAGCACCGCCGGCTCCGCCGCGACCGCGGCCCGTACGGCCTCCCGTACGGCGGGATCGGCCAGCGGGTCCGCGTCGGTGCGGCCCTCGGCGAGCGCGAGCAGCGCGGCGCCGGTCAGCTGGTAGGTGACGGGGCCGGCCAGGTCCAGGACGACCGTGTCGGCCTTCTCGTGGGCGGCGGCCGCCAGGGCCTGGTGCAGGGGGACGGCCACCGGCCGGGCCGCGGGGTCCCAGAGCGCGAGCGAGGCGGTCGAGGTGAAGGCCGGCAGGGCCCGCCGGTCGCCCGCCCGCAGCGTCGGGACGGCCATGTCGCTGGTCTTCTCCCGCTTGAGCCCGGTCTCCGGGTCGGTCTCCACCTCGCCGAGCACGGCGACGACCGGGACCAGCAGGCGCGCGCCCTTGAGCGCCGCCAGCACCTCGGGCTCCTTGGCCCGGTCCTCGGACCAGGCGGCCAGGGCCGCGGTCAGCCGGGGATCGGCGGAGCCGTCGTCGTCGGAGAAGCCCGGGTCGGGAATGTTCTTGTTCGCCACTTACGCCACTTGTCCCACGTTCGCCTCGTTCGCCACAGTGCTCCGACCCTACTGTGCGGCGTGCGCGTCCCGTCCCCGGGTGCCGCGGCGCGGGCGGCGGGCCAGTACGACGGCCAGCGCGAGCAGCCCCGCCCCCGCGACCGCCGCCGCCGGCGCGCCGAGCCGTGCGGCGCGCTCGGGCGGGCGGACCGGGTCGGGGCCGGAGCCGAAGTAGGCCCGCTGGGCCGGGACGGGGGCGGGCACCGCCGGCTGCGGGCGCATCGCCTCCGCCTGCTGGAGGGCGGCGGCCGGGTCCACCATCCCGTGGCCGCGGGAGTCGTCGCGGCCGCCGGCCGGGGAGTCGGAGGCGGTGTCCTCCAGCAGCTTCTTGATCTGGGCCGGGGACAGGTCCGGGTGCGCGGCCTTGACCAGGGCCGCGGCGCCGGACACGAAGGCCGACGCGGCGCTGGTGCCCCAGCCCTCGTAGTAGGAGCGGTCCGGGTCGGCGATGACCACGTCCACGCCGGGGGCGCTGACGGTGGCGTACCAGTTGCGGGTGGAGAACTTCGCCTTCCTGCCGCGGCGGTCGACGGCGGTGACCGCGATCACGCCCGGGTAGGCGGCCGGGTAGGAGACGCGGTCGCCGCTCTCGCCGCCGTTGCCCGCGGAGGCGACCACCACCACGCCCTTGGACAGGGCGTACTGGACGGCTTCGTCCTCTCCCGCCTCGTGGTGGGCGGAGTCGCTGTCGTCGCCGAGAGACAGGTTGATCACGTCGGCGCCGTGGTCGGCAGCCCAGCGGATGCCCTCGGCGAGGGCGCCGCCCTTGGATTCGCGGGCCTGGGCGCGGCCCGGGTCGCCCTCCTCCAGGATCACCCGGACCGGCAGGATCTTCGCCTGTGGGGCGACGCCGAGCACGCCCTGGCTCCGGTTGGGGCCGTGGCCGTGCCCGGCGATGATGCTCGCCATCGCGGTGCCGTGGCGGGCCCAGGCGCGGTCGCCCCGCCCGGCGCCCATGCCGACGAGGTCGGTGCCGGGTAGGACCTGGCCGGCGAGGTCGGGGTGGGAGTCGTCGACCCCGGTGTCCAGGACGGCGACGGTGACCCCGTCGCCGCGGGTGGTGCCCCAGGCCTCCTCGGCGCGCAGCGCCAGCAGGCCCCACTCGCGGTCCCGGATGGTGTCGGCGGCGGCGGTGGGCGCGGTGGCGCCGGTCACGAGGAGGGCGGCGAGCGCGAGGGCGACCGTACGGCGGACGGCGCTCATCGGGTGGGCGCCGGCGTCGGCGGGGCCGTGAGGGTGCGCAGTGCGGCCGTGACCCGGCCCGCGAGGCCCTTGGCCTCGTGGCCGAGGCCGGCCCGGGCGGCGGGGCCCGCGGCGTCCTTCTTCATCAGGTCCTCGGCGGGGAGGGGGGCGTCCACGGAGCGGCCGTCGGCGAAGGCTGACACCGTGTAGAGCACGACGGGGGCGTCCGGGAGCACGGACGCGGTCCAGGCGGCGCGCTGTCCGTCGGCGAAGCCGTAGGCGGGCGGGGCGGGGAGCTGCCCGGTGAGCGCGGCCATCGCGGGGGCGTCGCCCGGGGTGAAGACCATGCCGACGGTGATCAGGGAGCTGCCGGTGGCGTCGGTGTAGGCGGCGCGGAGCACGCGGGTGCAGCCGGTGGCGGCCAGCGGGCGCTGCCAGTCGGCGGGCAGGGCCGCGGGGCACGCCTCGTCGGGGGCCAGGGCGATCCGGGTCCAGCTGCGGTCCGCGCCGCCGGGGCCGGCCGCGGGGCCGGCGAGGACGGGCGGGAGGAGGCTGTCCACGGGGCTGGAGTGCCACAGCGACCCGGCCTTGCGGTAGGCGGCCTCATCGGACGGCGCCCGGTGCGTGGCGCGGTGCTCGGACCAGGCGGTGAGGCCGGCGCCGGCAACGAGGCCGGTCCCCAGGACCGCGCAGAGCGCCGCGGCGAGCACCCGGGCGGGGCTGCGGCGCGAGTGGGCGGCCGGGGGCTGGTCAGGGTCGGGCTGGGCCGTGAACGCGGTCCGCGGTGTCGTCGTGGTCATCCGGCGGCTCCGCCCCCCGTTCTGTACGGCTGCCTGCCCGTACTCTACGGGGTTCGCCCGCGATCACCCGCCCCGCCTGGGCGCACCCCGCCCCCGGAACCCCTACCCACCGGTACACACCTCTGGCAAGCTGCCGCCATGTCTTCCGACCGGGCCCGGTACGACCGGGCGACCGCGCACCTTGACGCGCCCCTGGCCATCGTGGATCTCGAGGCGTTCGACGCCAACGCCGACGACCTGGTCCGGCGGGCGGGCGGGAAGCCGGTGCGCGTGGCCAGCAAGTCCGTGCGCTGCCGGGCGCTGCTGGAACGCGTACTGGCGCGGCCCGGGTTCGCCGGAATCATGTCGTACACCCTGGCGGAGTCGATCTGGCTGGCCCGGGCGGGGTTCGAGGACGTGCTGCTCGCCTATCCGTCCGTCGACCGGGCCGCGTTCGCGGAGCTGGCCGGGGACGCCAAGCTCGCCGCCGCCGTGACGGTGATGGTGGACGATCCCGCGCAGCTGGAGCTGATCGACGCGGCCCGCGGGGGCGGCTCCGAGGAGATCCGGGTCTGCCTGGAGCTGGACACCGCGCTGCACCTGTTCGGCGGGCGGGTCCGGGTCGGGGCGCGGCGCTCGCCGCTCAGGGAGCCCGGGCAGCTGGCGGAGCTGGCGCGGGTGGTGGGCGCGCGGCCCGGGTTCCGGGTGGTCGGGCTGATGGCGTACGAGGGCCACGTCGCCGGGGTCGGGGACTCCCTGGCCGGGCGCCCGGTCCGCTCGCGGGCGATCCGGCTGATGCAGGGCGCGGCCCGCAAGGAGCTGGCCGCGCGGCGGGCCGCGGTGGTGCGGGCGGTGCGCGAGGTGGTCCCGGACCTGGAGTTCGTCAACGGGGGCGGGACGGGGAGCGTCGCGGAGACCGCCGCCGAGGGCGCGGTGACCGAGATCGCCGCCGGGTCGGGGCTGTACCTGCCGCGGCTGTTCGACAACTACACGACCTTCAGCGGGCGTCCGGCGGCCCTGTTCGCGCAGCCGGTGGTGCGGCGGCCCGGGGTGGGCGTGGTGACCGTGCTGGGCGGCGGGTATCCGGCCTCCGGGGCGGCCGGGGCCGACCGCTCGCCGGTGCCGTACCTGCCTCAGGGGCTGCGCTACGACCCCCAGGAGGGCGCCGGGGAGGTCCAGACCCCGCTGCTGGGCAGCCCGGCCGACGACCTGCTGATCGGCGACCGGGTCTGGTTCCGGCACGCGAAGGCCGGTGAGCTGTGCGAGCGGTTCGACACCCTGCACTTCGTGGAGGGTGACCGGGTGACGGGCAGCGCGCCGACGTACCGCGGGGAAGGCAAGACCTTCCTCTAATAGACGGAGTCCGTCTGGTCAGGGATGACGCTCGCGTCGGAGCGCAGGACCGGGCCCTTCGTGCCGTCGTGGCCGACGTAGCCCGTCGTCGCGCACGGGTAGGGCGTGGTCTTCGGCGGCTTCGGCTCGATGAACATGGGGTTGACGATCCAGCGGCCGTCGCTGTTGTCGTACGCCCTGCACATCAGCTCGTTCTTGTTGCGGTTGACGACGAGCCGCAGGGCGGTCGCGTCGCGCAGGAACGAGATGTCGGTGTCGGAGTCCCCCGCCGCGAACACCTGGCGGCGGGCGGCCGGCTGGACCTTCTCGGCGTCCGCCCCGCGCACCCCGAAGATCTCCTTGTTGATCCAGCAGCGCTTGCCGTCGATGTACGTGATCATCGTGTCGGCGCCGTCCGCGACGGATCCGCAGCCCTGGAGGTGGGAGGTGAACTTCCCGCCGCGGGTGGTGGTGTTGCGGATGCCGATGACGTGGTCCGCGTCGATGCCCACGCCCTTGGCCCACACCTCGACGACCGGCTGCGGGGAGGCCGAGCTGATCCAGACGTCGAAGCCGGACTTCTGGAGGGTGTTGACGAGCTCCCGCTGCTGGTCGTAGTAGCGGACCCAGCCGGTGGCGGTGCCCGTGCCGACCTTCTGGGTGGCGCCGATGGGGGCGGCGAGATTCTCGGTGCGGGCGGCGGCGGCGAACCCGCGGATCTCGCGGGCCGTCCAGCCCTGCGTGAGCTGGGCCAGCCAGGAGTACGAGGGCTCGGTCGTGCGGCGGTCCCAGCCGGTGAAGGCGGCGGCGCCGGTACGGGTCGCGGCGGTGCCGTAGACGGCGTTGATCTCGTCGACGCAGCCGGCTCCCGCCGGGGTCCCGGTGGGCAGCGGGGCGCCGGGGCGGGCGAGGGCGGCGCGGTGCGGTGCGGTGGTAGGGAACTGCTCGCAGGTGCGTGCGAACAATGGCGCGTTAGCTCGATTGGGTGGTTGTCGGATTGGCGGCTTGCAACAGGTTGTACCGCGTCGGATAGCGTCGCTGGTGCGATCTGGGACGCCGGGTGCGGTGCCAGCGTGCGGGGCCCCTGCTCCACCAGCGAGATGGTTCAGGGCCTCCCCGTCGCCTCTGGCCGCGCCCACATGGCCAGATCGTGAGGGAACCGGACCTCCCGGAACGGACCACGCACAGGATGCGTGTCGCCGACCGGGTCGCGAAAGCCGGAACCCAGCGCGCCCAAGACCGTTCGGGGCGTGCCACCGCGCAGGACTTGCTCGTGCACAGTGGACAGGAACGGTCAGGAAGCGGCTGGTAGTGCTGCTCCTCGGGGGTGAAGGATATGGAACGGCCGGGCGCCTTGCGAGGCGCCCGGCCGTTTCCAAGCCGGGCCGGCTTACAGCGGGGTGACGTACGCCCCGGAGATGCCGCCGTCGACGAGGAAGTCGGTGGCGTTGATGAAGGAGGAGTCGTCGCTGGCGAGGAAGGCGACGGCAGCGGCGATCTCGGTGGGTTCGGCGAAGCGGCCGAGCGGGATGTGCACGAGGCGGCGGGCCGCGCGCTCCGGGTCCTTGGCGAACAGCTCCTGCAGGAGCGGGGTGTTCACCGGCCCCGGGCACAGGGCGTTGACGCGGATGCCCTCGCGGGCGAACTGCACGCCCAGTTCGCGGGACATGGCGAGGACGCCGCCCTTGGAGGCGGTGTAGGAGATCTGGGAGGTGGCGGCGCCCATGATGGCCACGAAGGACGCGGTGTTGATGATGGAGCCGCGGCCCTGGCGCTGCATGTAGGGCAGGGCGGCCTTGCAGCAGAGGTAGACGGAGGTGAGGTTGACGTCCTGGACCCGCTTCCAGGCCTCCAGGCCGGTGGTGAGGATCGAGTCGTCGTCCGGGGGCGAGATGCCCGCGTTGTTGAAGGCGATGTCGACGGAGCCGTAGGTGTCGAAGGCGACCTTGAAGAGGTTCTCGACCTCTTCGGGGTCGGTGACGTTCACCTTGACGAAGGTGCCGCCGACCTCCTCGGCGGCGGCCTTGCCGGCGGTCTCGTCGATGTCGCCGCAGACGACGTTGGCGCCCTCGGAGGCCAGGCGGCGGGCGGTGGCGAGGCCGATGCCGCTGCCGGCTCCGGTGATGACGGCGGTGCGGCCGACCAGGCGGCGGCAGACGATCTCTTCAGTGCTCTGGCTGGTCATGGTTCTCAGGCCTCCGTGCTGATGAAGACGTTCTTGGTCTCGGTGAAAGCGGTGAGGGCGTCGGGTCCGAGCTCGCGGCCGAGTCCGGACTGCTTGTAGCCGCCGAAGGGGGTCCAGTAGCGGACGCTGCTGTGGGAGTTGACGGACAGGTTGCCCGCGGCGACGGCGCGCGAGACGCGCAGCGCGCGGCCGATGTCGCGGGTCCAGAGGGAGCCGGACAGGCCGTACTCGGTCGCGTTGGCCAGGCGTACGGCGTCCTCCTCGTCCTCGAAGGGCAGGACGACGGCGACCGGGCCGAAGACCTCCTCGGCGGCGACGGGCGCGGTGGGGGCGACGTCGGTGACGAGGGTCGGCGGGTACCAGAAGCCGGGGCCCTCGGGGGCCTTGCCGCGGATGGCGGTGAGGTCACCGGTGACGTAGGACCGTACGCGCTCCAGCTGGGTGCGCGAGATGAGCGGGCCCATCTGGGTCTTCTCGTCGAGCGGGTCGCCCACGGCCACGGATTCGATGCCGGGCGCGACGAGTTCCAGGAACCGGTCGTAGACGGAGCGCTGGACGAGGATCCGGGTGCGGGCGCAGCAGTCCTGGCCGGTGTTGTCGAGGAAGGACATCGGGGCCGAGGCCGCCGCCGCCTCCAGGTCGGCGTCGGCGAAGACGATGTTGGGGCTCTTGCCGCCGAGTTCGAGGGTGACGCGCTTCACCCGGGCGGCGCACTTGGCCATGATCTGCTTGCCGACGCGGGTGGAGCCGGTGAAGACGATCTTGGCGACGCCGGGGTGCTCGACGAGCGCGTCGCCCGCGACCGCGCCGTGGCCGGGGAGCACCTGGAAGAGGTGCTCGGGGATCCCGGCTTCGAGGGCGAGTTCGGCGAGGCGCAGGGCCGTGAGGGGGGTGGTCTCGGCGGGCTTGAGGATGACGGCGTTGCCGGCGGCGAGGGCGGGGGCCAGGCCCCAGGCGGCGATCGGCATGGGGAAGTTCCAGGGGGCGATCACGCCGATGACGCCGAGGGGTTCGAGGAAGGTGACGTCGATGCCGCCGGCCACGGGGATCTGGCGGCCGGAGAGGCGTTCCACTCCCCCGGCGGCGAATTCGAGGAGGTCGCGTACGTTGCCGGCCTCCCAGCGGGCGTTGCCGATGGTGTGGCCGGCTTCGCGGACCTCCAGCTGGGCCAGTTCCTCGACGTGCGCGTCGACGACGGCGGCGAAGCGGCGCAGCAGCCGCGCCCGGTCCGCGGGGGCCGCCGCCGCCCAGGCTCGCTGGGCCGCGGCGGCCCGGGCGACGGCGGTGTCGACATCGTCCCGTGTGGCGGCCGGGACGATGGCGACGGTTTCCTCGGTGGCCGGATTCAGCACCTCTAGATCGAGGGGGGCCAGCACATCGGACACGTGGTGCCTCACAGTTTCGGTTCGGTGGCGTGCGGTGGCGAGCGGTGGCTACAGGCGTTCGAAGGAGCGGCGCAGCTCCCAGTCGGTGACCGCGGAGTCGTAGGCGTCGAGTTCGACGCGGGCCATGTTGCGGTAGTGGGCGACCACCTCGGGGCTGAAGGCGGCCTTGGCGATCTCGCTGTTCTCCCAGAGCTCCGCGGCCTCGCGCAGGGTGGCGGGGACGTGTGCGTAGTCGGCGGTGTAGGCGTTGCCGGCGCACACCTCGGGGAGTTCGAGGCGGTTCTCGATGCCGTAGAGCCCGGCCGCGACCAGGCCGGCGACGGCGAGGTAGGGGTTGACGTCGCCGCCGGGGAGGCGGTTCTCGAAGCGCATCGAGCGGCCGTGGCCGACCACGCGGAGCGCGCAGGTCCGGTTGTCCACGCCCCAGGCGACGGCGGTGGGCGCGAAGGATCCCGGCCGGAAACGCTTGTACGAATTGATGTTGGGGGCGTAGAGAAGGGAGAAGTCGCGCAGCGCGGCCAGCTGCCCGGCCAGGAAGTGCCGCATCACCGGTGACATTCCCCCTGGCCCGTCTCCGGCCATGGCGTTGTGCCCGTCGGCGTCGCTGAGCGAGAGGTGGATGTGGCAGGAGTTGCCCTCGCGCTCGTCGAACTTGGCCATGAAGGTGAGCGAGACGCCTTCCTGGGAGGCGATCTCCTTCGCCCCGGTCTTGTAGACGGAGTGCTGGTCGCAGGTGGTGAGCGCCTCGTCGTAGCGGAAGGCGATCTCGTGCTGGCCGAGGTTGCACTCCCCCTTCGCCGACTCGACGACCAGGCCCGCGGCCTGCATCTCGTTGCGGATGCGGCGCAGCAGGGGTTCGATGCGGCCGGTCCCGAGGACGGAGTAGTCGATGTTGTACTGGTTGGCGGGGGTCAGGCCGCGGTAGTTGGCGTTCCAGGCCTGCTCGTAGGTGTCCTGGAAGACCATGAACTCCAGCTCGGTGCCGACCATCGCCGTGTATCCGAGCTCGGCGAGGCGCTCCAGCTGGCGGCGCAGGATCTGCCGGGGCGCGGCGACGACGGGCGAGCCGTCGTTCCAGGCGAGGTCGGCGAGGACGAAGGCGGAGCCCGGGTTCCAGGGGATGCGGCGCAGGGTGGCGAGGTCGGGGTGCATGGCGAAGTCGCCGTAGCCCCGGTCCCAGGAGGACATCTCGTAGCCGTCGACGGTGTTCATGTCGGTGTCGACGGCGAGCAGGTAGTTGCACCCTTCGGTGCCGTGCGCGAGGACCTCGTCGAGGAAGAACTGTGCGGCGAACCGCTTGCCCTGGAGCCGCCCCTGCATGTCGGGGAAGGCCAGGACGACTGTGTCGATCTCACCGCTGGCGACGAGGGAGCGGAGCTCCTCCGGCGCGAGCGGCGGCGTGCGGTCTACCACTGGATTCTCTCCTTCGGTGAGCCGAGTGCGCCTAAGGTATTGAATAGAACCATTGCTTGGGAAGGGGAGGAGCCAAGATGACCGACACGGCGAGCGAGGGCGAGGCCGCCCGGCGGCTCGATCCCGTACTGCGGCAGGTGCGGGCGGGCAACGGTTTCGAGGAGGCCTTGGAGCAGATCCTCCAGGTGGTCCGGCTGGGCCTGATCTCCGGCGGTGAACGGCTGCCGCCAGAGCGCGAGTTGGCGGAGCGGATGGGGATCAGCCGGGTCACGCTGCGCGAGGTACTGAAGGTGCTCCAGGACCAGGGGCTGGTGGAGGCCCGGCGCGGCCGGTACGGCGGAACGTTTGTGCTGCCCCGCCCCGACACCCCGGCGGGCGGTGCCGAGGAGGAGCTGCGCCGGCGGGTCGCGGGCGTGGACATCGAGGACGTACTGCGCTTCCGCGAGGTCCTGGAGGTGGGGGCGGCCGGGCTGTGCGCCTCGCAGGGGCTGACCGAGGAGGCCACCGACCGGCTGCTCGGCGCGCTGGCCGCCACCCACGACGCCCCGCTGGCCGACTACCGCCGCCAGGACACCCTCTTCCACCTGACCCTGTGCGAGCTGGCCGGGTCCGCCAGCCTGACGGCCCAGTACGCGGCCGTCCGGGCCACCGTCAACGACCTGCTGGACTGCATCCCGCTGCTCGTGCGCAACCTGGAGCACTCGCAGCAGCAGCACACCGCGCTGGTGGAGTCGGTGCTGGAACGGGACGCCGCCGGGGCCCGCGAGATCATGCGCGAGCACTGCTGCGGCACGGCGGCGCTGCTGCGGGGATTCCTGGCCTGACCCTGCCTGAGAGGGCTTCGTAACGCCCGTTTAACGCAGAGGTCTTGCGCTCTCCACCCTCCTGCGGCAAAGGTACGCAGCGAAACCATTGCAGCAGTGCCCACAGGCAGGAGCGCACGATGGCCGACGACGTCGAGGCACGGCTCGGAGCCGTGCCCGCACCCACCGACTCCCCAGAGGGCGGGGACGACTACCTGGAGCGCCGCACGCTCCGCCGCGGCAGCGCCGGCTGGCTGCTGCTGACCGGCCTCGGCGTCGCCTACGTCGTCTCCGGGGACTTCTCCGGCTGGAACGTCGGCCTCGACAAGGGCGGCTTCGGCGGTCTCGCCATCGCCACCGTCCTGATGGGCGCGATGTACGCCTGCCTGGTCTTCTCCCTCGCCGAGCTGTCCACGATCCTGCCGACGGCGGGCGGCGGTTACGGCTTCGCCCGCCGCGCACTGGGCCCCTGGGGCGGCTTCCTCACCGGCACCGCGATCCTCATCGAGTACATCCTGGCCCCGGCGGCGATCGTCATCTTCATCGGCGACTACGTCGAATCCCTCGGCCTCTTCGGCCTCACCTCCGGCTGGCCGGTCTACCTCGCCTGCTTCGTGATCTTCATCGGCGTGCACCTGTGGGGCGTCGGCGAGGCGCTGCGCTTCAGCCTCGTCGTGACCGCCGTCGCCGTGGCGGCACTGCTGATCTTCGCGGTGGGCGCCTTCACCGAGTTCAGCGCCGACGGCCTGAACGACATCCCCGTCGACCCGGAGGCCTTCGGCTCCAACTCCTGGCTGCCGCTGGGCGTTCTGGGCATCTGGGCGGCCTTCCCGTTCGGCATGTGGTTCTTCCTCGGCGTGGAGGGCGTGCCCCTGGCCGCCGAGGAAGCGAAGGACCCGGTCCGCTCCATGCCGAAGGCGCTCGCCATCTCCATGGGCATCCTCGCCCTGCTCGCGCTGATCACCTTCTTCGCCGCGACCGGCGCGCAGGGCGCCGACGCCGTCAAGACCGCCGGCAACCCCCTGGTGGTGGCCCTGGAAGGGGACGGCGGCCCGACCGCGCTGAGCCGCTTCGTGAACTACGCGGGCCTCGCCGGCCTGGTGGCCTCCTTCTTCTCCCTCATCTACGCGGGCTCCCGCCAGCTGTTCGCCCTCTCCCGGGCCGGCTACCTGCCCCGCTTCCTGTCCCTGACCTCGCAGCGCAAGGCCCCGTACCTGGGCCTGGTCATCCCCGGCGCGATCGGCTTCGCGCTCGCCGCGGCCACCGGCAACGGCGCCCGGATGCTCAACATCGCGGTCTTCGGCGCGACCATCTCCTACGCCCTGATGGCCCTCTCCCACATCGTGCTGCGCCGCCGGGAGCCGCACCTGGAGCGCCCCTACCGCACCCCCGGCGGCATGGCGACCTCCGCGGTGGCCTTCGTACTCGCCCTCTCGGCCCTGGTCGCCACCTTCCTGGTGGACAAGGACGCGGCATTCATCGCGCTCGCCGTGTACGCCGTCGCCCTGGCCTACTTCGCGATCTACAGTCGGCACCACCTCGTGGCCTCGGCCCCCGAGGAGGAGTTCGCGGCTCTGGCCGAAGCCGAGGCGGAACTGACCCGCGACTGACACCCTGACCTCGCTGCGCCCTTCCCCTCTTGGAGGTACCGAACGTGCCCAGGCCGCTCATCGGCATCACCACCTACGTCGAGGACTCCACCCGCTACGGCGTGTGGGACCTCCCGACGTCCCTCGTACCGTCGGGGTACTACGAACTCGTCCAGGCGGCGGGCGGCGCGGCCGTGCTGCTCCCGCCGGACGAACCCGCGGCGGCGGCGGAGGTGCTGAGCCGGGTGGACGGCCTGGTCGTCGCGGGCGGCCCGGACGTGGACCCGGTCCACTACGGGGCGGTACGCGACCCGCGCACCGGGGCCCCGGCCACGGTCCGCGACCACTGGGAACTGGCCCTGATCGCGGCGGCCCTCGACTCGGGCATGCCCCTGCTGGGCATCTGCCGGGGCATGCAGGCGCTGAACGTGGCCCTGGGCGGCACCCTGATCCAGCACATCGACGGCCACGTCGACACCCCGGGCGCGACCTCCTGGCACCCGGTCCGCCCGGTCGCGGGCACCCGGTACGCGGGGCTGGTCCCGGAGGAGGCGGAGGTCCCGACCTACCACCACCAGGCCGTCGACCGCCTGGGCCGCGGCCTGGTCGCCTCGGCGCACGCGCTCGACGGCACGGTGGAGGCGATCGAGCTCCCCGACCGGGACCGCTGGGTGGTGGGCGTCCAGTGGCACCCCGAACGCGACAAGGACACCCGGGTGATGGCCTCCCTGGTCGAGGCGGCCACCGCCCGCTGGGCGGTGCCGGTCTCCTGACGGGCCGGCCCCGCGGGGGCGCGTCAGCGGCTGAAGACGACCGACCGCATCTTCAGCCGCTCCGATCCGTAGCCCGTGACCGGGCGCAGCGTGAAGAAGTCGCCCGTGCAGTCCGGTTCGGTGAACACCGTGGCCACCGCGTCGGTCCTGTTCCGCGGCGAGTGGGCCGGTGTGCTGGAGGAGGGGTCGGCCACCTCGGGCAGCGTGATGCACTCCTCGCCCGGCGGGTCCTCCAGCACCACCCGCAGCGGGCTGCCGTCGAGGCCGGTGACCGTGTACTGGAACCGGCCCGTCGCGGCGGAGGCCGATGTCGGGACGGCCAGGAGCAGGGTGAAGGCGCCGCAGGCGGCCACGGCGGCATTGCGAAGTCGCATAGGGGGTCTCCTCGGGAGAGCGATGAACGTGCGGGAGCCACCTTTCCGGCGGCCCGCGCCCGGGTCACCGTCCACCCCGTGCCGAATCGATCCCTCCTCCCCCGAACGGCCCAGCCCCGCCGGCGTTTGAGGCGCGGGGGTCCGGGGGCAGCGCCCCCGGCAGCGGCGCCGCACCCCGCACGGACCCCGGCTAGGAACGGAGTCGGGTCAGCGACAGCAGGTCACGGGCAGGACCCGCCGGGCGGGCCCCCGCCGGCCAGACCGCCCGCAGCGCACGCCCCAGCGCGGCGCCCGCGACCGGCACCTCCACCAGCCGCCGCGCCGCCAGCTCGTCCCCCAGTGCCAGCTCCGACAGCACGCACGGCCCCGCCCCGCTCAGCGCCGCCGCCTTCACCGCGGTGGTCGACGCCAGTTCCAGCAGCGGCGCCGCCAGCCCCCCGGCCGCGGCCAGCGCGGCGTCGAGCACCTGCCGGGTCCCCGACCCCCGCTCGCGCAGGATCAGCGGCGTGGACGCCAGTTCCGCCGCCTCCACCGCCCGCGCCCGCCGCGCCCACGCGTGCCCCGGCGCCACCGCCACCACCAGCCGGTCCTGCGCGATCACCGCCGAGTCCAGCCCTTCCGGGACCGTCAGCCCCTCCACGAACCCGAGGTCCGCCTCGTGTTCGAGGACCCGCTGTGCGACCACCGCGGAGTTCCCCGCGTGCAGGGACACCGCCGTGTCCGGACGCTGCCCGCGCAGGGCGATCAGCCACCCCGGCAGCAGGTACTCCGCGATGGTCATGCTGGCCGCCACCCGCAGCCGCGAGTCCCGCTGCCCGCGCAGCGCCTGCGCGCCCGCGTCGAAGGCCTCCGCCGCCTCCACCACCCGCCGGGCCCAGTCGGTGACCAGCGCGCCCTCCGCCGTCAGCGTCGACCCCCGCGGGGAGCGGTCGACCAGGGCCACCCCGAGCCGTGTCTCCATCGCCCGGATCCGGCTGCTGGCGGCGGGCTGGGTGATGCCCAGCCGCCTGGCCGCCCCGCTCAGGCTGCCGACCCGCGCGACCGCGAGCAGCAGCTCCAGCGCGCCCAGATCCGGCACCCGGTGCGCGAGCGGCACCCACTCCTCTTCACCCATAACATCAGTTTATGGCCTTATAGCGAGATGCCCTCTGCCGCCCGCCCCCACCTGCGACGACGCTGGAGGCATGGCCACCACCCTCGTGCGACCCCGCACCCTCACCGCACCCGCGCCCCGGGCCCACAAGGCCCCCGCGCTCCGGCACCTCGGCCCCAACTGGTACGCCTCCGTCATGGGCACGGCGATCATCGCCAACGCCGGCGCGACCCTCCCGTACCAGCTCCCCGGCCAGCGCGTGGCCTGCCAGATCGTCTGGGCGCTGTCCGCCGTCGTCCTCGCCGTCCTGCTCACCGCCCGCGCCGGGCACTGGATCCACCACCGCGACCAGGCCCGCGCCCACCTCCTCGACCCCGCCGTCGCCCCCTTCTACGGCTGTCTCTCGATGGCCCTGCTGGCCGTCGGCGGCGGCACCCTCATCGTCGGCAAGGACCTCATCGGGACCGGTGCCGCCGTCGCCGCGGACACCGTGCTGTTCACCGCCGGCACCGCGATCGGCCTGGTCATGGCCGTGGCCGTGCCCTACCTGATGGTGGTCCGCCACAAGGTCGAGCCCCGCCAGGCCACCCCCGCCTGGCTGCTCCCCCTCGTCTCCCCCATGGTCTCGGCGGCCCTCGGCCCCCTCCTGATACCCCACCTGCCCGCCGGGCAGCCCCGCGAGGCCCTGCTGCTGGCCTGCTACGCCATGTTCGGCATCAGCCTGCTCGCCACCCTGCTCATGCTCCCCCTGATCTTCGGCAGGCTGATCGTGGGCGGCCCCCTGCCCCTGGCCCTGACCCCCACCCTCTTCCTGGTGCTCGGCCCCCTGGGGCAGTCCACCACCGCCGTGAACCAGCTCGCCGACGTGGCCCACCAGTCGATCGCCGCCCCCTACGCCGGAGCCCTCGGCGCGTTCGCGGTCGTCTACGGGGTCCCCGTCATGGGATTCGCCCTGCTGTGGCTGGCCCTGGCCGTGGCCATGCTGGTCCGGGCGGCCCGTGAGGGCATGGGGTTCGCGATGACCTGGTGGGCCCTGACCTTCCCCGTCGGCACCTGCGTCACCGGCGCCGCCGGCCTGGCCCGCCACACCGGCCTGACCGCCTTCGCCTGGCTCGCCGCCGCCCTCTTCCTCGCCCTGCTGACCGCCTGGCTCCTGGCCGCCGGCCACACCCTGCGCGGCCTGTTCAGCGGCCGTCTGCTCCCCACGACCCGCTGAGCGATTCCGCCAGCACCGCCGGGGCCTCCACCAGCGAAGGCCCGTACCAGGTCAGGTGCCGACCGCTGACCAGAGCGGCCCGGAGGCCCGGAAAGGCCTCCGGGCCGTCCTGCGCCGTGAAGGCGTACGGCTCGTCGGGAAGCACCACGAGATCGCAGCCACTGGCCGCGAGTTCCTCCACCGGCACCCGGGGATACCGCTCCGGGTGCCCCGCGTAGACGTTGCGCACCCCCAGCCGGGCGAGGAGGTCCCCGGCGAAGGTGTCCCGGCCCAGCACCATCCAGGGCCGGCGCCAGATGGGTACGAACGCGGTGAAGGTTCCGGCGGGCTCCACCGCCGCCCAGGCGGCCTCGGCCCGGTCCAGCCACTGGGGCCGCTCCAGCCCCAGCGCCCCCACCAGCACCCGGTCCAGCTCCCGCAGTGCCTGCGGCAGGTCCCGTACCTCGGTGACCAGCACCTCCACCCCGGCCGCCCGCAGGGCCGCCAGGTCGGGGGCCCGGTTCTCCTCCTCGTTGGCGATCACCAGGTCCGGGCGCAGCCGGACGATCTCCCGTACGTCGGGGTTCTTCGTCCCCCCGATCCGCGCCGCGCCCCCGAGGTCGGCGGGGTGCGTGCACCAGTCGGTGACCCCGACCAGCAGCCCCGGCGCGCTCACCGCGACCGCCTCGGTCAGCGAGGGCACCAGCGAGACGACCCGCACCGGTTCAGTGCTCCGGCGAGGGCGGCTCGGAGGTGGCGTGGATGTGGTCGCCGACGGCCACGACCAGAAGTCGGGTGTCCTCGCTGACGGCCCGCCAGCGGTGGCGCACCCCGCCCGAGAGGAACAGCGCGTCGCCGCTCTCCAGCCGGTAGGCCCGCCCCTCGGCCTCCACCTGGCAGGCGCCCGAGACCACGTACATCAGCTCGTCGTTGCGGTGCTGGTACTCCCGCCCCGCGTCCTGGTCGCCGGTGAACTCCAGCGCGTGCAGCTGGTGGTGGCCCCGTACGAGGGGTCGCACGCCCGGCACCGGAGTGAGCCCGGACTCGTCCCCCGCCCGTACGAGGTCCACCGTACGGGCCGTGTCGGAGGCGGCGAGCAGCTCGACGGCCGTGGTCTCCAGCGCATCCGCGACCCGCTCCAGGGACCGCATGCTGGGCCGGGCCCGCTCGTTCTCTATCTGGCTGAGGAAGGGCACCGACAGGCCGCTGCGCGCGGACACGGCGGCCAGCGTCAGGTGCAGCGCACGGCGCCGCTTGCGCACGGCCACGCCCACCCGGAGCGGTTCCTTGCCGTCCTTGTCGGTGTCCTTGTCGCCCTTGCCGTCCCTGTCGTTCATGTCGGGGCTGCCCTCCCCTTGTCCGTCGCACATCGGTGTGCTGTAAGCACCTTACGCAGCAACCGCCCCAGGTTTCGCGTGCACGGGATTCCCGTACGCACCGGGTGCGCACGCGCTCACCTTCCGTGGCGGGAGATCCCACCCGGCCCACCGGCCGTATCGCGGCATTGCGGCATCATCGTCACCGTGACGACGACACGACGCCTGATGCTCCTGGACACCGCCTCCCTCTACTACCGCGCCTACTTCGGCGTACCGGACTCCGTGAAGGCCCCCGACGGCACCCCGGTCAACGCCGTCCGCGGACTGCTCGACTTCATCGGCCGGCTGGTCCAGGACCACCGCCCCGACGATCTGGTGGCGTGCATGGACGCCGACTGGCGGCCGCACTGGCGGGTCGAGCTGATCCCTTCCTACAAGGCCCACCGGGTCGCCGAGGAGACCGAGAGCGGACCCGACGTCGAGGAGACCCCGGACACCCTCGCCCCCCAGGTCCCGATCATCGAGACCGCGCTGGACGCCTTCGGCATCGCCCGGGTGGGCGTCGCCGGGTACGAGGCGGACGACGTGATCGGCACGCTAACGGCCCGCGCTAGCGGCCCGGTGGACATCGTCACGGGCGACCGGGACCTCTACCAGCTGGTGGACGACGCCCGGCAGCGCCGCGTGCTCTACCCCCTCAAGGGCGTCGGCACCCTCCAGGTGACGGACGAGGCCTGGCTGCGGGAGAAGTACGGGGTGGACGGCCCCGGCTACGCGGACCTGGCGCTGCTGCGCGGCGACCCGAGCGACGGCCTGCCGGGGGTCCCGGGCATCGGCGAGAAGACCGCCGCCAAGCTGCTCGACGCCTACGGCGACCTGGCCGGGATCATCGCGGCGATCGACGACCCCAAGTCGAAGCTGACCCCCACCCAGCGCAAGCGCCTCGACGAGTCCCGGCCGTACCTCGCGGTGGCCCCGAAGGTGGTCCAGGTGGCCTCCGACGTGCCGCTGCCCGCCTTCGACCCGGCCCTTCCGACGGCGCCCGCGCAACCCGAACTGGTGGCTGCGCTAGCCCATCGGTGGGGTCTGGGTGGTGCAGTTGAACGCCTGAGCGGCGCGCTGCGCACCTGAGGTGCTAACTTAGGTAAGGCTAAGTTTCAGGGGAGCAGGGGAGTCACCGTGGCAGAAGGACGCGCCCGTACCGTCGGCACCGCCGCCGTCGTCCGCACCGAGCGGCTCACGCCGCACATGGTCCGGATCGTGCTGGGCGGTGAGGGCCTGCAGGGCTTCGGCGCGGGCGAGTTCACCGACCATTACGTCAAGCTCCTCTTCCCCCCTCAGGGCGTCACCTACCCCGAGCCGTGGGACCTGGAGCGGATCCGCGCCCAGTACCCGCGCGAGCAGTGGCCGCGCCAGCGCGCGTACACCGTGCGGAGCTGGGACCCGGCGCACCTGGAGCTGACCATCGACTTCGTCGTCCACGGCGACGAGGGCCTGGCCGGCCCCTGGGCGGCGGCGGCCCAGCCCGGCGAACTCGTACGCTTCCTCGGCCCGGGCGGCGCGTACGCCCCGGACCGGACGGCCGACTGGCACCTCCTGGTGGGCGACGAGAGCGCGCTCCCCGCCATCGCGGCGGCGATGGAGCGGATGCCGGCGGGCGCGCGGGTGCACGCCTTCGTCGAGGTCGAGGGCCCCGCGGACGAGCAGAAGATCGCCACCCCGGACGGGATCTTCCCGGTCTGGATCCACCGCGGCGAGCGGCCGATCGGCAAGGCCCTGGTCGAGGCGGTCACCTCCCTGCACTTCCCCTCCCGCGAGGTCCACGCCTTCGTCCACGGCGAGGCGGGCTTCGTCAAGGACCTCCGCCGCCACCTGCGCCTGGAGCGCGGCATCCCGCGCGAACGCCTGTCGATCTCGGGCTACTGGCGCCTGGGCGAAACGGACGAGGGCTGGCGCGCGATCAAGCGCGACTGGAACGCCGCGGTGGAAGCCGAACAGGACCACGCGACCGCTGCGTAGCCGGCCGCGTGCGGCGCCGCTGCCGGGGCAGCGCCCCCGGCAACGGCGCCGCACCCGGCACACCCTGAGCCAGCCCGCGCGCGGCAGCGACGGAACGGCGGGACAATGGCCCCATGCGTACGCTCCGCGCACTAGGGGCGGCAGGGACCGCGGCCCTCCTGGCCACGGGAGTGGCCACCGCACCCAGCCCGCCCCCCGCGCCGAAACCGCAGATCAGCGATCAGGCCGTCGACGAGGCCGTCGCCCACCTCGACGGGTACATCGCGGACGTGATGCGACGCACCGGCGTTCCCGGCCTCTCCGTGGCCGTCGTGCACGACGACGAGGTCGTCCACCTCAAGGGCTTCGGCGTCCGCCGTACCGGCGAGACCGCGAAGATCGACCCGGACACCGTCTTCCAGGTCGCCTCCGTCTCCAAGCCGATCTCCTCCAGCATCGTGGCCGGCGCCCTCACCAGCCCCGGCGAGTGGGGCCGCCACACCGACCTCCCCGGGTTCTCCCTGAAGGACCCCTGGGTCTCCGGTCACGTGACGAACGCCGACCTGTTCTCCCACCGCAGCGGCCTCCCCGACCACGCGGGCGACCTCCTCGAAGACCTCGGCTACGACCAGGCGTACATCCTCGACCATCTCCGCCTCGAGCCCCTGACCCCGTTCCGCGCGAGCTACGCCTACACCAACTTCGGCCTCACCGCCGCCGCCGAGGCCGTCGCCCGCGCCAAGGGCACCAGCTGGCAGAAGCTCTCCGAGGACGTCCTCTTCAAGCCCGCCGGGATGACCAGCACCAGCACCGAGTTCTCCGCGTTCGAGCAGGCCCCGAACCACGCGGCCACCCACGTGAAGAACCCGGACGGCACCTGGAGCCCCCGCTACGTCCGCAACCCCGACGCGCAGGCGCCGGCCGGCGGGGTGAGCTCCACCGCCCGCGACATGTCCCGCTGGCTGCGGCTCCAGCTCGCCGACGGCACCCTCGACGGCAAGCGCATCATCCCGGCCGACACCCTCGCCGCCACCCACTTCCCGCAGATCCTGTCGCAGCCGCCCACTCCGCCCGCCAACCGCACCGGCTTCTACGGCCTCGGCTGGAACGTCTCCTACGACAGCGCGGGCCGGCTGCGCCTGAGCCACTCCGGCGGCTTCGAGCTCGGCGCCAACACCAACGTCACCATCCTCCCGCTGGAGAAGCTCGGCATCGTCGTCCTCACCAACGGCGCCCCGGTCGGCGTCGCCGACGCCGTCGCCCTGGACTTCTTCGACTTCGCCCAGTACGGCAAGGCCACCACCGACTGGCTCCCCCTGATCGCCGGCGTGTACGAGCAGGAGCTCAACGTGGGCCGCTCCGCCACCGACTACGCCCACCCGCCCGCCGGAGCCAAGCCGGCCCAGGACAGCGCCGCGTACACGGGCACCTACGACAACCCGTACTACGGCAAGGCCACCGTCACCGCCGACGACAAGGGCGCTCTCACCCTCTCCCTCGGCCCGAAACCCCAGCGCTATCCGCTCGCGCACTACGACGGCAACACCTTCAGCTTCGAGACGAGGGGCGAGAACGCGATCGGCCGCACCGGGGTGTTCTTCTCCGACGGCACCTTCCGCGTCGAGTACCTCGACGCCAACCACCTGGGCACCTTCACCCAGCAGTAGGGGCCGCGTGTCCCTCCCGCATAGCCTGTCCCCCGATGAGACGCAAAGCCCCCGTACCCCCCTCGCCCCTCCCCCAGCGCGCCGGGATCGACCCGGTGCGCCTGCGGCTGCCCGCCGACCCGGACGGGATGTGGCCGGATCTCGGCGCCTACCTCACCGCCCGGTACGCCGGCACCCGCGGCGCCGACTCCATCGCGCGCCTGCTGGCCGCCGGCCGGGTGCTCGGGCCCGGCGGGCGGGTGCTGCGCGCGGAGGACCCGTACGAGCCCGGCGGATTCCTCTGGTTCCACCGGGACATGGAGCCCGAGCCGGCCGTGCCCTTCGCGCTCCGCGTCGTGCACCGCGACGCGCACCTGCTGGTGGTGGACAAGCCGCACTTCCTGGCGACCACCCCGCGGGGCAGCCACATCACGCAGACCGCCCTGGCCCGGCTCCGCGAGGAGTTGGACCTGCCGGAACTCAGCCCCGCGCACCGGCTGGACCGGCTGACCGCGGGACTGGTCATGTTCAGCATCCGGCCACAGGACCGCGGCGCCTACCAGCTCCTCTTCCAGCGCCGCGAGGTGCACAAGGAGTACGAGGCCCTCGCGGCCCACGATCCGGCGCTGGCCTTCCCCCGTACGGTCCGCAGTCGCATAGAGAAGACCCGCGGGGTCATGGCCGCGGTCGAGGTGCCCGGCGGGGAGCCGAACGCCGAGAGCCTGATCGAGCTCACCGGGGCGCGGGGCGGCCTGGCCCGCTACCGGCTGACCCCGCGCACCGGCCGCACCCACCAGCTGCGGGTGCACATGAACGCCCTGGGCCTGCCGATCCTCGGCGATCCGGTGTACCCGCGGGTCACGGACCCGGCCCCGGACGACTACCGCCGCCCCCTCCAGCTCCTGGCCCGCGTGCTGGACTTCACCGACCCGGTCACCGGCACGGCCCACCATTTCGAGAGCGGCCGCACGCTCCGGGCCTGGACCGACCGCGCCGGCTGGGAAGCGGGCAGCCAGTGACCTACGGGTCGCGGACGCCCGCGATCCGCAGCGCCGCGTCGGCGGTGGCCTCCGCGAAGACCGTCACGTGCCGCTCCGGATCGGAGCGGTGTATCAGCATGACGCCCTCGATGAGCCCGAACACGAGGTCGTTGCGCAGGTCCAGCCCGGCCTTGTCACCGGCCAGTTCCGCACCGACGGACGTACCGTCGAGCAACGTGCGGTAAGCGTCCCTGAGTTCGTCCCGCATCCGGCGGAACTGCGCGAAGCGCGATCCGGCCACCTCGGGCAGCAGGTACAGCGCGCCCAGGTTGTACGGCCCTCCGCACAGCAGCAGCACGTCGGAGCGGCACAGCTCCCACAGCCGGCGCGCCGCGGGCCGTCCGCCGTCGGCGAGCAGCCGGCGGGCCAGCACCAGCGACGGCGCGACCGTGGACTCCAGCAGCTCGGCGAGGAGTTCCTCCTTGCCGCCGAAGTAGTGGTACATCGTGGCCTGGCGCATTCCGGCCCGTTCGGCGACCGACCGCGTGGTCGTCGCCGCATATCCCCGGACGGTGAAAAGCTCGGCCGCCGCGACGAGGAGTTCCTCGCGCGGCGGCCGGCCGCTTTCCGGTCTTTGCTGGTCGGCGCGCGGCCGACCGACCCTTTTAGGCCCCCCGGCCAATCCCCCACTCATGGTCTGAATCGTCGCACACAGCACGCCGATCCGATCATGGCAAGAGAACAGATCAGGCCAACCCCGCTTTTAGAGGAAGCTCCAAGTCCGGTTAGCCGACGGAGCTGTAGGCCACCACACCCCGCAGCAGCGCGTCCACGGCCTTGCGGGCGTTCTTGGCCACCGTGCTGCCGCTCCCGCCGGAGGCCGGGGGAGCCGCCGCCGCGATCTGGCCGAGCACGTCGATGACCTGCTTGCACCAGCGCACGAAGTCACCCGCCGGCATCTCCGCCTCGCGCAGCACCTCGTCCAGGCTCTTGTCCGAGGCCCACTGGTACGCCGCCCACGCGAAGCCGAGGTCCGGCTCGCGCTGGCCCACGCCCTCCGCCTGGTTGATCCGGTGCTCCTCCTCCAACGCGTCGAGCCGGCCCCAGATGTGCACCATCTCGCCCAGGGCCGCCTTCGCCGCGCCGCCCGGCACCTTCGGCGCGACCGCGTCGTCCGACTGCCGCGCCTCGAACACCAGCGCCGAGACGCAGGCGGCCAGTTCGGCCGGGCTGAGCCCCTCCCAGACCCCGGCGCGCAGGCACTCCGCGGCCAGCAGGTCGAGCTCCCCGTAGAGCCGGGCGAGCCGCTTGCCGTGCTCGGTGACCTCGTCCTCGCGCAGGTAGTCGAGCTCGGTGAGCAGCGCGTGGATGCGGTCGAAGGTGCGGGCGATGGTGTTCGTCCGGCCCTCGATGCGCCGCTCCAACTGCTGCGTATCCCGCTTGAGCCGCCAGTAGCGCTCCGCCCAGCGGGCGTGGTCCTCGCGCTCGTCACAGCCGTGGCACGGGTGCGCCCGCAGCTCGGACCGCAGCCGGGCGATCTCACGGTCGTCGGCCGCCGCGGCCCGGCCGCGCGCACGCCGCTCCGGCGTGATGTGCCCGGCCTTGCTCCGCAGCTGCGACGCCAGGTCCCGACGGGACTGCGGGGAACGCTGGTTGAAGGTCTTGGGGATCCGCATCCGGTCCAACGCCTCGACCGGGACCGGGAAGTCGATCGCGGCGAGCCGCTTGACCTGCCGCTCGGCCGTCAGCACCAGCGGACGCGGGCCCTCGTTGTACTCCTGCCCGCGGTACCCGTGCACCCGCCCGGCCGGCACGCCCGGATCCAGGACCAGCGCGAGCCCGGCGAACTTGCCGGTCGGCACGTGGATGATGTCGCCCGGCTTGAGCTTCTCCAGCGAACTGGCCGCCTGCGCCCGGCGCTGGGCCGCGCCCTGCTTGGCCAGCTCCGTCTCACGGTCCTTCAGGTCGCGGCGCAGCCGCGCGTACTCCTCGAAGTTCCCCAGGTGGCAGGTCATGCCCTCCTGGTAGCCCTCCAGACCCTCCTCGTTGCGCTGCACCTGCCGGGAGATCCCGACCACCGAGCGGTCGGCCTGGAACTGCGCGAACGAGGTCTCCAGCAGCTCGCGCGAGCGGTGCCGCCCGAACTGGCTGACCAGGTTCACCGCCATGTTGTACGAGGGCTTGAAGCTGGACCGCAGCGGATACGTACGCGTGCCCGCGAGCCCGGCCAGGCCCGCCGGGTCCATGCCGCGCTGCCACAGCACCACCGCGTGGCCCTCGACGTCGATGCCGCGCCGCCCGGCCCGGCCGGTCAGCTGCGTGTACTCGCCGGGGGTGATGTCGGCGTGCTGCTCGCCGTTCCACTTGACGAGCTTCTCCAGGATCACCGTGCGCGCGGGCATGTTGATGCCCAGCGCCAGGGTCTCGGTCGCGAAGACGGCCTTCACGAGCCCGCGGACGAACAGCTCCTCCACGACCTCCTTGAAGGTCGGCAGCATGCCCGCGTGGTGCGCGGCGATGCCCCGCTCCAGGCCTTCGAGCCACTTGTAGTACCCCAGGACGTGCAGGTCCTCGGTCGGAATGGACGCGGTGCGCGCCTCCACGAGCTCGCGGACCTTGAGCCGCGCGGACTCGTCGTTCAGCCGCAGGCCCGCGTACAGGCACTGCTGGACGGCGGCCTCGCAGCCGGCCCGGCTGAAGATGAAGTTGATCGCGGGCAGCAGCCCGTCCCCGTCCAGGCGGGCGATGACCTCGGGCCGGGACGGCGTCCAGATCCGGCCGCGGGAACGCCGTTCGCGCTCGCGGTCGGCCTCGCGGACCATCTTCCCGCGCCGCCGGTCCTTCGGACTGTAGGAACGGCTGTTCTCCTCGCGCGCCATGCGCAGCAGGTCGGGATTGACCTCCCGGCGCGCGGAGCCGCGGCCGCCGTGGTCGGACTCCTCCTCGAACAGGTCGTAGATCTTCCGGCCGGCCATGACGTGCTGCCACAGCGGCACGGGCCGCTCCTCGGAGACGATCACCTCGGTGTCGCCGCGCACGGTGTCCAGCCAGTCGCCGAACTCCTCCGCGTTGGACACGGTCGCCGACAGCGAGACCAGCGTCACCGACTCGGGGAGGTGGATGATCACTTCCTCCCAGACGGCTCCGCGGAACCGGTCGGAGAGGTAGTGGACCTCGTCCATCACGACGTAGCCGAGGCCCAGCAGCGACTGCGAGCCCGCGTAGAGCATGTTGCGGAGCACCTCGGTGGTCATCACGACCACGGGCGCCTCGGAGTTGACGCTGTTGTCACCGGTCAGCAGGCCCACCTTGTCGGCGCCGTAGCGCTTGACGAGGTCGGCGTACTTCTGGTTCGACAGGGCCTTGATCGGCGTCGTGTAGAAGCACTTGCGGCCCTGCGCCAGGGCCAGGTGCACGGCGAACTCGCCGACGATCGTCTTGCCCGAGCCGGTCGGGGCGGCCACGAGGACGCCCTTGCCCGCCTCCAGTGCCTTGCAGGCCTCGACCTGGTACGGGTCCAGATCGAATTCGTACATCTCGCGGAAGGGGTGCAGGGCACTGGCCTCTTCGGCGGCGCGGATCCGGGCAGCGGCGTACCGCTCGGCGGGTGAGAGTTCTTCGGTCATCTTGAGATCGAGCCTACCCGCCCCCTCTGACAACAGTCGCGATCATTTAAGTGAGGAGCCTCAGGGCCCCGGGAACGCATTCCGCGGTCACCGGCAGGGGCCCCAGCCGCTCCCCGTCCGCGTAGGCGGTGATCCCCGCGGACTCCAGGGTGACCTTCCGCGCCCGGTGGACGGTGACCTTCGGGTGGCCGAGGTGGGTGCCCTTGTAGACCTGCGGGAACACCCTCAGCAGCGTGGCCCGGCTGCAGTCGCCGACCACCGTGACGTCGAAGAGCCCGTCGTCGGGGACGGCGCCCGCGCAGATGCGCATCCCGCCGCCGTAGGAGGAGCCGTTGCCCACGGCCACCAGCGTCGCCTCCGTCTCGACGACCGGCCCGTCGTCCAGGGTGATCCGGTACGGGAACGGGCGGAAGGCGGCCAGCTCCGCGACCATCGCCAGGTCGTACTTGAAGCGCCCCGCCGGCAGCCGCATCCGGTTGCCCCGGTCGTTGACCCGCGAGTCGAAGCCCGAGCACAGGACCGTCCCGTACCAGGAGTCCGCCACCCGCCCCAGGTCGATCTCGCGGATCCGGCCCTCCTTGAGGGCCTCGGCGGCCAGCCGCCCCGCCCGCGCGGGCTCCCGTACGGGCAGCCCCAGCGCCCGCGCGAAGTCGTTGCCGGTGCCCACGGCGACCACGCCGAGCGGCACCCGCGTGCCGGCGAGGGCCTGGAGCGCCAGCGACACCATCCCGTCGCCGCCGACCACGACCACCGCGCCGGTGCCCTCGCGGACGGCGTCCCTCAGCCGGGCCAGCGCGTCCGCCGCGTCGACGCCGACCACGCTCCGTACGCGGAACCCTGCGGCCCGCAACGCGGAAGCGGCCGGCTGCGCGGCATGCGCGCCCCGGCCGCGTCCCGCGGTGGGATTGACGAAGAGGGTGATCTCGGCGCTCACCCGCGGGAATCTACCCGTCAGGTCGCGTCGTCGTAACCGTTGATCCGCTCACGCCCGCCGTCGGCCTGCCCGGGCAGCGCCGTCGGGGCCGCCACGGCTTCCATCTCGCCGATCGGCGCCGGCGTCAGGTCCAGGTCGGCGGCCTCGTCGTCGTCCAGGCCCGCGTCGGGGTCGTTGCGCCTGCGGCGGCGGTCGTTGAGCAGGCAGACGCCGAGCGCGATGAAGTACAGGGCCACGATCGGGGCGGCCAGCGACAGCATCGTCAGCGGGTCACCGGTCGGCGTCGCGAAGGCGGCGAAGAGCGTGATGCCCAGCACCATGGCGCGCCACCAGCTCGCCAGCCGCTTCGCGCTCAGCACCCCGGTGAAGTTCAGCAGGATCAGCAGCAGCGGCAGCTCGAAGGCCAGGCCGAACACGATCACCATGCGGGCGACCAGGTCGAGGTAGTCGTCGACCGGAATCAGGTTGCGCGTGTTGTCGGGCGTGAACTCGAGCAGGATCGTCGCGGTCTGCGGAAGGATCTTGTACGCGAGCACCGCGCCGACGCCGAACAGCGGCGCACCCACCGCCACGAAGCCCCGCGCGTACTTCTTCTCGTGGCTGTGCAGCCCGGGGGCGGCGAACGCCCACAGCTGGTACAGCCACACCGGTGTGGTCAGCACCACACCCGTCATCAGCGAGACCTTCAGGGCGATCGAGAACGCCGAGATGAGACCGTTCACGGTCATGTCGGCACAGGGGCGCCCGTTGCGCGTGGTCACCACACCACCGGTACAGCCGACGGAGTCCAGCATCGGCTGCAACAGGAAGTCGATGATGTCCCGGTAGAAGAAGGCCGCCACGCCGGTGATCACCAGCATCGCCACGACCGCCTTCAGCAGGCGGTTTCTCAGCTCACGCAGGTGCTCGACAAGAGGCATCCGCCCTTCGGCGTCCTTGTCCGCTTTCTCCTGCTTGCGGGCAGACTTGAGCAACCCACGTCCCTTGTCTCGTTGCAGATGACTGGCGTAACCGGCGCGGCTCAGCCCTGGGCGGTGCGGTTCGGCTCGCTCACGGGCCGGGAGCTGGTGACGTCACCGGGAGCCGCCTGGATGGTGCGCGGAGCCGCCTGCGCCTGCGGAGCCTGGTCCGCAACCGAAGAAGCGGCGGCGGCGTCCTCGGCCTCGCCGTCCTTCTTCATCGCCTTCGCCTCGCTCTTGAGGATACGAGCGGACTTGCCGAGCGAGCGGGCCATGTCGGGAAGCTTCTTGGCACCGAACAGCAAGAAGATCACGGCGACGATCAGGAGAATCTCGAGCGGCTTCAGATTGCCCATGATGTGTGCTTCCTTCTCACCGAAACGGCTGGTTGTGGTGGCTGCGGGCGGCCCGCGCGGAAAACCGGCGACCGACCTGCCAAGGATCGTAACCCCCGGGGGTTAACGCTCGGCAATCCCCCGGGGTACCCGCGCTTGCGCGAAGGCCGGTTGTTCACGCCCGCGTCACACGGATTCGTCCCGCTTTACGGGCGCACGCCGCGGCCCGACCGCGCAAGATCCACCGCCGCCCGCTCCAGCTCCCCCGAGGCATCCGCGATCCGCCGGCTCGCCCGCTCCACCTGCCCGGACAACCTGCGCACCTCCACGAACACCCGCACGGCCAGCACGGACAGGACGGCGACCCCCAGGAAACCCAGGGCAATTGCGAACATCGGCCACAGCATGACAGGAGCCTAGACGAGCAGGCCCCTCACACGCTGCGCAGGGTGCTCACGCCGCCACCCGTCAGCAGCTCCACGATGCGCTCACCGGCGGGCTTGCGGACGGACGCACCGCACTCGGGGCAGGTGAAGGAGTAGAAGGTCGCCCTGCGGCTGCCCCCGATCACCAGCCGCAGCGCACCCGCGTCCAGCTCGAAGCGGGCCCGGCAATCGGGACAGGAGGCCTTGAAGGCGACGGGCCCGGACTTCTGCGACATCGACCCCGCTCCCCTCAGACCTGTTCCCCGTACCCCGCGAGTGCCTCTCGAGCCGCGTTCCGCGCACTCTCCGCCAGCTCTACGGGCGCCACGATCCGCCCCTCGCGGCCCAGCCGCAGCGCCAGCCGGCGCAGCGACGCCGGATCCGGACTGCGCAGCGTGATCCGAAGCCCGCCGTCGGCCAGCTCCTCGGCACTGTCGTGCGGGTAGTACTCGGCGACCCAGCGCCCGCCCGGCCCCACCTCGACCACCACCTCCGGATCCTCCGCGGCCGGCTGCACCAGCCCCTCCGACAGATCACGCGGCTCGATGGCGGGCGGCTCGGCCCGCTCGTCCAGCAGCCGGATCTCCGCGACCCGGTCGAGCCGGAAGGTCCGCCGGGCCTCCGAGAGGTGGCACCAGCCCTCCATGTACGTGTGCCCCACCGCGAACAGCCGGATCGGGTCGACCTTCCGCTCGGTGAGCTCGTCGCGCGCCGGAGAGTAGTAGCGCAGCCACAGCCGGCGCCGCTCCGCGATGGCCCGGTCCACGTCCGCGAACACCCCGCCCTCGGACTCGAAGGTCACCGACAGCCGGGACGAAGCCCCCGCCGCCTCCCCCGCGGCCGCCTCCAGCTTCGCGGTGGCCCGCAGCAGCGCCTGGCGGTCGCTCTCCCGCAGCCCCGGCAGCGTCGCCACCGCACGCGCCGCCACCAGCAGCGCGGTCGCCTCGTCGGCCGCCAGCCGCAGCGGCTCCGCGGTGGACTCCCCCGACGCGTCCGGGTTGCGCCACCAGATGCGCTCCCCGTCCGTGTCGATGTCGAGCAGGTCACCGCCCCGGAAGCTGGTCCCGCACATGGGCAGCACGTCCAGGTCCGAGATCAGCTCGTCCTCGGTGATCCCGAAAGCCCGCGCGACGTCGGCGACGTGCGCTCCCGGGCGCTCGCGCAGGTACGTGACCAGGGACAGCATCCGGCGGGTCTGGTCGATGGCGTTGGCAGCCATGCTGGTACGTCTCCCCCTCAGGGCGTGCTCTTCGGATGGTGCGCTTGCATTGCACTGCTGTGCGGCGGCGCGGCTGCGGCGCCCCGCCTCGGCGGCGAGGGACCGGCGGCCCCTCCCGGCCGCGCCGGGTCAGGCCTTGGCCACGGCCCGCAGCCGGTCCACCACGTCCGCCCGCAGATCGGCGGGCCCGACCACCACGACGTCCGGCCCGAACTCCACCAGCCAGGCGTCCAGCCCGTGCCCGTACGGGATCTCCAGCTCGTCCCAGCCGTCCCCGCCCTCCCGCACGGCGGTCGCCTTGGCCCGCAGCGGATACCCCGCCCCGGCCCGCAGCCGGATCAGCGCCGAGCGGTCCGCGCTCTCCCCCGCCCAGCTCGCCACGGTCTCCCGCACGGTCACCACGTCGGGCACCTCCGCGGTGTACTTCCCGGCCCGCGAACGGACCTTCCCCGTGATCCGCGACAACCGGAACACCCGCTCCGCACCACGGTCACGGTCATGGCCCGCCAGGTACCAGTGGCCCCGCCAGCACTCCAGCGCCCACGGCTCCACCTGCCGCGTCTCCGGCCGCGCCGCCGTCGACTTCCGGTAGTCGAACACCACCGGCCGCCGGTCCCGGCACGCCAGCATCAACGGCTCGAAAGCCGCCTCGTGCACCGGAATGCGCGGCTCGATGGCACTGTGCTGGCCCTCGTACGGATCCCCCGCCTCCGGCATCCCGCCCGCCCGCAGCTTCTGCAGGGCCCCACTGGCCGCCCCCGCCAGCCGCGCCTGCTGCCACACCTTCGCCGCCAGCCCCAGCGCCGCGGCCTCCTCGGCGTCCAGGGAGACGGGAGGCAGCCGATTGCTGTCCCGGCGCGCGAGATAGCCGATCTCGCCCTCCAGGTTCTCCACCGTCTCGATCACCAGGCCGAGTTCACGCAGATCGTCCTTGTCCCGCTCGAACATCCGGTTGAAGGACTCGTCGTTGCCGGCCTCGAGGTACGCCTCGATGGAACCCCGCAACTCCCGCTTGCTGAGCGGCCGGCGCGTCCCCAACAGACACAGCGCCAGATTCATCAGCCGCTCGGCCTTGGCAATCGCCATCGACGCCCATCCCCGCTTCCCTCGTACGCGTCCGCTCGCGGACACAGCCGTGACCGTTGACCGTACCGCCCCGGCGCGCCCGGACAAAAGCGAGGGGCCCCCGCCGACAGGCGGGGGCCCCCGGGCCGATCAGACAGCTGCCCGATCAGGCGTCCATCAGGTCACAGACGAAGATCAGCGTCTCGCCCGGGGCGATCGCACCGCCCGCACCCTGGTCGCCGTAGGCGAGGTGGGCCGGGATCGTCAGCTTGCGACGGCCGCCGACCTTCATGCCCTGGACACCCTGGTCCCAGCCCTTGATGACCTGGCCGACACCCAGCTGGAACTGCAGCGCGCTGCCGCGGTTCCACGAAGCGTCGAACTCCTCACCGGTGGAGAAGGCCACACCCACGTAGTGGACCTTGACGAAGGCACCGACCTTGGCCTCCGCGCCGTCGCCCTCCCAGATGTCCTCGATCACCAGGTCGGTGGGAACCGGACCCTCGGGGAAATCGATCTCGGGCTTCTCGAGCTTGTCGCTCACGGAACTGCTCCTCAAACTTACGAACCGGTCAACCGGGACAGTCTTACATCACCGCGAGGATGTCGAGGCTGAAGACCAGGGTCGACTTCGCCGGAATGGACCCCTTCTCCTCGTCCCCGAACGCCATGTCCGGCGGGATCACCAGAAGGATCCGGCTGCCGACCTTCTTGCCGGTGATGCCCTCCTTCAGCCCCTTGACCGAAAGCTCCGACATCGGCCAGGTGACCGTCGAGTCCGTGGCGTACGTGCTCTCGAAGGTCTTGTCGTCCTTCCACGTCTTGCCGTTGAACTTCACCACGACGCTGTCGGTGCCCTTCACCTCCGGGCCCGTGCCCTCCAGCACGTAGTTCGACACCAGCTTCGCCGGCGGCTCCGTGTCCTTCGGAACGCTCACGGAGACTTCCTTGCCGTCCGTGTTCGTACCGACCTTCGGCAGCGCCTTGTCGTCCTGCGCGACCTCCTTGCCCGTCGCCGAGACCGGCACGGAGGCACCCTTGACGATGTCCACGACGAACACCAGCGTCGCGTTCGGCTTGATCTTCTCGCCCGAACCCTGGGCCCCGTAACCCAGGTCCGGCGGGATCACCAGCTCGACACGGCTGCCGACCTTCTGGCCCTCAAGACCCTGGTCCCAGCCCTTGATGACGGCACCCGCACCAATGGTCACGTCGAACGGAGTGCCCCGGTCGAAGCTGTTGTCGAACGGCGCCTTGCCGTCCCACACCTGGCCGAGGTAATTGACCTGGGCGATGTCGCCCTTCTTCAGCACAGGGCCCTTGCCCTCGCTGACGGTCACCACCTTCAGCTCCTTCGGCGGCGTGCCCTTACCCGTCGACAGGGTGGGCTTCTCCCCGAACTTGGCACCCTTCGTGATCGCGGGCGCCCCGTTCTTCATCTGGGCGGAGTCGGAGCCGCTGTCACCACACGCCGCTGTCGACAGCAGCAGAAGGGGTACGACAAGCAGGCCGGCAAGTCGGCGCACGTGTTCCTCAGATCTCAGACGGCAAGCGGTCGCCGCCACTCTAAGCCGTGAGCAGGGCCCCGTACGAGACAGGTACGAGGCCCTGATCACACACCGGCGAGATCTACATCCCGGCGATCAGCTTCTCCACCCGGTCGTCCACCGACCGGAACGGGTCCTTGCACAGCACCGTCCGCTGCGCCTGGTCATTGAGCTTCAGGTGCACCCAGTCCACCGTGAAGTCCCGCCGCTGCTCCTGCGCCCGACGGATGAAATCACCGCGCAGCCGCGCCCGCGTCGTCTGCGGAGGCACCGACTTGCCCTCGAAGATCTTCAGGTCGTTGCAGATCCGCGCCGCCTGCCCCTTGCGCTCCAGCAGGTAGTACAGCCCGCGCCGCCGGTGGATGTCGTGGTACGCGAGGTCTATCTGAGCCACCCGCGGATTCGACATCGTCATGTTGTGCTTGGCCCGGTACCGCTCGATCAACTGGTACTTCATCACCCAGTCGATCTCGGTCGAGATCCGGTCCAGATCCTCCGCCTCGATCGCGTCCAGAGTCCGGCCCCACAACTCCAGCACCTGGTCCACCACACCGGTACGGATCCCCCGGCGCTCGGCGAAGTCCACCGCCTTGTCGTAGTACTCCCGCTGGATCTCCAGCGCCGAAGCCTCCCGGCCACTCGCCAGACGCACCTTGCGCTGACCCGTGATGTCGTGACTCACCTCACGGATCGCCCGGATCGGGTTCTCCAAGGTCAGATCACGCATCACCGTGCCCGCCTCGATCATCCGCAGCACCAGATCGGTCGCCCCGACCTTCAGCAGCATCGTCGTCTCGGACATGTTCGAGTCCCCGACGATGACGTGCAGCCGACGGTACCGCTCCGCGTCCGCGTGCGGCTCGTCCCGCGTGTTGATGATCGGACGCGACCGCGTCGTCGCCGAACTGACACCCTCCCAGATGTGCTCGGCCCGCTGACTCACGCAGTAGACCGCACCCCGAGGCGTCTGCAGCACCTTGCCCGCACCACAGATCAACTGCCGCGTGACAAGGAACGGAATGAGGATGTCCGCCAAGCGCGAGAATTCACCGTGCCGCGCCACCAGGTAGTTCTCGTGGCAGCCGTACGAGTTCCCCGCCGAGTCGGTGTTGTTCTTGAAGAGATAGACGTCGCCCGCGATTCCCTCCTCGTGCAGACGACGCTCCGCGTCGACGAGCAGTCCTTCGAGAATGCGCTCGCCCGCCTTGTCGTGCGTGACCAGTTCGGTCACGTTGTCGCATTCGGGTGTTGCGTATTCCGGATGCGAACCCACGTCGAGGTACAGGCGGGCGCCGTTCCGCAGGAAGACATTGCTGCTGCGGCCCCATGACACAACACGGCGGAAGAGGTAGCGCGCCACTTCGTCAGGAGACAGTCGGCGCTGTCCCCTGAACGTGCACGTGACGCCGTACTCGTTCTCCAGCCCGAAAATGCGGCGGTCCATGACTGAACATTACGCCTTCTGCCCCCTTCTGAAACCGGGTTCGAGAGCGCCGTTTCGATCAGTTTCCCCGCGCCCCGCCCGACACGCCTACGAAACGCCCTCCACCACCGGCTCCACCACGCCCCCCGAAGACCCCGCCACCGCACGGCTCCGGCCCCCGGCCCCCAGCACCCGCTGAGTCACCATCAGAACCAGAAACGCCGCCACCCCCGCGACACCGGCCACACCGAAACTCGCCGCCGTACCCGACCACTCCACCACCGGACCAGCCGCAGCCGTACCGATCGCCGCACCCACCCCGAAGAACGTCACCAGCCACGAGAACGCCTCCGTCACCGTCCCCGCCGGCGCATGCCGGTCCACCACGATGAACGCACACGCCAGCGAAGGCGCCAGGAACACCCCGGACAGCGCCGCCAGACCCGACATGGCCACCGGCCCCGGAACCAGCATCAACGGCAGATAACCCAGCGCCAGCAACGCCACCAGCAACCGCAGCCGCTTCTCGGCCGCACCCGCCCACTGCCGCGCCCCGTACACCACGCCACCGACCAGCGCACCCAGCCCCAGCGCCGCCATCAACCAGCCGTACACCGCCTGATCCCCGTGATCATCCGCGTACGCCACACCCGCCACCGCGATCGAACCCAACGCCATCCCCACGAAGAAGAACGCCCCCAACAGCGCCAACAGCCCCTTCGAACGCAACGCACCCAGCCAGTGCGCCTCCCGCGGCTCCGACTTCCACCTCCGCGAAGGCTCGCTCACCACCACCGACAGCGCCCCCAGCACCCCGATCACGTTCAGGGCCAGCAGCGCCCCCGCCGGCGACCACAGCGACACGAACAGCGTCACCAGCAGCGGACCCACCGTGAACATGACCTCCTGCGCCACCGCGTCCATCGCGTACGCCGCGTGCACCCGCTCCTCACGGCCACCCAGCACCCCCGGCCACAGCGCCCGCAGCCCGCCCTCCAGAGGCGGCGTGAACAGCCCCGCGACCACCACCGCGGCATACGCCACCGGACCCGACCCGATGCCCGCCAGAGCCAGCCACACCATGCCCAGCGCCGACACCACCGCCGCCGGCAACTGCACCCGCGGCTGCCCGTACAGATCCACCGCACGCCCCAGCAGCGGCTGCCCCACCGCGTTCGCCACCCCGTACGCGGCGGCCAGCGCCCCCGCCAGGCTGTAGCTCCCGCCCTCCGAGCGCGTGAACAGCACGATCGCGATCGCCGCCGTCCCATTGGGCAGCCGGCCTATCAGCGTGCCCACCAGCAGCCTCGCAGCGTGCCGGGTCCTGAGCAGCTCCGCGTAACCCGCGGCCATGTCCGCCCCTTTCCGCCCGGACCACCGCCGGAGTAATACGTATAACGTGACCCGTCATACGTACCATGGCCACAGCCCACCGGTCCACCCACCGGACCCGCCCACCCGCCCTGACCACGCACTTCGGGAGCCCCCTGTGACGAGACCCACCAGCCGGGACGTCGCCACCGCCGCCGGGGTCTCCCAGGCCACCGTCTCCCTCGTCCTCGGCGACAAATGGCGCGGCCGCGTCTCCGAACGCACCGCCGGCCTCGTCCGCGAAACCGCCACCCAGCTCGGCTACCGCCCCAACCTCGCCGCCCGCAACCTCCGCCTCGGCACCACCCGCACCGCCCTCCTCGTCGTCCCCGCCCTCACCAACGAATTCTTCGCCCGCGTCTACACCGGCGCCGCCCGCATCGCCGCCGAACACGGCTTCGGCGTCGTCCTCTACCCCTCCCCCGACGGCACCGGCCCCGCCCGCAACCCCTTCGCCTCCGCCCGCGCCGCCCTCGACGGAGTCATCGCCTCCTCCATGGCCGCAGACGCCCTCCACGCCATCGGCGGCACCGACCTCCCCCTCGTCATGCTCGACAGCGACCCCACCGCCGGCCACGCCTCCGCCCACGTCAACCTCGACATCGCCGACGGCATGCGCCAAGCCACCGAACACCTCCTCACCCACGGCCACCGCCGCTTCCTCCACCTCGCCTCCGCCATCGACTCCTGGACCTTCCACATCCGCGCCCAGGCCCTCGCCACCCACCTCGGCCCCCACACCGAGCTGCGCACCGTACGCGCCCCCCTCAGCGTCGACGCCGCCCGCACCGCCATGGAGACGGCCCTCGCCACCCCGCACGACCGCCCCACCGCGATCATCTGCGACGACGACATCCTCGCCGCCGGCGCCTGCAAGGCCGCCCGCCGCCTCGGCCTGCGCGTCCCCGACGACCTCTCCGTCACCGGCTTCGACGACCTCGCCCTCGCCACCGCCGTCGAACCCGAACTCACCACCGTCCACCTCCCCGCCGAACACGTCGGCGAACAGGGCATGACCGCCCTCCTCGCCGTCCTCGAAGGCACCCCCTGGACCGCCCCCGACATCCCCGTCACCCTCATCCCCCGCGCCTCCACCGGCCCCGCCCCCACCCCCTGAACACGACGAAGCCCCGGCCGCCCACAAAGGGCGACCGGGGCCATCGCTGGACCGGTCCTACTCGGCGTCGTCCTCCGGCGCCTCGTCATTCGACACGGCATCCGCCTGAGCCGCCGCCGGAACATCCGCCTCCAGCAGCCGCGCCAACTGCCGGCCACGGATCCGCTTGAACTTCCGCTGCTGAGCCCGCGTACGGTCCAGCACCGCGACCTCCAGCCGCTCCGCCGGAATCGTCTTGTCCGCACCATTGGCCTGACTGGACAGCGCCTGCACCGCCAGCTTCAGCGCGTCGGGCAGGGTCATCCCGTCCTGGTGACGCTGATCGAGGAAGGTGCTGATCTGCTCGGCATTGCCGCCGACCGCGACCGAACCGTGCTCGTCCACGATCGAACCGTCATGCGGAAGCCGGTAGATCTGGTCACCGGCAGCCGTCGCACCCACCTCGGCGACGACCAGCTCCACCTCGTACGGCTTCTCACCCGCAGAGGAGAAGATCGTGCCGAGCGTCTGCGCGTACACGTTCGCCAGCCCACGGGCCGTCACATCGTCACGGTCGTAGGTGTATCCACGCAGATCGGCGTAGCGCACACCGCCGATCCGCAGGTTCTCGTACTCGTTGTACTTGCCGGCGGCCGCGAAACCGATCCGGTCGTAGATCTCGCTGAACTTGTGCAGCGCACGGGACGGGTTCTCCCCGACGAACACGATGCCGTCGGCGTACTGCAGCACGACAAGGCTGCGACCGCGGGCGATGCCCTTCCGGGCGTATTCCGCCCGGTCGGCCATGGCCTGCTGGGGTGACACATAGAACGGAGTCGACACCGGCTGTCCGTCCCTTTCTTCTGGGCTCCTGGGAGGCGACGGATGGTCAGAGCAGGGCGGCGCGCGGGCCGTCGGGCTGCTCCAGCCGACGATTGGTGACCGTACGGGCGAGTTCCTGCGACTCGTCGTCCGTCAGCCTGCGGAATCCCTCGTCCGTGATGACGGTGACGATCGGATAGATGTGGCGGTACAGGTCCGGCCCACCGGTCGCCGAGTCGTCGTCGGCGGCGTCGTACAGCGCCTGCACGACCAGCGTGGTGGCCTGCTCCTCCGTCAGATCCGGGCGGAAGAGCTTCTTCATCGAACCGCGGGCGAAGATCGAGCCCGATCCGGTGGCGGCGTATCCGTGCTCCTCGGAGCGGCCGCCGGTCACGTCGTAGGAGAAGATCCGGCCCTTCTCCTTGGCCTCGTCGTAGCCGGCGAAGAGAGGCACGACGGCCAGCCCCTGCATCGCCATGCCCAGATTGCTCCGGATCATGGTGGAGAGCCGGTTCGCCTTGCCTTCGAGGGAGAGGGTCGTCCCCTCCACCTTCTCGAAGTGCTCCAGCTCCAGCTGGAACAGCTTCACCATCTCCACGGCCAGGCCGGCCGTACCGGCGATGCCGACGGCGGAGTACTCGTCGGCCGGGAACACCTTCTCGATGTCCCGCTGCGCGATCATGTTCCCCATGGTCGCCCGCCGGTCACCGGCGAGCACCACTCCTCCGGGGAAGGTGGCGGCGACGATGGTCGTCCCGTGCGGCGCCTCGACGACGCCCTCCGGCAGCTTGCGGTTGCCGGGCAGCATCTCGGGCGAGTGCGCGCCCAGGAAGTCCATGAAGGACGACGACCCCGGCGTCAGGAAGGCTGCCGGTAGACGCCCTGTGCTACGAGTGTTGGGTTCCACAGGTTTCCTTCCACGTAAGCGGCTGCACGCCTTATGACGTCCGGCCGGTCCTTGAACTGCCCCAAGGCTGCGTTACAGCTGAAGCACAGTACGCCTCGGACCTTACCCGTCTGATGATCGTGATCAACGTGCTCGGCCGGAGCTTCCCTGCAGAGCAGGCAGTTCCCGCCTTGGGCCGCGATCATGTCATCACGTTCGGCTTCTGTGATGCCGTAGTGGCGCTTGAAGTACGAGGCTCGGTTCCGTTGCGCCCGGCACTCTCGGCAGTAGCTGGCCCAACCGTCCGAACTCGTCTTGTTCCGCTCCCACTCCGAGTGAGGTTTGATCTCCCCGCACTGGGGGCACTGTTTGTGGCCTGACGGCACGGGGATCTTCGCCCGCACCGTCCGCCCTTTCGCTTCTTGCCTCTGCTTGTAATGCTCTGCCTGGCATTCGCGGCAATACGCCTGCAGGCCATCCCGCATCGCGCGGTTACTCGCGAAGGCCTCGCGCGATTGAACACGCTTGCACCGCGAGCAACGCTTCATACCTTCCGGCGCCGCCTCAGCCATCCCCGCCCCCGCACCTTCGATTCGAAGGCTAAATAGCCTTGGAGGGCTCTACTCGCCACCCTTTTGGACGAACGACCTCACGAAATCCTCGGCGTTCTCCTCCAAGACATCGTCGATCTCGTCCAGAACGGAGTCGACGTCGTCGGAGAGCTTCTCCTGGCGCTCCTTGAGGTCGGTCGATTCCTCGACCGCCGCCTCCTCGACCTCCTCGGTCGAGCGCTGCGCCTTCTGCTGTCCGCCGCCGGTGTCCTTGGTCGCCATGTCTACCTCACCCCGCTCGGTTCGCACGCTCATGTCGAGAGACCCCGGGATTCGGGATCTCTCAAGATCAGACCCTACGTCGGACCCTACAAGGAGGGTCCGACATTCGTCCCCGCACTTTCATAACGTCCGGCTGATTTCATGATTCCCGGACCGGGGCCCTTTCAGGCCCCGAAGGCGCCACTCACTGTCCCGAAAGCACCCGCACCAGGTCCTCCGCCGTGCGGCAGCGGTCCAGGAGCTCCTTGACGTGGTTCCGGGTCCCCCGGAGGGGTTCCAGGGTCGGGACGCGCTGCAGGGAGTCGCGGCCCGGGAGGTCGAAGATCACCGAGTCCCAGGAGGCCGCCGCCACGTCGTCCGCGTACTGCTCCAGGCAGCGGCCGCGGAAGTACGCCCGGGTGTCCTCCGGGGGCTTGCTCTGGGCCCGCTCCACCGCCGGCTCCTCCACCAGCCGCTTCATCTTGCCGCGGGCCACCAGGCGGTTGTACAGGCCCTTCTCCGGCCGTACGTCCGAGTACTGGAGGTCCACCAGGTGCAGCCGCGCCGCGTCCCAGCCCAGGCCGTCACGGCGCCGGTAGCCCTCGAGGATCTCCCGCTTGGCGATCCAGTCCAGCTCGCCGGACAGGCTCATCGGGTCGGTCTCCAGCCGCCCCAGGACGTCCTCCCAGCGGACCAGGACGTCCTTGGTCTGCTCGTCCGCGTCGGAGCCGTACCGCTCGTCCACGAACTTCCTGGCGAGCTCGAAGTACTCCATCTGGAGTTGCACCGCGGTCAGTGTCCGCCCGCTGCGCAGCGTGATCAGGTGCTGCAGGTCGGGGTCGTGCGAGACCTGGTGCAGGGTGCGTACCGGCTGGTCGACGGCGAGGTCGACGTTGATGAACCCGTCCTCGATCATCCCGAGGACCAGCGAGGTCGTGCCCAGCTTCAGGTACGTCGAGATCTCGGAGAGGTTGGCGTCTCCGATGATCACGTGGAGCCGGCGGTACTTCTCGGCGTCGGAGTGGGGTTCGTCGCGGGTGTTGATGATGGGGCGCTTGAGGGTGGTCTCCAGGCCGACCTCGACCTCGAAGTAGTCCGCTCGCTGGCTGATCTGGAAGCCGTGTTCGCGGCCGTCCTGGCCGATGCCGATCCGGCCGGCGCCGGTGACGACCTGGCGGGAGACGAAGAAGGGCGTCAGGTGGCGCACGATCTCCGAGAAGGGGGTTTCCCGCTTCATCAGGTAGTTCTCGTGCGTGCCGTAGGAGGCGCCCTTGTTGTCGGTGTTGTTCTTGTAGAGGTGGATCGGCTGGGCTCCGGGCAGCTGGGCGGCCCGTACGGCGGCCTCGGCCATGATCCGCTCGCCGGCCTTGTCCCAGAGGACGGCGTCGAGCGGGTTGGTGACCTCGGGGGAGCTGTACTCGGGGTGGGCGTGGTCGACGTAGAGCCGTGCGCCGTTGGTGAGGATGACGTTGGCGAGGCCGATGTCCTCGTCGGTGAGCTGGCTGTTGTCCGCGGCCTCGCGGGCGAGGTCGAAGCCCCGGGCGTCCCGCAGCGGATTCTCCTCCTCGAAGTCCCAGCGGGCGCGGCGCGCCCGGTGCATCGCCGCCGCGTAGGCGTTGACGATCTGGGACGAGGTGAGCATGGCATTGGCGTTCGGGTGGCCCGGGACGGAGATCCCGTACTCCGTCTCGATCCCCATTACTCGCCGTACGGTCATGCGGCCCTCCTTGCCCGGCGGCGCTCCTCTTCGGGAGCGGCGCTCAAGTACCGCTGGTGCTCCGGTGCGCGTGCCTGTGCCTGTTCCTGTGCGGTGCCCGTCCCCGCACTGCGCGCCCGGCGGCGGTACGGATGAGCCTAGAACCACTTCGCGCTCGTGGGGAGATCATTTCCGTCATTGAATTGGCCTCGTCACCGGCTGAAAAGCGGCCGGTAAAGCAGTCGGCTGCGGATGCCCGGGGAGGGCATCCGCAGCCGCTCCGCTTGTCAGAGGTACTGACCGGTGTTTGCCACCGTGTCGATGGAGCGTCCGGTGTCCGCGCCTTGCTTTCCGGTGACGAGGGTGCGGATGAATACGATCCGCTCGCCCTTCTTTCCGGAGATTCGGGCCCAGTCGTCCGGGTTGGTGGTGTTGGGCAGGTCCTCGTTCTCCTTGAACTCGTCCACGCAGGCCTGGAGGAGGTGGGAGACGCGCAGGCCCTTCTGGTTGTGTTCGAGGAAGGCCTTGATCGCCATCTTCTTGGCCCGGTCGACGATGTTCTGGATCATCGCGCCGGAGTTGAAGTCCTTGAAGTAGAGGACTTCCTTGTCGCCGTTGGCGTACGTGACCTCGAGGAAGCGGTTCTCCTCGGTTTCGGCGTACATCTGCTCGACGACGGTCTGGATCATGCTGTGGACGGTGCCGGCCGTGGAGCCCTGGTGTTCGGACAGGTCGTCCGTGTGCAGGGGCAGCGTCGCCTTGAGGTACTTGGCGAAGATGTCCTTGGCGGCTTCTGCGTCCGGGCGCTCGATCTTGATCTTCACGTCGAGGCGTCCGGGGCGGAGGATGGCCGGGTCGATCATGTCTTCGCGGTTGGAGGCGCCGATGACGATGACGTTCTCCAGGCCTTCCACGCCGTCGATCTCGGCGAGCAGCTGGGGGACGATGGTGTTCTCGACGTCCGAGCTGACTCCGGATCCGCGGGTGCGGAAGAGGGATTCCATCTCGTCGAAGAAGACGATGACGGGGGTGCCCTCGCTGGCCTTTTCGCGGGCACGCTGGAAGACGAGGCGGATGTGCCGCTCGGTCTCGCCGACGTACTTGTTGAGGAGTTCGGGTCCCTTGATGTTCAGGAAGTAGGACTTTCCTGCTGCCTGTCCGGTGACTTCTGCGACCTTCTTGGCAAGGGAGTTGGCGACGGCTTTGGCGATGAGCGTCTTGCCGCAGCCGGGCGGGCCGTAGAGCAGGATGCCCTTCGGGGGCCGCAGTTCGTGTTCCTTGAAGAGGTCGGGGTAGAGGTACGGGAGCTCGACGGCGTCGCGGATCAGTTCGATCTGGTCGCCCAGGCCGCCGATCTTGTCGTAGTCGATGTCGGGGACCTCTTCGAGGACGAGGTCTTCGACTTCGCTCTTGGGGACCACTTCGTAGACGTAGCCGGAGCGGGGTTCGAGCAGGAGGGCGTCGCCGGGGCGGATGGTGATGTCCAGGAGCGGCTCGGCGAGCCTCACCACCCTTTCCTCGTCGGTGTGCCCGACGACCAGGGCGCGCTCGCCGTCCTCAAGGATTTCCTTGAGGGTGACGATGTCCCCGGCCCGCTCGAATTCCATGGCCTCGACCACGTTGAGCGCTTCGTTGAGCATGACTTCCTGGCCGCGCCGGAGGTCTTCCGGGTCGACGCTGGGGCTGACGTTCACGCGGAGCTTTCGGCCTCCGGTGAAGATGTCGACGGTGCCGTCCTCGTTGGCTTGCAGGAAGACACCGAAGCCTGCCGGCGGCTGTGCGAGCCGGTCGACTTCTTCCTTGAGGGCCACGATCTGGTCGCGGGCCTCACGGAGGGTATTCGCCAGTCGTTCGTTCTGTGCGGAGACGCCGGCCAGATTTGTCTGAAGCTCGACGATCCGCTCTTCGAGAATCCTCGTGTGTCGCGGAGAGTCGGCGAGCTTGCGGCGCAGGACGGCGATTTCCTGCTCGAGATAGGCAACCTGGCCGGCGGGGTCCTCAGACCCTCGTCCGGGCCGGATGCCGCGGTTGATGTCGTCGTCGTGGGCTGCCACGGTCCTCACCTCCTCCAAGGGGAGCTGGACGCTTCCTGACCCTACCTGGGCTGGTGGTGATTGAAACCCCTAGATCACAAAGACGGTAGAGGCGTGTCCGATCTTCACCCTTGCGTACTCCCTCACGCCAAGGAAATACCCACCCATCAACATCTGAAAGCGGCCGGTTGTAAGGTCGAACTGTTCAACACCCGTCAGGGCTCGCGCGACTTGCCGCGGGTTGTGACCGGGATGGATCACTCAGGGCAGGGAACGGCAGGAGATATGACCGTGCAGCAGGAGGCTCCGGCGGGCGTCGCGGGCGGGTCCGGCGAGGCGCTGGAGGTCTGGATCGATCAGGACCTCTGCACCGGGGACGGCATCTGCGCGCAGTACGCGCCGGAGGTGTTCGAGCTGGACATCGATGGTCTGGCGTATGTGAAGAGCGCGGACGACGAGCTGCTGCAGGAGGCGGGGGCGACGACTCCGGTTCCGCTGACGCTGCTGCAGGACGTGGTCGATTCGGCGAAGGAGTGTCCGGGTGACTGCATCCACGTCCGGCGCGTTTCGGACCGGGTGGAGGTCTTCGGTCCGGACGCGGAGTGAGGGTTCAAACACTCCTGGCGGCTGAGTCCGTCAGCTCCTGGCGGAATTTTCCGTCGCTCCAGCGCCACTTGGCGCGCTGTTTGAGGTCGGGGCTGTAGCGCGGGACGTCGGGTGAGGAGTAGCCGAGGAGGCTTGCCGTGACCGCTCCGTTGCGCACGGTGAGGTCGGTGGCGGTCTTGCGCTGGGTGGTTTCGAGCAGGGTGGCGACGACGCGGGGGCGGGCTCCGGCGGTGCGGTCCTGGACGAGTACGTAGAGGGCGTGGGGCGGGGTGCCGGATCCGGCGTCGCAGCGGACGGCGGCGACGGTTTCGGGGCGGCCGTCGCCGTCGAGGTCGCCTTGGGCGGTGGCGGTGACGGCCTGCGGGGCGCCCTTGCAGTCGAGGGGGTAGGTGATGCCCGTCGGGTCGGGTGCGGTGGCCGGCGGGCCTTCGGCGGCCTTGGCGGGGGCTCCGGTGGCCGGCTGGAGGAGTCCCGCGCCGGCTATGACGGCGGCCATGGCGGATGCGGTGGCGATCCAGTGGACGGGCTTGGTGCGGGTGTGTCCCAGTTCCGGCTCGGCGGGGCTGTGCGGCACGCGGGGTGTCTCCTGTGCGAGGGATGACGGGGAGCCAGCATCGTGCCATACCTCACACGATGGTGGAACGGCCGGGTCCGGACCGGTGGCCGCGTTCCGCCTCCGACAACGAAAAGGCGCTGTGGCGCAGTTCCCGGGGTGAGGGGGGGAACTGCGCCACAGCGCCGTTGTGTTGGGTGCGCGGAGCGGTTACGCGGAGCGGTCGCTGCCGGGTCCTTCGTAGTCCTCGCCGTAGGCGCCCTTGGCGGGGCGGCGGCGGCGCATGGGGGGCTCGACGCCGTCTGCGAGGCGGCGGGCGGTGACGAGGAAGCCGGTGTGGCCGATCATCCGGTGGTCGGGGCGGACCGCGAGGCCTTCGACGTGCCAGTTGCGGATCATCGATTCCCAGGGCTGCGGTTCGGCGAAGCAGCCGATCTCGCGGATGGATTCGACGGTCTTGGACAGCTGGGTGGTGGTGGCCACGTAGCAGCAGAGGATGCCGCCGGGGACGAGCGCCTTCTTGACGGCCTCGAGGCACTCCCAGGGGGCGAGCATGTCGAGGATGACGCGGTCGACGTCGGTTTCGTCCAGGTTGTCCTGGAGGTCGCCGACGGTCAGCTTCCATGCCGGGTGCGGGCCGCCGAAGTAGCGCTCGACGTTGGCGGTGGCGATCTCGGCGAAGTCCGGGCGGCGCTCGTAGCTGTGGAGCATGCCCTGGTCGCCGATGGCGCGCAGCAGGAAGCTGCTCAGGGAGCCGGAGCCGACGCCTGCTTCGACGACGCGGGCGCCGGGGAAGATGTCGGCGAAGGCCAGGATCTGGCCGGCGTCCTTGGGGTAGACCACGGCGGCGCCGCGGGGCATGGACAGGACATAGTCGGGGAGCAGGGGGCGCAGCGCGAGGTACGCGACGTTTCCCGTGGTACGGACAACACTGCCCTCGGGGGAGCCGATCAGCTCGTCGTGGGGGAAGGAACCCTTGTGGGTGTGGAAATTCTTCCCGGCTTCGAGCGTGAACGTGTAGTGGCGGCCCTTGGGGTCGGTGAGCTGAACCTGGTCCCCGACCTCGAAGGGCCCGCGTCGGCGGGCGGCACCGGTCGGTTCGGACATGTGACCAGTGTATTGGGTTCAGGACTGGGGCCGTGCCATGGCTTTCACGAAGGCTTTTTCGACGTCGAGGGTGGAGAGGACGCCGTAGATCTCGCCGGTGGGTTCGAGGACGAGGTATTCGGTGGCGGGGGTGGCGCGGAGGTGGTCGAGGAGTTCTTCGCCGGTGAGGTCCGCGGAAACCTTCATGCCGTCGGTGAGGTCTTGGGCGAGGGTGCTGACGGCGACCCAGGGGCGGCGGTGTTCGGGGACGGAGGCGATGGCGCTTTCGCGGACGATGGCGGTGGGGTCTCCGTGGCCGTCGACGACGACGAGGGCGCGGGCTCCGGCTTCGTCGGCGCGGCGGAGGGCTTCGGAGAGGGGGGTGGTGTTCTCGACGGGGATGGCGCGGCGGGTGAGGGTGCGGGCGCGGAGTTCGGGGAGGTGTTCGCGCAGGCGGGCCATGCGGAGGCTGTTGCCGGCGCCGGTCCAGATGATGGCGGCGAGGATGGCGGCGAGGAGGGCGTCCATGACGGTGTCCATGCCGCCGATCTCGTCGGTGCGGTTGCCGAGGAGTCCGGTGTGGGTGAGGAGGGGGAGGCCGAGGAGGACGGCTACGGCGAGGGCGCGGCCGATCCAGGCGGCGGCGATGGTGCCGGTCATGGGTTTGCCGGTGATGCCCCAGATGACGGCGCGGAGCATGCGGCCGCCGTCGAGGGGGAGGCCGGGGAGGAGGTTGAAGGCGGCGACGAGGAGGTTGGAGATCATGAGGCCGGCGAGGAGGACGCCGGGGACGGTGGCGGGGTCGACGGCTTTCATGCCGAGGTAGAAGGCGCCGGCGAGGAGGAGGGAGAGGAGGGGGCCGACGAAGGCGAGGACGAATTCGCGGCCGGGGGTCTCGGATTCCTTCTCGATTTCGGAGACTCCGCCGAAGAACTGGAGCTGGATGCGGCGGACGGGGAGTTTGAAGCGGAGGGCGGCGACGGTGTGGGCGAGTTCGTGGACGAGGACGGAGGCGTAGAAGGCGACGGCGAAGAAGAGGGAGACGAGGTAGCGGACCGGTCCGAGGTCGGGTAGGACGCGGTCGAGCTGGTCGCCGAAGACCCAGGTGATGAGTGCGGCTACGAGGAACCAGCTGGGCGAGACGTAGACGGGCACGCCGAAGGGGCGGCCCATGAGGATGCCGCCGCCCGGTCCTGAGCGCCGGTCTGGGCGCTCGCCGGTTTCGTCGGTGTCTGCCACGGTTGTCCTTCGTTCGGTGCGATGCTCTGATCATGCAGTGCGAGGGGGCTCGGCGTCGATGGTATGGCGTGGGCTGTCGGTGGCGGGTCGTAGGGTTTTGTGCATGACGATGAGCTCGGGTGCCGTGGCAGGCGCCGCCGATGAGGGTGCCGGTACCGATGAGGGTGCCGGTGCTGGTGTGGCCGCGGATGTCACTGTGGGTGCCGGTGTGGATGCGGGCGTGGTGCGGGCCGCTGTGGCGCCCACTTCGCTTTCTCCTTCTCGGGCGAGCGATTTCATGCGGTGTCCGCTGCTGTACCGGTTCCGGGTGATCGACAAGCTGCCGGAGAAGCCGAGTGCGGCGGCGACGCGCGGGACGCTGGTGCACGCGGTGCTGGAGCGGCTCTTCGACCATCCTGCGGCGGAGCGGACGGCGCCGGCGGCGAAGGCGTTGGTCCCGGGGCAGTGGGAGCGGTTGCTGGAGTCGAAGCCGGAGCTGGCGGAGCTGTTCCCGGAGGGTGACGGTGGGGCGGGGCTGGCGCGGTGGCTGACGGAGGCCGAGGCGCTGGTGGACCGCTGGTTCACGTTGGAGGACCCGACGCGGCTGGAGCCGGTGGAGCGGGAGTTCTTCGTGGAGACGGAGCTGGCGTCGGGGTTGCGGTTGCGCGGGATCATCGACCGGGTGGACGTGGCGCCGACGGGTGAGGTGCGGATCGTCGACTACAAGACGGGCAAGGCGCCGCGGCCGGAGTATGCCGAGGGTGCGTTGTTCCAGATGAAGTTCTACGCGTTGGTGGTGTGGCGGCTGAAGCAGGTCGTGCCGCGGCGGTTGCAGCTGGTGTACCTGGGCAGTGGTGAGGTGCTGACGTACGACCCGGTGGTGGAGGATCTGGAGCGGGTGGAGCGCAAGCTGCACGCGTTGTGGGACGCGATCCGGGAGGCGACGGAGTCGGGTGACTGGCGGCCGCGGCCGACGAAGTTGTGCGGCTGGTGTGATCATCAGGCGGTGTGTCCGGAGTTCGGGGGGACTCCCCCGGCCTATCCTCTGACGATCGGCCCGCGCCCGGCCGATTCCTGATTGCCCGGTCAGGGCAGAATGGGCGGCGTCCGTCGAAGATGCCGTGTGAATACGAGGTAGACCCCGTGGCGATCCGCGTCCTTCTGGTCGATGACCAGCCGCTGCTGCGTACCGGCTTCCGGATGATCCTGGAGGCCGAGGAGGACCTCGCGGTGGTGGGTGAGGCGGGGGACGGTCTGCAGGCGTTGGACCAGGTGCGGGCGCTGCAGCCGGATGTGGTGCTGATGGACATCCGGATGCCGCGGATGGACGGCGTGGAGGCGACCCGGCAGATCACGGGTCCGGGTCGGGACGGTCCGGCGAAGGTGCTGGTGCTGACCACGTTCGATCTGGACGAGTACGTGGTGGAGGCGCTGCGGGCGGGGGCGAGCGGGTTCTTGCTGAAGGACGCGCCGGCCAATGAGCTGGTGCAGGCGATCCGGGTGGTCGCGGGCGGCGAGGCGATGCTCGCGCCGAGCATCACGCGGCGGCTGCTGGACAAGTACGCGGGTCATCTGCCTTCGGGTGAGGAGAGCGTGCCGGACACCTTGGGGACGTTGACCGAGCGGGAGGTCGAGGTGTTGAAGCTGGTGGCCCGGGGCTTGTCGAACGCGGAGATCGCGGCGGACCTGTTCGTGAGCGAGACGACGGTGAAGACGCATGTGGGGCACGTGTTGACGAAGCTGGGGCTGCGGGACCGGGTGCAGGCCGCGGTGTACGCGTACGAGAGTGGTCTGGTGCGGCCGGGCGCGAACCAGTAGGGCTGTTGGGGGACGGACGGCGAACGGGCCGGCGGCCGCGTGGTGCGGCTGCCGGCCCGTTGGCTTCGGGTCGCTCGGGCTCAGCCCTTGCTGATTTCCCAGAAGCGGAAGACGGTCGACGCGTCGAGCGACCACTGGAGGCCGGTGACGTTGGGGCGGGTGACCGCGTACTGCTTGCCCTGCCAGAGCGGGAGGATCGGGATCTCGTCGGCGACGATGTCCTGGAGGCGGTTGTAGTCCGTGTTGGCGGCGGTGCGGTCGGACTTCGCGGAGGTCGACGGGATGATGGTCCCGGTGATCTCCTTGTTGTCGTAGTTGTTGCCGAGGACGTTGTCGGGGCCGAAGAACGGCTGGGTGAAGTTGTCGGCGTCCGGGTAGTCGGGGACCCAGCCCTTCACGTAGACGCCGTACTTGCCGGCCTGGATGTCCTTCTCGTACTGGTCGAACTCGGCGGACTTGACGTCGGCTTCGAAGAGGCCGCTGTCGTTGAGCTGCTTGGCGATGAGCTGCAGTTCCTGGTCCGTGGAGGGGCCGTAGCGCGAGGGCGTCGAGTAGAGGGTCAGCTTGACCTTGTCCTTGACGTTGGCGGCGCGCAGGACGGCCTTGGCCTTCTCCAGCTGGGGGCTGCCGCCGTAGCGGTCGAAGAAGGGCGTGGTGTGGGAGGCGATGCCGGCCGGGACGATCGAGTAGAGGGAGGTCGCGGTTCCCTGGTAGACCTCCTTGACCAGCGCTTCGCGGTCGACGAGGTAGGCGATGGCCTTGCGGACGTGGATCTTTCCGGCGACGGGGTCGTTCATGTTGAAGACGAGGTGCTGGACTTCGGCGCCGGTGCCCTGGACGACCTCGACCTTCTTGTCCCCGGTGTTGGTGGAGAGGCCGGCGATGTCCTTGGCGGCGAGGCCGCGGAAGGCGAAGTCGACGTCTCCGCTTTCGAGGACCTTCTTGAGGGCGGCCTGGTCCTCGTTGAAGAACTTCATGGTGACGCCGGAGTTCCGGACCTTGGCCTTGCCGGTGTAGGACTCGTTGACGGAGAAGCTCGCGCTCTTGTCGTTGATGGAGTCCAGCTTGTAGACGCCGGAGCCGATGGCCTTGCCGTCGGTGCGGAGCTTGTCGGCCGGGTATTCGGCGCGGTCGACGATGGAGCCGGCGCCCGAGGCGATCTTGCTGGGGAAGGTCGCGTCGGAGTTCTTGAGGTGGAAGACGACGGTCTTGTCGTCGGGGGCGTCGATGGTGCCGATCGACGCGAGCATGACGGCGGGGCCGTTCTCGTCGTTGATCTTCAGGGTGCGCTCGAAGGAGTACTTGACGTCCTTCGCGGTGAGGCTGTGGCCGTTGCTGAACTTGAGGCCGCCGCGCAGGGTGCACTTGTACGTCTTGCTGTCGGCGCCCTCGAAGCCGCAGGTCTCGGCGGCGTCCGGCTCGGGGGTGGTGCCGCCCTTGGGGAAGCTGAGGAGGGACTGGAAGACGTTGTTGAACAGGACCCAGGAGCCCGGGTCGTAGCCGGAGGCCGGGTCGGTGGCCTTCACCTTGTCGGATATCCCCATGACCACGCCCTTGCCGCTGCCGGCGTTGGAGCCATCGGTCGAACCGCAACCGCTGAGCAGCGCGGCGGCGGTGGCTGCGCCGAGCGGGGCCGCCAGCCACTGGTTACGTCGATTCACGGATGTGTCCTTCTCAGTCGAACGGTTCGTTGGGCCGGCCCGCGACACCCGCTGCCGGTTGGTTGCGTGCGTCAGCCGCTTACGCCGCGGCCGAGCTCCCACAGCTGGAGGTCGGAGATGGCGTTGACGGACCACTCCACTCCGGTGATTCCGTCGCGTGCGGCGACGTACTGCTTGCCCTGCCACAGGGGCAGGACGGGCACGTCGTCGGCGACGATGTCCTGCATCTCCGTGATCGCGGGGACGGCGACGTTGCGGTCGGCGGCGCGCCGGGATTCGGGGATGAGGCGGGTGCGTACGGCGGTGTTGGCGTACGGGGTGCCCAGGAAGTTGTCCTGCTCCAGGAACGGGGCGAGGAAGTTGTCGGCGTCGGGGTAGTCGGGGAACCAGCCGAGTCCGTAGGCGGCGTGGTCGCCCTTCTTCTGCGCGGGGCGGAAGTCGGCCCAGTCGCTGCCCTGGACGGTGATGTCGAACAGCTGGGTGGAGTTCAGCTGGGCCTTGAGGGCTTCGAACTCGGCCGCGGTGCCGTCGCCGTAGTGGTCGGTGGTGTAGTTCAGGGTGAGTTTGACCGGGGTCTTGATCCCGGCGTCCTTCAGCAGGGTGGCGGCCTTGGCGGTGTTGGCGTCGCCGTACTTGTTGAAGAAGGAGTTGACGTGGCCCGTCACGGTGGTGGGGACCAGCGAGTAGAGGGGCTGCGCGGACTTGCCGTAGACCTTGTTGATGAGGGCGTTGCGGTCGACGGCGGCGGCGAGGGCTTGGCGTACGGCCTTGTCCTTGACGACGGGGGCGTCGGTGTTGAAGCCGAGGTAGCGGATCTCCAGGCCGGGCAGCGGGGTGAGCTTGACGCCCTTGGGGGGCTTGGTGGAGAGCTCGTTGATCTGGGCGGGCGACAGGGTGCGGGAGATCATGTGGATCTTCCCGTCGGCGAGTGCCTTGCCCATGGCGGTGGAGTCGGCGTAGGTGCGCAGTTCGGCCTTGTCGTTCTGCAGCTTGAGGTCGCCCTTGTAGTGGGGGTTCTTGCTGAAGACGGCGCGGACGAGCTGGTTGTTCTTGACTTCGGCCTTCATCGTGTACGGGCCGGAGCCGTCCACGGCGAAGCCCTCGCGGAGCTTCTTGGCGTCGTAGTGCTTCTCGCTGACGATGCCCGCGGCGGGGGTGGAGAGCTTGTACGGGAACGTCGCGTCGGGGGCCTTCAGGTGGAAGACGACGGTGTCGGCGGCCTTGGCTTCGACGGTGTCGATGTTGGCCAGGAGCGACGAGGGGCCGTTCTCGTCCTTGATGGCGAGGACGCGTTCGATGGAGAACTTGACGTCCTTGGCCGTGACGGGGTCGCCGGAGGAGAACTTCAGGCCGGGGCGCAGGGTGCAGCGGTAGCTCTCGTTGCCGGTGTCGGTGAAGCGGCAGTCGGAGGCTGCTTCGGGGACGGGCTGGCCGCCGGCGCGGGGGGTGTGCATGAGCGTCTGGACGGTCTGGCGCAGGACGTTCCAGGCGCCGGCGTCGTAGGCGTAGGCCGGGTCGAAGGGGGCGGGGGCGTATTCGGCGGCCTCGAACCGGTCGGTGGTTCCGACGACGATCGCTCCGGATCCTGCTCCTCCGCCGGTCGCGGTGCCGCATGCGGCCAGCGTGGGGGTGAGCAGTCCGGCCGCGGCCGTCAGCACCATGGTCTTGCGGTTCATGCTGGAAGTACTCCCTGTTACCGGCACTTGCTCAAAGCGGTGTGAAGGGCACTTCGCGGCGGTCGCCCGTTCAGGGCGGAACGATCGGGCCGGTGTAGTGACGATCGGTCCACGCGGTCCCGGCAACAAGGGTGTGTGTCCGGGGCGGCTGAGGTGCGGCGCAGTGCCCGCAATGACACTAGTGGCCCGGGACGGGATGGCTGGAACTGGCCGGACATGGGGTGTAATCGCACCGTGACGGGAGTGAACCGGCTGTTCACGCGACGCTCTGTCCGGATTCGGTCAGGAGCTGATCAATCCGGACAGAGCGGCAGGCTCCGAGGCCCCGAGACAGGTCCGTCGGGGCTGTGACGGGTGACAAAGGTCACCTGGGACAACTGCCCCGGATGGGATGGAATTTCAGCCTCCGGGGCGTGCCGTAGAAGATTCTTCCGCGGGACCCGCGCCCCGCGGTCGTTTTGTTCGGTACGGAGCGTGTGGTGACGCGTGCGCTCAGTTCATCGGGGCGATGAGCGAGCGCAGGAAGGCCAGGTCCACTTCCTCCAGCGAGCGCATGATCGTCCGGCCGGGGGCCGGCTCGATGCGGCCGACGGAGGGGATGGCCACGACCCGGCAGCCGGCAGCCTCTGCGGCGGCGACGCCGGTCGCGGTGTCCTCGATGACGGCGCACCGGGAGGGGTGCGCGCCCAGCGTGCTCGCGGCGAGCAGGTAGGGGTCGGGGTGCGGCTTCGTACGGGCGACCTCGTCGCCGGCGACGGTCATCGTGAAGCGGTCGCGGCCCAGGGTGAGCAGGACCTGGTCGATGACGCGGCGGTGCGAGGCGGAGACGAGCGCGGTGGGCACGTTGTGCCGGGCCAGCTCGGTCAGCAGCCGCTCGGCGCCCGGCATGAGCGGGACCCGGTCGGCGATGCGGGCCTCGAAGCGCTCGTTGAGGAGGACGCTGAGCTCGGCCAGGCCGATGGCGGCGCCGGTGGCCTCGATGAGGAAGCCCGCGCTGCGGCTCATCGGGCCGCCGACGACCACGTCGCGCCAGGACTCGTCGAGCCGGTGGCCGAGCTCGTGGAAGATCTCCGCTTCGATCTCCCACCAGAAGCCCTCGGTGTCGACGAGAGTGCCGTCCATGTCGAGCAGCACCGCCTGCAGGGCATGCCCGTCGGCCGTACGGGCGACGGGGGCGGGAACGGTGCTGGTCATGCGTAACGCCTCTCTCCGGGGGACGACAAGGCCGGTCACCTCGACCCCGCGGGGTACCCCCCTGGGGAACAGGTGACCGGCCTGTATGGGACCGACCAGTGTACGCCGGTCGGTGTCAGCGTGCGTTGAAATACTTCGCTTCGGGGTGGTGAATCACGATCGCGTCGGTGGACTGCTCGGGGTGGAGCTGGAACTCCTCCGAGAGGTGGACGCCGATCCGCTCCGGCTGGAGCAGGTCGGCGATCTTCGCGCGGTCCTCCAGGTCGGGGCAGGCGCCGTAGCCGAGGGAGAAGCGGGCGCCTCGGTACTTGAGGTCGAACATGTCCTCGACCTTGGCCGGGTCCTCGCCGCCGAAGCCGAGCTCGGCGCGGACTCGGGCGTGCCAGTACTCGGCGAGGGCCTCGGCGAGCTGGACGGAGAGGCCGTGCAGCTCCAGGTACTCGCGGTAGGAGTCGGACTCGAACAGCTTGGCCGTGGCCTCGCCGATCTTCGAGCCGACGGTGACGACCTGGAGGCCGACGACGTCGGTCTCCCCCGACTCCTCCGGGCGGAAGAAGTCGGCGAGGCACAGGCGGCGGCCGCGGCGCTGGCGCGGGAAGGTGAAGCGGGTCCGCTCGTTGCCCTGCTCGTCCAGGATGATCAGGTCCTCGCCCTTGGACACGCAGGGGAAGTACCCGTAGACGACGGCCGCCTCGAGGAGGTTCTCCGTGTGGAGCTTCTCCAGGAGCCCGCGCAGACGGGGACGGCCCTCGCTCTCGACGAGCTCCTCGTACGTGGCTCCGCCCGCGCGGGCCTGCTTGAGGCCCCACTGGCCCTTGAAGAGGGCGCCCTCGTCCAGCCAGGAGGCGTAGTCCTTGAGCGGGATGCCCTTGACGACGCGGGTCCCCCAGAACGGCGGGGCGGGCACCGGGTTGTCGACGGCCACGTCGGACCGGCCGCCGGGCTCCTCCGCCTCCTCCACCTGGAGGACGGGCGTGTCCCGCTTGGCGACCCGGCGCTGCTTGAGCTCGGGGAGGGCGGCGCCGGGGACTCCGCGCTTGACGGCGATCAGGGCGTCCATGAGGCGCAGGCCCTCGAAGGCGTCGCGGGCGTAGCGGACTTCGCCTTCGTAGATCTCGTGGAGGTCCTGTTCGACGTAGGCGCGGGTGAGGGCGGCGCCGCCGAGGATGACCGGGTAGTCGGCCGCCAGCTTGCGCTGGTTGAGCTCCTCCAGGTTCTCCTTCATGATCACGGTCGACTTCACGAGCAGGCCCGACATGCCGATGACGTCGGCCTTGTGCTCCTGGGCCGCTTCGAGGATCGCGGAGACGGGCTGCTTGATGCCGATGTTGACGACGTTGTAGCCGTTGTTGGTGAGGATGATGTCGACGAGGTTCTTGCCGATGTCGTGGACGTCGCCGCGGACCGTGGCCAGGACGATGGTGCCCTTGCCCTCCGCGTCGGACTTCTCCATGTGCGGTTCGAGATACGCCACGGCCGTCTTCATGACCTCGGCGGACTGGAGGACGAAGGGGAGCTGCATCTGGCCGGAGCCGAACAGCTCGCCGACGACCTTCATGCCCTCCAAGAGGGTGTCGTTGACGATGTCCAGGGCCGGGCGGGTCTGGAGGGCCTCGTCCAGATCGGCCTCCAGGCCGTTCTTCTCGCCGTCGATGATCCGGCGCTGCAAGCGCTCGTCGAGCGGCAGGGCGAGGAGTTCCTCGGCACGGCCGGCCTTCAGCGACTTGGTGTTGACGCCCTCGAACAGGGCCATCAGCTTCTGCAGCGGGTCGTAGTCCTCGGTCCGCCGGTCGTAGATCAGGTCGAGTGCCGTGTTGACCTGCTCGTCGTCGAAGCGGGCGATCGGCAGGATCTTCGAGGCGTGCACGATCGCCGAGTCCAGACCCGCCTTCACGCACTCGTCGAGGAAGACCGAGTTCAGCAGGACACGGGCGGCCGGGTTCAGGCCGAAGGAGATGTTCGACAGACCCAGCGTGGTCTGGACGTCCGGGTGACGGCGCTTGAGCTCACGGATCGACTCGATCGTGGCGATGCCGTCCTTGCGGGACTCCTCCTGACCGGTGCAGATCGTGAACGTGAGGGTGTCGATGAGGATGTCCGACTCGCGGATCCCCCAGTTCGACGTCAGGTCCTCGATGAGGCGCTCGGCGATGGCGACCTTGTGCTCGACGGTGCGGGCCTGGCCCTCCTCGTCGATGGTCAGCGCGATCAGCGCGGCACCGTGCTCCTGGGCCAGACGGGTGACCTTCGCGAAGCGCGACTCCGGGCCGTCGCCGTCCTCGTAGTTCACGGAGTTGATGACCGCACGGCCACCGAGCTTCTCCAGGCCGGCCTGGATGACGGGGACCTCGGTGGAGTCGAGGACGATCGGCAGGGTGGAGGCGGTGGCGAAACGGCCGGCCAGCTCCTTCATGTCCTCGACGCCGTCGCGGCCCACGTAGTCGACGCAGAGGTCGAGCATGTGCGCGCCCTCGCGGATCTGGTCGCGGGCCATCTCGACGCAGTCGTCCCAGCGGCCGTCGAGCATGGCCTCGCGGAACTTCTTGGAGCCGTTGGCGTTGGTGCGCTCGCCGATGGCCATGTACGAGGTGTCCTGGCGGAACGGCACCGTCTGATACAGCGAAGCCGCACCCGGCTCCGGCTGCGGGCTCCGCTGTGTGATCTCGGTACCCCGGACCCGCTCCACGACCTGCCGCAGGTGCTCCGGCGTCGTGCCGCAGCAGCCGCCGACGAGGGAGAGGCCGTACTCGCGGACGAACGTCTCCTGGGCGTCGGCCAGCTCGGAGGCGGACAGCGGGTAGTGGGCGCCGTCCTTCGTCAGGACGGGCAGGCCGGCGTTGGGCATGCAGGAGATCGGGATGCGGGCGTTCCGCGCCAGGTAGCGCAGGTGCTCGCTCATCTCCGCCGGGCCGGTCGCGCAGTTCAAGCCGATCATGTCGATGCCGAGGGGCTCCAGCGCGGTCAGCGCCGCACCGATTTCGGAGCCGAGGAGCATGGTGCCGGTGGTCTCGACGGTGACGGAGCAGATCAGCGGGACGGTGACGCCCAGCGCCTTCATGGCGCGGTGGGCGCCGATGATGGAGGACTTGGTCTGCAGGAGGTCCTGGGTGGTCTCGACGAGCAGCGCGTCGGCGCCGCCGGAGATGAGGCCCTCGGCGTTGATCTGGTAGGCGTCGCGGATCTGGCCGTAGGTGATGTGGCCGAGGGTGGGGAGCTTGGTGCCGGGGCCGATGGAGCCCAGGACCCAGCGCTGCTGGCCGGTGGAGGCGGTGAACTCGTCCGCGACCTCGCGGGCGATGCGGGCGCCTGCCTCCGACAGCTCGAAGTTCCGATCGGCGATGTCGTACTCGGCGAGTGCCGCATAGTTCGTGCCGAAGGTATTGGTCTCGACGCAGTCCACGCCCACCGAGAAGTACGCCTCGTGGACGGAGCGCACGATGTCGGGGCGGGTGATGTTGAGGACCTCGTTGCAGCCTTCGAGCTGCTGGAAGTCTTCCATGGTGGGGTCCTGCGCCTGGAGCATCGTTCCCATGGCTCCGTCGGCGACGACCACACGGGTGGCGAGCGCCTCTCGGAGGGCATCGGCCCGGGTCTGTGTGTCAGCGGGCGGGTTCGGCAACGAGGCCATGGTTGAGCTCCCTGGGATGCGACGGCTGTCGGCTTTGCACCCCCTCTGTGTCAAGGGTGCACGCGGCCAGGGTAACCGCGCGGCACCTGACCCGGTGAGGGCGTCCCACGTGGCGGACTGCATTCTGTGCGCGGGGCGTCCTGACGGGGGTGTCGACGCGGGTGTGTCGACACGCACGTGTGTCCGGAACGCCTCAGCATGCACGAGGTCGGCATCGACCGATAGTGTTCAGCATTGTCGAACTACGTCAGCAGGAGGCTGCGCGATGGCACGGAACATCCAGTCGCTCGAACGAGCCGCTGCGATGCTGCGACTCCTGGCGGGCGGGGAGCGCCGGCTGGGGCTCTCGGACGTGGCGTCCGCCCTGGGCCTGGCCAAGGGCACCGCACACGGCATCCTGCGCACCTTGCAGGCGGAGGGCTTCGTCGAGCAGGACCCGGCATCGGGGCGCTACCAGCTGGGCGCCGAGCTGCTGCGTCTGGGCAACAGCTATCTGGACGTGCACGAGCTGCGGGCCCGCGCCCTGGTGTGGACGGACGACCTGGCCCGGGCGAGCGGCGAGAGCGTGTACGTGGGCGTGCTCCACAAGAGCGGGGTGCTGATCATGCACCACGTGTTCCGGCCCGACGACAGCCGCCAGGTGCTGGAGGTGGGGGCCATGCAGCCGCTGCACTCGACGGCGCTGGGCAAGGTGCTGTCGGCGTACGACCCGGTGGCGCACACGCAGGCGCTGGAGGTGGAGCGCGAGGCGTTCACCCCGCGCACGGTCACGGACGCGGCCGGGTTCGAGGAGGTCCTCGGGCTGACCCGGGCGCGCGGCTGGGCCGCCGACGTGGAGGAGACGTGGGAGGGCATCGCCTCGGTCGCGGCGCCCATTCACGACCGGCGCAGGATGCCGGTCGGCGCGGTCGCGGTGGCGGGCGCCGTGGAGCGGGTCTGCGGCGAGTCCGGGGAGCCCCGGGCGGCGCTGGTGGCGTCCGTACGGGACTGCGCGCGGTCGGTTTCACGCGACCTGGGAGCGGGCCGGTTCTGAGCTTGACCTGACTCTTTCGCCCCACTCAAGGCCCACCCGGCGCGGCTTCAAGCTGCATTTGGGTGGGTTTTGTCATTTACTGATCATGGATTGGCCGGATTTGGGCGATCGTACCGGGTGGTAACGATCCGGTTCTTTGACCTGGTCAGGCCTTGACGGGTTCTTCACGTAGGCGGAAAACTGCCGTTCATCGGTCGGCAATGTCGAACACCTACCGGCAATACGCGTTAGGGTGTGGCAAGGCCAAGGACCGGTGCAGCACTCACCGAGTGCGCGGAACCACCGGAGGGACCCGGTTTCCGCCCACCCCTGGACGTAAGACAAAGGAGTCGCGGGTGTCCAGCTCCGACATCTTCATCGGCGAGACCATCGGTACCGCCCTGCTCACACTGCTCGGCGGTGGCGTCTGCGCCGCCCTCACGCTCAAGAGCTCCAAGGCCCGCGGCGCGGGCTGGCTCGCGATCACCTTCGGCTGGGGCTTCGCGGTCCTGATCGCCGCCTACGTCTCCGCACCGCTCTCCGGCGCGCACCTCAACCCGGCGGTCACGGTCGGCATCGCCATCAAGACCGGCGAGTGGGGTGACGTCCCGGTCTACTTCGCGGGCCAGCTGCTCGGCGCCATGCTCGGCGCGGTCCTGATGTGGATCACGTACTACGGCCAGTTCCGCGCCCACCTGGCGGACCCCGAGAACATCAAGGACGCGCGGCTCGGTCCCGAGGACCCGCACCCGCACGACGTCGCCGGTCCGGTGCTCGGGATCTTCTCGACCGGCCCCGAGATCCGCAACGTGGTCCAGAACCTCGCGACGGAGATCATCGGCACGGCCGTCCTGGTCCTGGCCATCCTGACCCAGGGCCTCCAGGACGGCGGCAAGGGCCTCGGTGTCATCGGCGTCCTGATCACCTCGTTCGTGGTCGTCGGCATCGGCCTCTCGCTGGGCGGTCCGACCGGCTACGCCATCAACCCGGTCCGCGACCTCGGTCCGCGCATCGTCCACGCCCTGCTGCCGCTGCCCAACAAGGGCGGCTCCGACTGGAGCTACTCCTGGATCCCGGTCGTCGGCCCGCTCGTCGGTGCCGCCGTCGCCGGTGGTCTGTACAACATCGCGTTCGCCTGATCAGCATCGGCCCGCGCTCGTAAGATCCGCACCGCATCCTGATTCCGCCTACTCATAGACCTGCCAGGAGCAGCCACATGACCAGCAGCACCGGCCCCTTCATCGCCGCGATCGACCAGGGCACCACCTCCTCCCGCTGCATCGTCTTCGACCGCGACGGCCGCATCGTGGCCGTCGACCAGAAGGAGCACGAGCAGATCTTCCCGAAGCCGGGCTGGGTCGAGCACGACGCCACCGAGATCTGGACCAACGTCCAGGAGGTCGTCGCCGGGGCCATCGCCAAGGCGGAGATCACCGCCGCGGACGTCAAGGCCGTCGGCATCACCAACCAGCGCGAGACCACCGTCCTGTGGGACAAGAACACCGGCGAGCCGGTGCACAACGCGCTGGTCTGGCAGGACACCCGCACCGACGCCCTGTGCAAGGAGCTCGGCCGCAACGTCGGCCAGGACCGCTTCCGCCGCGAGACCGGCCTGCCCCTGGCGAGCTACTTCGCCGGCCCGAAGGTCCGCTGGCTGCTCGACAACGTCGAGGGCCTGCGCGAGCGCGCCGAGGCCGGGGACATCCTCTTCGGCACCATGGACTCCTGGGTCATCTGGAACCTGACCGGCGGCGCCCAGGGCGGCGTGCACGTCACCGACGTCACCAACGCCTCGCGCACGATGCTGATGAACCTGCACACCCTGGCCTGGGACGAGCGCATCGCCGAGTCCATGGACGTGCCGCTGAACGTCCTCCCGGAGATCAAGTCCTCCGCCGAGGTCTACGGCCACGTCAAGGACGGCGTCCTCGCCGGCGTCCCGGTCGCCTCGGCGCTCGGCGACCAGCAGGCCGCCCTGTTCGGCCAGACCTGTTTCGCCGAGGGCGAGGCCAAGTCCACGTACGGCACCGGCACGTTCATGCTGATGAACACCGGCGACAAGATCATCAACTCCTACAGCGGCTTGCTGACCACGGTCGGCTACCAGATCGGCGACCAGAAGCCGGTCTACGCGCTGGAGGGCTCCATCGCCGTCACCGGCTCGCTCGTCCAGTGGATGCGCGACCAGATGGGCCTGATCAAGTCCGCGGCCGAGATCGAGACCCTGGCCTCCTCCGTCGAGGACAACGGCGGCGCCTACTTCGTGCCGGCCTTCTCCGGCCTGTTCGCCCCGTACTGGCGCTCCGACGCCCGCGGTGTGATCGCCGGCCTCACCCGGTACGTCACCAAGGCGCACATCGCCCGTGCCGTCCTGGAGGCCACCGCCTGGCAGACCCGCGAGATCACCGACGCCATGACCAAGGACTCGGGCGTCGAGCTCACGGCCCTCAAGGTCGACGGCGGCATGACCTCCAACAACCTGCTGATGCAGACGCTCTCGGACTTCCTGGACGCCCCCGTGGTCCGTCCGATGGTCGCCGAGACCACCTGCCTCGGCGCCGCCTACGCCGCCGGCCTGGCCGTCGGCTTCTGGCCCGACACCGACGCCCTGCGCGCCAACTGGCGCCGCGCGGCCGAGTGGACCCCGCGGATGCCCGCCGAGCAGCGGGAGCGCGAGTACAAGAGCTGGCTCAAGGCCGTCGAGCGGTCCATGGGCTGGGTCGACGACGAAGACGCCAGCTGACCACACTCAGCTGAGTCAATCGACGAGGAGCTAAGAGAGATATGAGCATCCCGCAGAGCGTGACCGCACTGGGCACGCACCCGACCGCCGGTTCCAACGCGAGCCGCGCCGAGACCCGCGAGCAGTTGGCGAAGGCCACGTACGACCTCCTGGTCATCGGCGGTGGAATCCTGGGCACCTCGGTGGCCTGGCACGCCGCGCAGTCTGGTCTGCGGGTCGCCATGGTGGACGCCGGCGACTTCGCCGGCGCCACCTCCTCGGCCTCCTCCAAGCTGGTCCACGGCGGCCTGCGCTACCTGCAGACCGGCGCGGTCAAGCTGGTGGCCGAAAACCACCACGAGCGCCGGGTGCTGGCCAAGGACGTGGCCCCGCACCTGGTCAACCCGCTCACCTTCTACCTGCCCGTCTACAAGGGCGGTCCGGTCGGTGCGGCCAAGCTGGGCGCGGGCGTCTTCGCCTACTCCGCCCTCTCGGCCTTCGGCGACGGCATGGGCAAGGTCATCTCCCCGGCCCGCGCCGCCGCCGACAACCCGGGGCTGCGGACGGACGACCTGAAGGCCGTCGCGGTCTACTACGACCACCAGATGAACGACTCCCGCGTCGCCGTCATGACGGTCCGCGCGGCCGTCGAGTCGGGCGCGGTCGTCCTCAACCACGCCGAGGTCACCGGGCTGCGCATGACGCGCGGCCGGGTCACCGGAGCCGAGCTCAAGGACCGCCTGGACGGCACCGAGTTCGGGGTCGACGCGCGCGTCGTGCTCAACGCCACCGGCCCGTGGGTGGACCACCTGCGGCGCATGGAAGACAAGCACTCGATGCCGTCGATCCGCCTCTCCAAGGGCGCGCACATCGTCATGAAGCGCAAGTCGCCCTGGAAGGCCGCCATGGCCACCCCGATCGACAAGTACCGCATCACCTTCGCCCTCCCGTGGGAGGACCAGCTGCTGCTCGGCACCACCGACGAGGTGTACGAGGGCGACCCGGCGGACGTGCGCGCCACCGAGGCCGACATCCAGCAGATCCTGGACGAGGCGGCCTTCTCGGTGAAGGACGCGGACCTGGACCGCTCGCTGATGACGTACGCCTTCGCCGGCCTGCGGGTGCTGCCCGGCGGCCCTGGCGGGGTCGAGAAGGCCAAGCGCGAGACGGTCGTGTCCGAGGGCGCGGGCGGCATGCTGTCGGTGGCCGGCGGCAAGTGGACCACGTACCGGCACATCGGCCGTGTGGTCATGGACAAGCTGGCGAAGCTCCCGGGCAGCCCGCTGACCGAGGACATGGAGCCGGTGAAGTCGCTGGTGCGGCGGGTCCCGCTGCCCGGTGTCGCCAACCCGAACGCGGTCGCGCACCGGCTGCTGGTGGACCGCGAGCCCGGTGCGCGGATGGACCCGCTGACCGCCCGCCACCTGGCCTCGCACTACGGTTCGCTGGCCTTCGACATCGCGCGGATCGCGAACGAGGACCCGGCGCTGGCCGAGCGCATCCACCCGGACGGTCCGGAGATCTGGGCGCAGGTCGCGTACGCCCGTGACAACGAGTGGGCCGAGACGGTCGACGACGTGCTGCGCCGGCGTACCACGGTGACGGTCCGCGGCCTGGACGACGAGGCCGTACGGGCCCGTGTCGAGGAGATGCTGAGCCGCAAGGCATAGCTCGTACGCAGGTGGGGAAGAGGGGCGGTTCCGAGGGGAACCGCCCCTCTGTCGTGGGCTGTGGCCGGTGCCTCATCAAGGCTTAGGCTGGCCCACGTACGCAAGGGAACTTCGGAAGGAGACCTGGGTGATCGAGCTTGAGGGCGTGCCCGAGCTGATCGACCCGGTCATGGTGGCCGCGTTCGAGGGCTGGAACGACGCGGGTGACGCGGCCTCCGGTGCGGTCGCGCACCTGGACCGGGAGTGGAAGGGCGAGGTGTTCGCGGCGCTGGACGCCGAGGACTACTACGACTTCCAGGTCAACCGGCCGACTGTGTGGCTGGACAACGGGGTACGGAAGATCACGTGGCCGACGACGCGGCTGTCGGTGGTCCGCATCGGCGGGGCGAAGCCGCGCGACCTCGTGCTGGTTCGGGGCATCGAACCGTCCATGCGGTGGCGGTCGTTCTGCAACGAGCTGCTGGGCTTCGCCCACGAGTTGGGCGTGGAGATGGTCGTCGTCCTCGGCGCGCTGCTCGGGGACACCCCGCACACGCGGCCGGTGCCGGTGAGCGGGGTCACCTCGGACGCGGACCTGGCGCGGACGATGGACCTGGAGGAGACCAAGTACGAGGGCCCGACGGGGATCGTGGGCGTGCTGCAGGAGGCGTGCACGCACGCCGGGGTGCCGGCGGTGTCCCTGTGGGCGGCGGTGCCGCACTACGTGTCGCAGCCGCCGAACCCGAAGGCCACGCTGGCCCTGCTGAACCGGCTGGAGGACCTGATCGACATCCGGATCCCGCTGGGCGAGCTGCCGGAGGACGCGCGGGCGTGGCAGCTGGGCGTGGACCAGCTGGCGGCGGAGGACAGCGAGGTCGCGGAGTACGTCCAGACGCTGGAGGAGGCCCGGGACACGGCCGATCTGCCGGAGGCGTCGGGGGACGCGATCGCCCGGGAGTTCGAGCGGTACCTGCGGCGGCGGGATCCTGCCGGGCCGGAGCAGCCGGGTGACGGCTCGTACCTGCGGGACACGTCCGGCGGCCTGTCGCTGCCGCCGAAGCGCAAGCAGGACCCCCCGGCGGAGGAACCGCCGGCGGCCGCCTCCCCCGACGAGGACGACACCCCGCCGGAGGCGTAGCCCGGGCAGGTGCGCCGCCGCGCAAGCGCCCTGGGGCTCCGCCCCGGACCCCGCGCCTCAAACGCCGGCGGGGCTGGAACGAAACGTCGGCCCGGCCGCAGGTGCGGCGGTGGTCTCGCCATCGTCGGCGCGTCCGGCGGTGGCAAGTCCTCGCTCGCGCTGCAGAAGTTCTACGAGGAGTCGGAGTC